>CASEAR010000052.1 GCA_949285835.1 uncultured Verrucomicrobiota bacterium | reverse complement strand
CAGACGGCGGATTTTTTCTTTTGCTTTCCGGAAGGGGCGCGCCGCCCCCCGGGGGGCGGTAGGCGGAGCTCCTCCTTCACGTGCTTGCATCGCTTTTCCCTTCTCTTGGAATGTGCGTCATTTAATTTTGCACTTTTCAATGCGCGCTCGTTTGGATATTGTTTCTTGATAATGAGAGCGACAAACGGTATAATGCCCCGTCTAATTTATTCGGCCGCGTCAGGGCGATGATGTGCGTGTACCTGCGGCGGGACGAGATGTCGGAGACAGTTCAGATGAACAAATCGAGCACGATGAGAATAGACCTTATTCCAGACATATCGGAGATACCGCTGGCGGAGTGTCCGAAGGCGTCGTTTGTAACTGTTCATCAAAAAAAAGCTGTTCCGCAGAGCAGCGGTGACGGAGTTTTGCGCGGTTACTCCGAACTTTTTCAGAGCGTCTACGACGCCGGAGTCATAACAGACCTGCGCGGGCGCATCAGGGACGTGAACAGGCGGGCGCTTGACGCGTTCGGGTACACGGCGGAGGGTTTCGGAGAGGTCGATATTTTCAAAATCATTGCAGGGTCAGACGACGAGCTTATACGCACGCTGTACGAAAACGTTCAGCATGAGAGGTTCACTCTGATGCAGGCGTACTGCATCAGAGCGGACAATTCGGCGTTCCCGGCTGAAATAGCTGTCAGCCAGATTCGGCTTTCCACGCCGCACCTTGTTTTCTTCATTCGAGATATAACGCTGAGAAGGCAGACAGACGAGATGCTGCGTACGGAGCACAACGCCCTGCAAAATGCGAGCGATGCAATAGTGGTCATAGACATGAATTCGAGGATTGAGTACGCAAATCCCGCTACCGCGAGATTGTGGCATTTTTTTGAAGCCGGAGATCTGGTGGGGCGGGATCTTGGCGACCTTTTTGAAAATTCCAGAGACGGGCACATCGTGATGGACTCGCTGTCCGGCGAACATTATTCCGTTGCTGAAACGCTGACGGCGAAGCGGTATGACGGCGAAAGTTTCCGTGTTCGGGTCAACGCCGCGTGCAACAGGAATTCGGATGGTGAGGTTGTTGGGGCGGTACTTTCATTCATCGATCTTACGGACAGGGATCGCGTCGTATCGACGGAGAAGGCTGCGAAGGAACTCTCCGGTGCTCTGGGGCGCATTAAGGAATACAGGCCAACATTGGCCAACTCCTTAGAGGACATGTCTTCGTTCTTAAGGTGGATAGCCTCAAATTCCACCGTCGCATCTGATTCTGAATTGAACTCAAAGGTACAGGACGCTATGGGAGTATGGGAAGGGTACAGGGCTCTTGTTTCCGAGATAAGGGAAATAATCGATACGGCGGCAACGGCGGTGGCGGCGGAGGAATCCGGGTCTAATGACGTTTTGTAAACGGATATGGGAATTTTCGTATAATAGTTTGTCAAGGATAAATCGTTATGGAATATGTCCTTCTTGTAATCGGTGCTGTGTTTGTAAACAATTTCGTTTTGTCCAGATTTCTGGGGATATGCCCGTTTTTGGGTGTTTCCAAAAAAATCAAGACGGCCATGGGGATGTCGGGGGCTGTTATATTTGTGATGACGGCGGCATCGGCGGTCACGTGGTCCGTGCAGCGGTTTATCCTTGTACCGGCGGGGCTGGAGTACATGCAGACGATCGCTTTTATTCTGGTGATAGCCGCCTTTGTCCAGCTTTTGGACATCCTGATGAAGCGTTTTGTGCCGCCGCTTCATGCTGCGTTGGGAATATATCTGCCGCTGATAACGACAAACTGCGCGGTGCTCGGCGTCGCGGTGCTGAACACGCAGGAAGGCTACGGATTTGTGAAGTCGGTCCTGTTTGGTTTTTCGGGGGCTCTTGGGTTTTCGCTGGCTTTGCTGCTTTTTGCGGGATTGCGTGAGCGGCTGGACAGGGCTCAGCCGCCCAAGGCGTTTGAGGGAGTGGCGATAGCTCTTGTTACGGCAGGCCTTCTGTCGTTGGCTTTCATGGGCTTTTCAGGACTGGTTTGATAATATCAGAGGCTGTGTTTCATGAGTATTTTAGGTACTGCGGTAGTTATCGGTCTTATAGGGTTGGTATGCGGTGTCCTGCTTGCGTATATAGCGGGGCGGTTTTCGGTGAAGGAGGATCCGCGCGTTGAAGAGGCAATCGCGGTTTTGCCGGGGGCGAACTGCGGAGGATGCGGCTTTGCGGGTTGTGCGTCTTATGCGAAAGCCGTAATAACCGGCGATGCGCCGGTGGACAGGTGTTCGGCGGGGGGCGCGGCAGTGGTGGATAAGCTGTCGAAGCTGACCGGGAGGTCGGGATCGGCGTCCGAACCGAAGGCGGCGGTTGTGATGTGCGGCGGTGATAATAACGCCGCGAAGCAGAAGAGCGTTTACAACGGAATTACGGACTGCGGCGCGGCGAACATCGTATCGGGAGGTCCGAAGGCGTGTATTTACGGCTGTCTGGGGCTTGGCACATGCGCCAGGGCATGTCCAAAAAATGCGATAAGACTGGAAGGCGGCATAGCGTCGGTGGATCCTGCGCTTTGCATCGGGTGCGGTCAATGCGTTTCTGTATGTCCGCGCGGGCTTATAAGGCTGGTACCCAGATCGCACCGGATACATGTTCTGTGCTCATCTCCGGAGAAGGGAGCGGCGGTGCGCAAGGTTTGTTCGAAAGGCTGCATAGGATGCGGCTTGTGCGTGAAGGCCGAAGGTGGCGTGTCCATGACCATGTCCGGAGCGATAGCGCGCATAGAGTACGACAAGGCGCCGGTTGCCAATCCGGAAGCCGTTGCCGGCAAATGTCCGTCTAAGTGTCTTGTAAATTTGGACTTGAGTGATCGAGGGGAGAGGGCATAATGAGAGTAGTTGACGCTCCGTACACGTTCAGGGGCGGGGTTCATCCGCCTGAAAAGAAAGAGCTTTCGTCCGGTTCCGCGGCAGTTGAGCTTCCGCTTCCGGATTTGCTGAAGGTACCTTTGTCGCAGCATCTTGGCGCTCCTGCAAAAGCGGTTGTTTCAGTCGGAGACCATGTCAGGCGCGGGGATGTTATCGGTTCGGCGGCGGGGGTGATATCTGCCAATGTGCATTCTCCGACATCCGGCACAGTGAAGGCGTTTGAAAGTCTTCCTTCTCCGGCGGGAAGAGTCGTTCAGCACTGCGTTATAGAGCCGGACGGACAGGATGAACGTTCAAACGAGCTTGCTCCGTTTGCCGACTGGGAAAGCCGTACGCCGGCTGAGCTCATAGAGAGGATATCAGCCGCCGGGATCGTGGGTATGGGTGGCGCAGGATTCCCGACCGGAGTCAAGGTGAATCCTCCACCCGGGAAAAAAATACATACGCTTGTCGTCAACGGCGCGGAATGCGAGCCGTATCTTACAGCGGATCACAGACTGATGCTGGAGAAGACTGAGCGCGTGTGGACAGGCATCCGCATCCTCCGGAAGATTCTCGGGGCAGAAAAGGTTTGCATTGCGATAGAGGCGAACAAGCCGGATGCGATAGAGCTTTTTTCCCGTATTGACTCCGATGAAGGCGTGGAAGTGGTGGTGCTCAAGGCACGTTATCCTCACGGCAGTGAGAAACAGCAGATTTTTGCCACGATGGGGTTTGAGGTGCCTTCCGGGGGGCTCCCGGCCGATGTCGGGTGCGTAGTGGAGAACGTCGGTACGATGAGCGCGGTCTGCGACGCGGTGCTTGACGGGAAGCCTCTCGACAGCCGTTATGTTTCGGTGACGGGCGAAGCGGTGGCGCGGCCGGGCAATTTCATTGCGCGTTGTGGCATGTCGTTCCGGTACCTGATAGAAGCCGCAGGAGGGTTTTCCGTGTCTCCTGTAAAGATCGTGGCCGGCGGCCCGATGATGGGATTTGCGGTTTCTTCACCGGACATTTATGTGACGAAGACCACGTCCGGCATACTGTGCCTGGACGAAAGGCATACGTTCGAGTATTCGTCTTCTCCGTGCATAGGCTGCGGGCGCTGCAATTCGGTCTGTCCTATGCGGCTGCTTCCTTCAGAAATGGCGTGCGCGATAGAAGCGGACGACATAGACGGGGCGGCTGCGCTCCATGTCGCGGATTGTTTCGAATGCGGCTCCTGCAGCTTCTCATGTCCCGCGCACAGGCCTCTCGTGCAGCATTTCAGGCGTGCCAAGGGGGTGCTCACTTTGAGAAGAATGCAAAAAAAGGCTGAAGAAGATTCCAGAAAGAAAACGGAACAGACACACGGGAGCAAATGATGAGCGACGAAAAGGGTGCGGTAAACGAACCGTCAATGCTTGTAACCAGTTCTTCTCCGCATATTCATTGCGGGACGAGCGTCCGCGGCACCATGCGCGATGTGCTGACGGGTCTTATTCCGCCGTGTATTGCTGCGGTCGTTTTTTTCGGGCTGAGGGCTCTGGCGCTTATTGCCGTTTGTACTGCTGCGACCGTGATTACGGAGTACGTATGCCGCAAGATGATGAACAGGAACAACACGATTGGGGATCTAAGCGCGGCTGTAACCGGGGTTCTGCTGGCGCTTAATCTTCCTTCCGGGCTTCCTTTCTGGCAGGCGGCTCTGGGGGGAGTGGTTTCAATTGCCGTAGCGAAGCAGATTTTTGGCGGACTTGGCTTCAATCCGTTCAATCCGGCGCTTGTCGGGCGCGCTTTCCTGCTCATTTCATTTGGGGCGACGATGACATCGTGGACTGAGAGCGACTGGAAGCGTGTTGAGCGGGTCCCCGAGGCAGGGATTTCTGCGCCGGCTGAGGTTCCCCAACCGGGGTACGACGTTGTTATGACGACGGCCACACCTCTCGGCGAGGTAAAAACAGCGGCAAAACGGGGAGAAAAACCGGATTTTGTTTATGATTCGCAGATGAGATGGAAGCTCTTTATCGGTGACCGGAACGGCAGTATGGGGGAGACTTCGGTGCTGGCTGTCCTTATCGGTGCGCTCTGGCTCCTCTACCGGCGCGTTATTACATGGCACATTCCGGTTTTTTATATAGGTACCGTGGCTGTTTTTGCTCTCTGTCTGCGTCTGGCGGTTCCTGATATGGCGATGCCGGTGGACTTTCACATCCTTTCCGGAGGGCTCATGCTCGGGGCGTGCTTTATGGCTACGGACATGGTGACAAATCCCGTCACGCGCCAGGGGCAGGTTATTTTTGCGATAGGGTGCGGTATTCTGACGATGATTATTCGGTGTGTTCCCGGCGGCGCGTATCCGGAGGGTGTTTCTTTTGCCATTCTTATAATGAACGCGTTTACTCCGCTGATAAACAAAATGGTCAGGGTACATCGTTTCGGAGAGCCAAAGCGCGGAAAGGCTGTTTGATATGAAAGATTTTTCGAAACTTGTGCTGACGCTTACTGCGGTGTGCGTGATTTGCGGAGCCGTCGTGTCGACGGCGTACATGGTTACCAAGGAACCTATACGCATAGCAAACGAGGCGAAGAAACGCGCGTCGATTCTTGATGTCATGCCGGAAGGATCCGGGGATCCCGTGACGAAGACGAACCTTGCGGGCAGAATTTACTGGGAGTCCGACAAGGGGTATGCCATGGAGATTTCTTCCAATTCAGGCTATGCCGGACGCATAGACCTGATGCTTGGGTTTACAAAAGACGGCAGATTCAATAAATACAGCGTCCTGTCTCATTCCGAGACGCCAACTCTGGGATCGCACATAACGGACACGTTTGTCGCGCACGTTACAAACCGTCCGGCGGCGTCCACGGATTGGAGAGTAACCAAGGACGGAGGGGAAATTGTGCCGATTTCTTCTGCGACGATTTCCTCACGGGCGGTTTGCGGTGCGATTGCGGAGGGATGTGCTGTATATTCCGATATTCTGGAGGGGAAATAATGCGCAAGCTGAAAATTATAATCAACGGCATTATCAGGGAAAATCCAACGTTTGTACTTGTTTTGGGCATGTGTCCCACGCTTGCTACGACGAGTACCGTTTCGAGCGGCGTCGGTATGGGTCTGGCGGCGGCTGCGGTTCTCGTCGGTTCCAACGCCGTTATTTCGATGATACGTAAATTTGTTCCTTCGCAGGTCAGGATACCGTGCTATATCGTGGTAATTGCTGCATTTGTCACGGTACTGCAGATGCTTATGCAGGCGTTTCTGCCCGATTTATACAAAACACTGGGTATTTTTATTCCTCTTATCGTCGTCAATTGCATTATTTTAGGGCGCGCAGAAGCTTTTGCCTCAAAGAATACGGTAGCGGACAGCGTGTGTGACGGGATCGGCATGGGGCTCGGGTTTACTTTCGCGCTTTTCATCGTATCACTGGTGCGGGAGTCAATAGGCATATTTGCTCCCATGGCCACAATGCCTCCAGGCGGCTTTATCGTGTTGGGATGCCTCCTTGCCGGGATGAACCGTTTGGGCAGATTTCTGGCAAAGCGTTCGGGCAAGCCGGAACCGGAACCGCTCCGTATAGACTGCCGTCACTGCGTGATGGGGTGCCGTGTAAAAGACTGACGCCCACAGACGTGCAGACGCTGCATATCTGCGGTTGATTTTCAGGCTGTGCGGGCTTCGATACGGTTGCGCCGGTTGCGGCTCTTCGTTGCTTACTTGCCGCCGGATGGCGCTGCGCGCCGGATTCGGTACGGGCTGCGAGAGGCTTTTGCCGCCAGTCCCCGGTTCAGCGGCGCCATTGGCGGAATCCGGCTGCGGCGAAATGACGTTTCTCTCATGCGCCTGATGATATGTTTTGCTGTTCGCTCTGGCACCCGCGATGCCGGACGGGAAATATACGGTTGTGTTTCTGTGCATGAACGCCGATTGAACGTCTGCTGAGGTTCCTGCCGGAGGACAGTTCAGGCGTGAAAATTTTATCCTGTTGTTTTGATAACGGACATTGCGCTCCGCCGTAAATGAGCGAGCAATCTGCAGCGGCAGGTTTCAGGCATTGCGTACTGCGGCAGAGCTGGATTGTGCAGCGGAGTTATGACGCGGCGGGCGGGCGTTCGGTTTTGCGTTTGCACCTGCAGATTCTTCTGCGTCCAACTGATTGGTTTCGTCGCGGGTGGGGCGCATCCGCCGTTGGATCGTGTCGAAAAAAAAGTCAGACAGGCGAGGATGTGTGTTCATCGGATATAGGGTGTTCAAATCATTTTTTGGGACTGTCCGCGGAGGATGAGGCAATACGGTGTACGCTGTTTGTGTGTCGTTCTGGACAATCCGGTTCGGTGGGAAATGCACGTATGCGGCGACAACGGACATACAGCCGCACCCGCGGCGGTTCCGTCAGCCCACATCGAAGCTGAGCCGGAGGCTCGCTGGATTGCGGGGCGGGGGCGGATGCCGTCAGGCTGCCGCGGGTGGAGCGGTTTGACCTACGAATCAGGACACCGTGTGCGGCGGGATCTGGAAGTCGGCGGTTCCGGTGTCAGTGTAAGCACTGTGCCCCGCGTCCTGACGCATTGCACGAAGGTTTGCGGAAAGAGCTACGGAGAGGTCGTTTTCATGGCGGGCCCTGCCTGTCCACGCGGCAGACGCCGCGCAGCGCAGCATGTATTCGACGTTTATCCCGGAACATGTATGCCATGTCGTTTCCATAAACCCGTACAATCCGTGATTGATAGCGGTCTGCGCCAGATTTTCCATCACTGATGTGTCTTCCCAGGGACAAACTACGGTGTCGAATCCTTTTTCTTTGAAGAACAACGACGTGGGCCGGTCCGCAGTGTCTGAATCAGGCGGCATCGGCCAGTACTGCCAGTCCATTATGATTATGTCCTCAGGCAGCCGCTTCAAAATTCCGGCGGTATCTGCGGAGCCGGATGCAACGCATCCCGTCCAGCGTTTGTCGTGTGCGTCAATAAGCATATCGTGCCACATCATTGTGCGTATCCCGCGTCCGGCTAGTATGTCGTGAAAGCGGATAATGTGACCGGCAACAAGATCTTCCGGGGAACGCAGAGAGCAGGTCATGCAGGTGTGCGAGTCATATGCTTCGTCGCACCCTATGTGGAAGAACGGTGGATTTTCAAAGAAATCCGCCATTTCATTTACCAGATCTGCGAGTATTTCCGAAACAGCGGGATTTGAGAGGCAGTACGACCACCCGGTTGGCTCGTAGAGCGGGGCGAGCTCCGGATGTTCATCAAGTACCGCGTGTTTGTGCGATATGTGTCGGGCCATTGATGCATGTCCGAAAATGTTCAGTTGCGGCACCACGGTTAATCCGGCATCGTGTGCGATTCGGATAATGGAATGAAATTCAGCTTCTGTTTTTTTTGCATCATGCCAGGCAAATTCCCGGTGCGTTCTGAACGGGAACGTTCCCCACGGTTCGATTACGACACAGTTGAATTTATGAAATGCGGCGAGCCTTACGAGCGATTCCAGCCTCGCCATGTTCGTTTCCGGGAAGACACAGAAGTGGATTGCCCGGAAAGGAATGGCGGGTCTGTCCTTTATCACGCCGCAAGGGATAAGACGTTCCGTAATTGTCGCGGAATTTCTTGCAGGTTCGCAAATTTGCCGTAAGGTGTGCAAAGCGTATGTCGCGGATGCGAAATCCGGCGCGGTGATGCTGACGCCAGAAGGAGAGATCTCAAGGGTGTAGCTTTCCGGCTGCATCGGCACGGACCGGCAGGCCGTCTCAAACGTTATATCGGGGATGACCGGGGGCCACATTTTTTTGATTTTTTCGGCGATGCTGTTACGTTCCTTTGCGGGGATTTCCTTCTCTGTGGATATGGAGAGCGCGGCAGTGCCGCGGAAACGGTAAACGGAGCCGCCGAAATCCGCTTCAGACGGCCGCGGGCATATTCTTCCGATCAAATTTTTTTTAAATCTGTCATTCATGGTTTTTCCCTTCACAGCTGCAGCCGCAAAACATACGGTGCGGCACCGCTTCTCATTTTCGCCGCATCGACCATGGCAGATCCCTTCCGCCGCTGACAATGCGCTCCAGCGCAGTATCTCAGAGTTTAACAAGCGGTCTGCATGCAGGTCAACATAAAATAAGGTTGCGCCGCCATCAATAGGATGTAATTGAACACCCGGCGAATGGCAAAAAGAAGGATTTGGTCTGTTCAATTTTTCCTGTTTGAGGGCGGAACCAAAAAGGGGGCACATTACCATTGCCGTCAGGTAAAAACAAACAAAAGAAAGATAAGGGAAAGCGTATAAGCGGAGAGTGCGGCATACATCACGCCGCATTGAAATATCTGGCCTAACGGCGGAAGGTGTGCTGACGCCGTTTTTTTTCAGACAGCGTGGTGCGCCGGGCTGATCTGTCGTTACTCGTACGCAGTGTGCCTGCTGCATGGCATGTAGAAAGCGTGCGGGCGGCGCGCCATGTCACATACGTACGGTTGCCGCATAGAGGGAACTTGTTTCGCGAATGCTGCTGCCTGGAGAAGACTCGGTGTTTTGCGTCATGGCATGTTTCAAGTTTCGGGAACCGGAGCGCGTTGTCCGGCTCCAATTTGAATAAACAAACGTCGGGCCTAAGGCGAACGCCTGTTCAAAAAATGCAGAGCCGTCTGCGCCGTTACAGCCGTAAGGATCTTTTGCTTGTGTTCATCTCGTGAATTTCTGTTCGGATTACGCTGTTCGGAGATGAGATTTCGGAATAATTCATTTTTTCTTGACTTATGTTCCATTAAAGTGTTAAATGGCGCGAGGTTGCTTGTAAGGCCTGTGAGAGATCGGGTCGGGGCGGCTTATTCTGCAAATACTGAAACAACATCTGAACAAGCTGAGAAAGGTTTGGCGATGAATAGAACTTGTATAGCAGGCATTGTCTGCGCGCTGGCGGTTTCTTCCGCTGCTGCAGCCGACCAGTGGACTGGTACGGCCTTTATGTATAACGGATCCTCCGAATCACCGGTTTTTACTCCGTCTACTGGTACGGGGACGCTGAATGTCAATATAGTTACCACCGGGGAGGACATATGGGATAGTACCGACAAGGGGGCTTTTTATTACGCGCCGGAAGCCGGCGACTGCGAGATGTCCGTTACTGTGCCGTCGATTGAGAGGGTCGGAGACAATGCGAATGTCGGCGACTGGGTGAAGGCGGGTGTTATGTTCAGAAGATCAACCTATGCCGGTGCTCCGTTTGTGTTCCTCTACAGGGAAACAACGCTGGCAAATCGTACGTACAACGTCCGGCTTTCCTATCGTTCTTCCGTCAACGGTTCTGTTTCGTCATCAGTGCTGCTGAATCTTTCTGCCGACGATGCTGAAAATGTGCGTTTACGCCTGGTGCGCAGGGGAAATGAATTCTTCGGGTACTGGAGCACAAATGAGAACTTTACCGTCTGGAATCTGCTTGGTTCGTATACGGCCCGGGAAGGCCTCTTTCCTTCCTCGCTGAACTGCGGGCTTGCCCTTACTCCGAATAATTCGTCAGCGAGCGTTAATCTGGATTTCTACAACGTTGTTCTGAGGCAGAGTGTGGAAGCCGTTGCCGGAGATAATTCCATAGAGGTGTCATGGACCGATGAAACGGCGATTCCGGACGGCGCGGAGCTCTCAGGCTTCAACGTTTACCGCAAGGCGTACGGAGAGAGCGTGTGGGAAAATATTTCTTCCGTTTCTTCGTCGCATCTGTCATACGTCGACGAAACTCCGGCAGCCGGGGTTTTTTACAAGTACCGTGTTACGGCAAAGGCTGCAGCGGAGGCTGGAGACGCCGGGACGGAGTACACGGAGTATGAGGTCGGAGAGTCGTTCAGATCCAGAATCTCCGTCGACAAAACCAACAGCAACCCTGCGGATGGCGAAACGTATGCCCGCGGAGTTCTCTGCCGCACGGTTCAAGACGGCGAGGTTCGCGGTTCTTATTCGTACTTCAGTTCCTTTTATTCAAATTACGCATGGAAAAATCCGATTGATCAGGGTGGGAAGGGAGACCGTACGTATCCGTCGAATGCGAGAACCGGCCTTACTTCTCTCGATAACTTCCAGCTCGAGGGAAGCTGCGTTTTGCGTGTCGCCCAGTCCGGCTTTTACATTTTCAGAGTAAACGCTGACGATGCTGTCGCCATTTCGATTGACGGCGAAGTTGTTGTCGATCAGCCGGACTACGTCGGCAAGTCCATTTTCTCCGCACCATTCTATCTGGAAGCAGGACGGAACTATCCTGTGAGTTTGACATACAAGGAGTTCTCTGGGGGCGAGGGCTGCCAGATAAACTACGGGCTTGTGGGAAGCAGCGAGGAATTTTATCTGGGTGCTTCCGGGGATAAGGTTTCCAATGAGCCTGTTCCGTATCCGTGGACATATGCTGAAGTGGGTTCGTCTCCATACAACGGGAACTCGCTTTATAGTCTTGCGAATGGTTCCTTCGCAATGTTCGGCGGCGGAAACGGCTGGACAGGGGCATACGATGAAGGGCAGCTTATCTCGCAGCCTGTTTCTGCGGGAGACTTCGATTTCTTTGCAAAATTGGACATAGGGACCGGGTGCGCCGGGCTTGTGCTGCGCGGCAGTGCATATTCCGGGGACTGTGAGCAGGCAAGCGTTGTTCTCGATGCTTCAGGAAACGCGTCGTTTGTGATTCGTTCTGCGGCCGGGAGTGAAAGCTCGGTATCGAATACTGTGACCGGGATTTCGACGTCTGCACGCGTGCGACTCTCCCGCAGGGGTGCACTCCTGAATGCGTATATCCAGACGGAGGCGGCGTCCGAATTTGATGATGCATGGGTTTATGTCGGGGCAGCAGAGCTTCCGGCGGCGCTTTCAGGCGAAGCGGTGGTCGGCCTGGTGTCTGCTCTGGGGAATCGTACTGGACTGGGGCAGGCTGTCTTTTCCGAAGTTTCCCTGGTTGAGTTCGGGACGAATGCTTCGTTCTCTGTTGAGGCACATCCGCTCAGCAACGGGCGTGACGCGCTGGTTTCCGTTGACGGGGTCGCGTCTCCGGCCAGAGATCGTGCGGCTGAATCGGAACGTATCGAGTACGGATATCTCTGGACGGATGCGTATCAGGATATATTCCGCTCCTTTGAAATTTCGTCCACGGCGACGGTTACGAACGGTCTTGAATACGCGCTGCAAAACGCCGTTTCGCTGGATGACGACGTTCTTGTTGATGAGACGGTGAATTACACATATGGGACAGACGATTACCGTGCGCTCGAATACTTTGTCGTGAAGCCGAAGTCGACTATTTTCGGAGATGAGTCTTTCCCGGAGTCGTTGTCCGGGAGCCATGTGACGGGTGCGGCCCGTAAGGCTCCAAGTGAGAATGGCGAAGGCGTATTTGCCGCGTATTATACGAGTTATGTTGCCGGTCCCACCACGGAAATTCCAGATCATACGGAGATCAGGGGGCTTGACCCATGGAGCTGTGTGGAAGACGGAACCTGGAAACTGGCGAACGGCAGTTCGTACAGGACTGATGGATTTTACGTGGTGCTTTCGGGGTTTGTCACTGCGCCATATTCCGCGTGGTACCGTTTCCGCAGCATCGGTGATAAACGCGATTATACCATGCTGTCGGTTGATGGGCACAATCTTTTTCAGGAAATATCTTCCAATCCGTCAAACTCCACGACGAATCTTTCTTCGTGGATATGGCTGGACGCCGGCCGTAAAGTTCCTCTGTCGATATTGTTCCACAAAGGTTATTATCAGGACGACGGCAGGTTTGATCTGACGTGGTGCAATGGATCCGACATGGACGCGAGTTTTTCGCGGATACCTGTTACTGCTCTTTCGACGACGCTTTCTTCGGACGGCCCTGTCACGGTGCAGGCGGGAACCGATGCATCGTTTGGAGAATGGACGGACATGCAGTTCGGCGAACAGCGCAAAGGGAATTCCATAATAAACGGTTCGTATGGGAGCAGTGTTCGCACGGGCGATTCTATGAATATTGTCTTGGTAAGTTCCAGCAGCAATTCCGGATTCGGCTCTGGGGATGACGGACATTATTTGTTCCGTCCAGCTACCGGGGACTTTGAACTTGAGGCAGATCTGGGGCGTCCGACTGGCTGGCAGTCCAACCTCCGTCAGGGGCTGATGGTGAGACCGACCACCAATTCCGGTGATCGTGCTGTGACGGTATTCCGCACTCAAAACAATTCGGTGATTTCACAGGTTCGTTCCAAATCCGGAGGCAGTCTTGCAACAAGCAAGCGAATTAACGGCTACACCGGAGAGACGCTGCGCGTTATGATACGCAGGGAGGGCAGTGTTATCAGAACGTATTTCAACGGCGTGGAACAGGACGCATTTTCAGCCGCAGGCTGGGGCAATACGATATATGTCGGGTTCGCCGGCGCCGCCAACGGTACGGAGCATGCATCTGTGGTTTTCCTCCAGAACGCGGCGTATCGCTGGATTCCGCCGAAGCCAACGGTACTTGTCTTCCGTTGACCGCTTTGAAAGTCCGCCGCCCGTTTGAAATCCGGGCGGCGGGTTTCCGTGGTATCGGATGCGGTAGGGGCCGCCGGGATAGTCTGCGAATTTGATTGTTCACCCGGTGTTGCATGCAGGGGCGTACGCTTGTCGGTATGAAAAACGCGGATTCCTGAAAATGAACAGTATGAGTACAAAGTATCCGACGCCGGTCGCTATAGCCGAGTTTTCCGAATTCCGGATGCCATTTGTTGACCGGTTCGGGCAATTCGCTCACACAGTCTGGCCGGAAAAGGTTCTCGACGAGTCCGAATTCGCCGAAGATTTGCGCCGGGAACTGAAGACAATTAGGCCGGCGCCGCCTTCCTGGGACCGTTTCGGCGGCATGGCGGATGGTCCGCAGCTGGAGCCGACCGGGTCATTCCGGGTGGAGAAAACGGACGGGCGCTGGTGGATTGTTGATCCGGACGGGCGCCTTTTCTTTTCCTATGGATGCGACGTGCTGCGGCACTATACGGACGCGGCCAACGGGCATAAGCATCCGGAATGGTATGAAGTTCCTCCCTCCAGAAACGGGTGGATGTGTTTTACACACTGGAACCTTCAGCGTAAGTTCGGGAAGATCGACTACCTTTCGGATTACTACGATTTCATTTTGAAGCGCATGGACGACTGGGGCATGAATTCCATCGGGCGATGGGGCGCGTGGAGACTGCCTCTGATGGAGCGGAAGGCGTATCTTCTCCTGCTGGATTCCCCGTCCAAGACTCCGAAGATCCCGGGAACTCACATTTACGACGTGTTTCATCCCGAGTTTGAGAGCCGCTTCATAGCGGGCGTTTCGGAACAGAAACGCGTTGAGGCGATATTGAATGGCATAAGCGATCCGTGGTGCATCGGATATTCCGTGGACAATGAAATCGCTTTTGAGAGTATGATTTCGGCGATGCTTGCGCAGGATTGGCGGACTTCTCCCGCGAAAAATGAATTTTTCAGTTACGTTGCGGCAAAATACGGGGATTTGGCGGCACTAAATTCATCCTGGGGCACACACATTCCCACGTGGCAGGCTCTGGGTTCCGTGTCCGCGCCGGTTCCTGGCGCTGGATTTGCGGCGGATGCTGAATCGTTTGCCGGGATTTGGGCGCGGAAATATTTTGAAACTGCGAGAAAGGCGGTGAAGGCGCTTGCTCCGGACAAACTGTATTTCAGCGCAGCTTTTGCCGGGGCAGAGCAGCCCGGCTTTGTTTGGGATGCGGCTTGTGAATATGCCGACGTGATTCTTGCGGATGTTCACGTGCGGGACGTTACGTGGTTCCGGCCCGCGGTTTCGCCCGGTGTTTCAGACCGTCCAATTCTGATTGGAGCCTTCAGTTTCGGGAGCCTCGACCGCGGGATGTTCGGAGCTGGGCCGTGTCCGGTTTCCAGTCAGGAGGAGAGGGCCGAATCCCTGAAGCGTTTTGTCCATGGGGCTTTGAAAAATCCGTACATTGTCGGATGTCATTATTTCCAATACCGTGACCAGCCCCTTGTAGGCAGAGAAGACGGAGAGGCGTTTCAGATTGGTTTTGTGGATGTTTGCGACCGCACTTATGAGGAAATGACAGCGGCGTCCAGAAAAATCGGAGAGCGGCTGTACGATTCGGTAAAAAAGCGTAAAAAGTAAGAACGGCCGGAATATGGGTATATACGCCGGCGTGCTGCCTCATCAAATCGGAGAGTCATAATGAAGATACTTTTTTTTGCCGTTGTTTTGTGCGCCGCAGGGCTTTTTTCGTATGAGTACGTTCAGAGGAACGTACGGTTGGAGGCGGAGCCGGGCGCAGCGGAAGCGCCTGCGGTTCTCGCTGTTCCGGACGCGCCTGATCCTGATGAGGGGGAAGGTGCTCCGTATGAAGAAAGCCGTCACGATTTCGGTTTTTCTTCCGGGAGCCTTGTCCCGGTGTATGGGGCGGAACTGACAAAAGAGACGGACGATTCGTACAGACTGCGGCTTCCGAGTGCGGAGTGGAGTTGCGGCGTACGTATTGAACCGCCGCAGGGGCGCAGGTTTTTTGACTTGTCGCGAGGCCGGTTTCTGGCGCTCGATGTGGAGAACCTGTCCGACAGCAGGCAGATGCGCCTTACAATGCATATTTCCAGCGGAGGCGCAAATTCTGAATCTGCGGATCACGCTCTGGCAAACTTTACAAAAAACCGTGCGGTTAACACGGGCATAGGGTTGAATCCCGGAGAAAAGGGAACAATGCGCATACTCCTGCCGCATCGTGAGATTTACGCATCCCCGGATGGCGTCCCGCAGCCGTATCTTATAGACACGCATCATGTGAATTCCATAGATCTTCAGGTGCAGTGGCCGTATGAAGATGAGTTCAAGTGGGTGGCGGATTGCCGGATTTCCAATCTCAGGCTTGAAGGCGCACCTCAGGCGGAGAGGATGATAAGGCCGGAGAGTTTTTGTCCGTTCATAGACGAATTCGGTCAATTTGTTCATTCTGACTGGCCTGAAAAGGTAAAGTCAGCCGAAGAGCTTCCGCGCGACCTTACGAAGGAGAAGTCAGCGATGCTGCCGCCGCCGGAAACCTGGGACAGGTATGGCGGATGGAAGGACGGTCCGCAGCTGAGGGCTGCAGGCAATTTCCGGACAGAGTTTTTTAACGGCAAATGGTGGCTCGTGACCCCGGATGGACATCTGTTTTTCTCGACCGGCATAGACGTGATACGCAACAATACGGATTCGTCCGACGGAACAAAGCACCCGGATTGGTACAAGACGCCGGTTCCTGAGTCCGGGATGATGTCCTTCCCGGATTGGAATCTTAAGAAGAAATTCGGCCGGGACGATTATCTGGAGGAATACTATTCTTTTGTTCAGGACCGACTTGACGCCTGGGGGATAAATACGATCGGGAATTGGTCCGGGCGTGAATTGATTGCGGCGGCCCGCAAACCGTATGTCGTGACTCTGGGCGAAAATGAACGGTCTATCCCGCACGTTCCCGGGCTGAAGTTTTACGATTGTTTCGACAGGAACTTCTCCGAAAAGCTTACTGCGCATATGAGGGATCGGTTCATGAATGACGCCGCGGCAAAACGCGCCATGAATGATCCGCTGTGCATTGGTTTTTTCTTTGACAATGAGATGGACTTCAAAAATGCATTAGGTAAGGCTCTGAAGGCGTCCTACGATGAGTGTGCCGCCAAGCGTGCGTTTATCGAACGTGCCAGAAAGAAGTACATGACGGTATCGAAGCTGAACGAGTCCTGGGGTACTGATTTTGCGGATTGGGAAGGTGTGAAAAATATGACGGAGCGTCCATCCGGGAATGGCTGGAGGGAGGACGCGGTGTCGTTTGAGACCGAATGGTGGGAATGCTATTTCCGCGAAGTCAAACGCGCCATTTCGGGATTCGCTCCCGGGAAGCTGTATCTTGGCTCGAGGCTGGTGGGCTTTCGTCAGCCGGGGCATTTATGGCGTGCGGCTGCAAAGTATTGTGACGTCGTCACCGTGAATGCGTATGCCAACAGTATCTACAATTTATCTTCGAAAATCATGGACTCAGGTCCAAAGAAACCCATATTGGTGGGTGAATTCCACTTCGGGACGTTTGACCGCGGGATGTTCAAGGCGGGGTTGTGTCCTGTCACGAGCCAGAGCGAACGCGCCCGGTCGTACACAAGGTTTGTGCAGGGCGCGCTCTGTCATCCGCTCATTGTCGGGTGTCACTGGTTTCAGTACCGCGATCAGCCTTTGATCGGACGCGGCGACGGAGAGGCCTACCAGATAGGTTTTGTGGATGGTACGGACCGGCCGTACGGGGAACTCATAAACGCTTCGCGTCTCGTGGGTGAGGGTATGTACGAGTACCGGATGCGCGGTGCCCCCGTGAACGAAATGCGGTAATGCCGAACCGTTTGCATCGGGCGCAGGTCTTTTGAATGCCGTGGAATTCCGTCGGGCGTAACGGGGTCTGCCCGGCTGGCTATTTATAAACAGTGCGGGGAAATTTCAGCGGTTTGTATTGGAATGCCCCCTGTCTTTCAGGACGTCATTTGAGTATCAGGTTCAGCTTCGTGCATTTCAGCGTGTGAATGCTGAGGGCCGTGTTAATACGCAACGCGTGTTCTGAAGACTCGGGAGTTTTGCGTACTTCGCGAAAGCGCCGCATATTCGGAGTAGCGTGCTGCTCGCGCTGAAATAAAAAAAGGCGCCGCACGGCTATGCGGCGCCTTTTTTTGCATTTGAGCACCAATCGGCTATCCGTTGATTTCAATCCTGCGCGGCTTAACTTCGGGTTTCTTGGAAACCTTGACTTTAAGTACACCGTTGGATATCGAACCTGAGACGGAGTCTGCATCAGCGTGCTCCGGGAGTTCAACGGAGACATTGAAGCCGCGGTAGTCAAACTCCTTCTGCACGCATTCAAGTCCATCCGGAGCGGAGAAACGATTGTCGGCCCTCATGACGAGAGTTCTGTTCTCAACGCTCATTTCGACATCGTCCCTGCCGCATCCCGGTATCCGGAACTCTATCTCGTATCCGTCTTTTGTTTCATTTATGGTGCTGGACGGTATAACCACGCGTTTGCTGTTTTCGAATTCATTGTTTTTCATGTCTGAAGTCCTTTCCTGATGGTCTGTTCTTTATCTTAGTCGGAAATTTCGATTCTCTTTGCGCCTACTGCTTCCGCCTTCGGCAGGCTGATCCTGAGCACTCCGTTTTTGAAGACGGCAGTTACTTTCGACTTGTCAACGTCGAACGGCAGGTCGAATTTGCGAGAACCGGAATTCCCGGCGTTTCCGCTCGGGAAGCCGATCGTGATGGATCTTTCCTCCAGATCAATGCTTACGTCTTTCTTGTCGACGCCCGGCATTTCTATATCCAGAACAATCTCCTTGTCGGAACTGTAAACGTTTGCAGGCGGGTATTTCCCGTCGACAACTCTGGCAATATCCCTGAACATCCTTTCAAAGCGGTCGCTTCCACCGATAATCTCATTGATAAGGCTCCATGGCGTATACATAAATGACTCGTTCATATCTTTTATCCTTTCCCGCCGGTTGTCCGGCGCACTTTCAATGTGAGCAAAGAGCGTGCCATCGGGTCGCGGCTAAAAAAGTTTTGCGCTTAGAGATATTTTGACACATATATCAGACAAATTGTCTCACTTGGTGTGTTAAAATGGTGAATTGGAAGAGAAACGTCCACTAATTTTTTTCAGAGACAGATATTGGTATTCAGGCTGTAAGTGAATAATACGCACTGGGGCACTTTCCGCCGAGGGATTTTCTCGGCATGTTGTTTATGATATTTTCCACTCTTCTGAGTTTTTCGCTGCTGACGCGGGAGAAGTTGGTTCCTTTTGGGAACCATCTTCTGAAAAGGCGGTTGCTGTTCTCAATTCCGCCTTTCTCGTTGGAGTCGTAGGCACGTGTATAGTAAACCTTGCACTTCAAGGTGTCCTCAAGCTTTGCCTGATTGAGGAATTCGCATCCGTTGTTCGTTGTGACGGACAAGGCATTGATGATAACGCCGCGTTTGCGAAGGCGTTTTAAAGCGCGGATGACTTCGGCTTGAGATACAGCATTAAGCTTCTCAACACAGTACCTGCGCGATTTGCGGTCATAGGTGCAGAGTATTCCGCCCTTGCCCTTGCTCGAAGAAAAGACGGTATCCATTTCCAGATGTCCAAGACATGCCCGGCTGTCGGCCTCTTTTGGCCGTCCGGCAATGCTGTTCCACCCGGGCACGGTTTTGGCCGGATGCGGTATAATCCGAGGTTTCTTTTTCTGCCCGGGATGATATGGCGTGCCGCCATGTTTTGCCTTAAAAAGCCCGCATCAATGAGGCTGTAAATCGTACGAGGCGACGAAACGTATTTATTCTTAATCTTTTCTTTGAGTACCATAGAGACGCTGTAAGGAGACATTTTATCATTGAGAATAAGGTTGGAAATTTGTTCTGCTGCGAAAAGAGACGTCTTGATCCGCGGTTTTTTGTTTGCTGCTCGGCGCGGCATTGTGTTCTCTCCGACGCTTTGCCGTTATGCCTTGATGCAGTTTAATCTTCGTTCATGTTTGCCTCGTCTTCGGATGTCAGGCGTTAAAATTGCCCCTGAGGTACGCCTTTGCAGCTCGCGTCTCCAAAGTGTCTGCGAGACGCCGTGTGTCTTTGCAAAAGCCAGAATAGAAATGCTGCCTGGCTTCGTCCTGAGCCAGTTGTTCCATGCCTTGCCCAGACGTTCGCGGTCTTCAACCTTAAGATGTGCCCGGGGATTATAATATTTGCTATACTGCGCCATGATATTTCCTTTCTGCGTGGATCTTGTTGCAGCCTCCATTTCAGCAGAAAGCGAAACATTACTGTTTTCTAAGAATGATCTACCCGTATGGCGGCAATGCGGATGCACCTCTTTTGGGCGTTTCTTTTCATGTCTGTAATCCTTCCTTTGGGTATGGACGCTGCATTCTGCACTTTTCACGATGCCGTGCATTTGAGAATTGATCTTGACACAGTTGTTGCATGGTAGTAGGGTTTACCCTTTAAATCGTGCGGGCGTGTGGTGGTGTCTGCAGGTTTGGAGCGGCGGAGACTTTTGATGAATACTACGGGATTGGCAGAGAGGGACGTTCATTTGCGAAACCAGCGCCTGGAGACGGAACGTTTAGGTACTGACAAAATACTACCGTTGGTTTTGAGGTTGTCTCTTCCTTCCATGATTGGCCTCGTCGTAAGCAGTCTGTATTCATTTGTGGACAGGGTGTTTATTGGACGATACATAGGTGAGACGGGGCTTGCTGCGATGAGCGCTGCTCTGCCATTTACAACGCTCATTTTTGCGTTCACAATTTTAATTGGACGCGGCTGTGCCGTCGTATATTCACTGTCTCTCGGCCGTGGCGATTATGACGAGGCGGGGAAAGTGTTTTCTCAGGGTATAACTTTGTATCTCCTTGCCTCTTTCATCATTGTGTTTTTCGGAGAGTTTTATTTGAGACCTCTTTTGACGGTGTTCGGCGCTGATTCCAGTTCGATGAATTGTGCGGCGGAGTACATGAGGGTTATACTGCTGGGCACTCCATTTGCGATGCTGACGACACACAACCATCTCATACGGGCAGAAGGCGCGTCCGGTTATTCCATGTTGACGCAGGCGACAGGTGCGGTGCTCAACATTATATTGGACTGGTGTTTTATACATTACTTTAGATGGGGTATGTCCGGGGCGGCGTGGGCAACTGTATTTTCACAGTTTATTTCAGTTGTTATGGTATTGTGGTTTTTCAAGAGAAGGAGCGTCATTGATTTTAGAATAAAAGACCTGATGTTGCGCTGGGGAATCATTCGCAATGTATTTTACAATGGGGCGACGCCGTTTCTGTTTAATATTGTGGCGACATTAACATGGACGGTACAGAACAACATGATACATCGTTATACGCGGGACAGCGGATATTCAGTAGATACGGTAATGGCGGCATTCGGCGTTGTAATGACGATTCGACATATTATTCTCACTCCGCTGCTTGGTATTTCCATGGGCATGCAGCCTCTGATTGGCTACAATCACGGGGCGCGGAAATATTCGCGTGTACAGCGTATCTTCCTGGCCAGCGTGGGGATAGCGTGTCTTTTTGTGCTTTTGCCGTATGCGGTATCCATGGTTTTCGCAGAGAACGTCATCGGATTTTTCGGGGCTGAGGGCGAAGTTCTTAAACTTGGCGTCTACACGATGCGCCGGTACCTTCTTTTGGTGCCTATCGGGTGTCTATGCATACTGTTTTCGCACTATTTCCAAGGTACGGGACAGCCGGGTAAGGCGCTTTTCCTCACGTCTGTGCGTCAGATAATTTTTGCGTTTCCGTTTATGATCGCACTTCCGTATTTCTTCGGCCTTAACGGTATTATTTTTGCTTTCCCTGTGTCGGAGGTCGCCAGCATGTTTTTTGGATTATTTATGATGGTTGCGGAATACCGGCATCTGAAGAACCTTCAGCGGGAAGAACTTACCGGTTTGGGGGTTCCGGTTCCGAAAGTCTCCCGGTAAGGAAAATCCTTGTTAGAGTACGTTGAGTTCGAGCTGCAGCTCAATACCAAAGCGTGAAGAGACTGCTGCCTTCATTTTTTCAACGAGCGCAATCACGTCGGAGGCTTCGGCAGATGAATCTGTGCAGATGACGTTTGCGTGTTCGGGGCAAACCCATGCGCCTCCGACATGCATGTTTTTGCAGCCGGCTTCTTCCAGCAGTTTCCCGGCGGGAGCCTCCGGCGGATTTTTGAATACACTTCCAGCGGTACGGAGTCCGGAAAAATTGAAACGTCTTTTTTTTGCTTCTTCGATTTTAGATTCAATTTCTGAGCGGCTTGCATAATGCAGTGTGATGTCAATTTCAAGAGCGATCCGACCTTTTATTCCCGGGCAAGATCTGTAAGCGGCGTTCAGGCCGCTGCGGGAAAGCACCAGTCGTTCTCCTGAGTACATGTCGACGGCGTGAACACAGTCCACGACGTCGCAAAAGGATCCGTAGCGAGTTCCGGCATTCATTGCGAGCCATCCTCCGCAACATCCCGGGATACCTGCCATGAACTCAAGCCCGGAAAGGTTGTTTTCCAGGCAGTATGACAGCAAAGAAGCCCCAGGCATAGCGCACCCGACCGTTAATTTGCACGGATCGCTTCCCTTCTTCAGATATGAATAAGCGGCTCCCGGACGGAATATGGTTCCTGAAAATCCTGTTGGTGAAATTATTGTATTTGTTCCCCCGCCAATGACGGCACGCGGGAGAGGGGAGGAAAGGAATTCGTCCAGATCAGAAGTAATACGCCGGACGTGCGCCAGTGTTCCGTATGCCCCCAGTCTTGTCTGAACATAGGGAGGCGCGGCGTCGGGTACGATGCGTGATACATCTCCGGCAATATCCACAATATCCCCGGCGCCGATAAGCATGACAGTATCGCCCGGACGCAGTTCGAACTCAAGAAAACGCACGGCGTCGTTCAAAGACTGAAGCAAAACCGTATGCGGGGATTTTTCGGGCCTTAAGTCCCTGAATTGCGAATACAGGTCTGACGACATCCCGCCTGCGGCTGGTTGCTCCGATGCGGGAAATACAGGAACAATGACGATAGTGTCTACACCGGGAAACGACTCGGCAAAATCTTTAAGAAACGCTTTTGTACGAGAATACCGGTGAGGCTGAAATACAGCAATCTTTCTGCCGATCAACTGCTGCGCGACAACAGAAACAAAGGCTTTGATTTCGCGTGGATGGTGTGCGTAATCGCAGATGAGTGTGAAGCGGTTCAGCGGTACGGGTATTTGCTCGAATCGCCGGCGCGGCATTTGCGCCGATTCCTGAAGCGCTCGCGCACATTCATCCAGTTTGACAGATTCACCAGCCTCCATACAGGCCGTCATAGCCAGAAGACAATTTGCAACATTATGCATTCCTGGTGTATTTACGGACAAATACGCTGCATTTGAATCAGAAGAAACGACTTTGAAGTTTATTTTCAGATTATCGAAGATTACATCTTCCGCATGTAATCTGGTTTGTTTTGGGATTGGGACAGGGGAAACTGGCGCTTTACGGCAGCCATTCATAAAGAGGGTTGATTTGACGACATCAGATGATCGTTTATCCGTTAAGTTGAAAATAACAGCGCTTGATGTTTTTGAAACGATTTCCCTGAACACGCCGTCCAGAGCATCGGACGTTTTAAAGAAGTCAACGTGATCTGAGTCGATATTCGTTATTACAGTGATGAATGGCGCATAACAGGCTAAAGAACCATCGCTTTCATCTGCTTCAACAACTAAAAAACCGTTGTTTGCGAGAATTCCGCCTGCAACGAACCCAAGTTTGCGCGTCGCTCCGCCGATACACCAGGCAGTACGGTCCGGGAACAAGTCGCGCATGACCGATGCGATTAGACAAGCTGTGGTGGTTTTGCCATGAGCGCCGCATACAGCGATAGTCCGAAATCGGCCGGATACTCTGGCCAGTGCTTCGCCTCGCCGTACAACACGAAGCCCGAGTTTCACAGCCTCGGCAATTTCTGGCATTGTGTCCGGAACCGCAGCCGTCTTTATAATAACGTCTCTTTCCGGATTAAGCGTTCGTATGTGTTTGGCGGAATGGGTGTATTCAACGCTGATGCCGCACCGTTCAAGGTGCTTTGAGTATGGCGAAAACGTCAAATCACAGCCTGAAACAGTCCATCCGGATTGCTTAAGAAGCCATGCCAAACCCGCCATGCCGACGCCACCGATTCCGATGAAATGGGCATGGCGGGACTCTCCGTTTGCTGAAAGAGGGTTTTCCAAAAGGCACATTAAAGAATCGATTCAGCTTTTATTGCGGACGCACGCGTTTGGTGCCATCGCTGCCAATAAGCACGCGTACATTCTGGCCGACTTGGAATACGTCTGATCCTGCCTCCTGAACAATGGCTTCCATTTGATTGGAATCCTGATACTTAACGGTTATCTCAAGAGCGCTCCGCCTTGTCGCGGCGCCTTCCACCGCCTTGCCGAGGAGGGCTCCGCCGGCAGCGCCTGCCGCAGTCGCGACCGTGCGTCCGCTTCCTCCGCCGATTGTAGAGCCCAAAGCGCCGCCAAGCACGCCTCCGCCGATGGCACCGGCAATGCCGGAAGTGCCTTCGATTATTGCATCTTCAATTGATACAATCGTCGCAAATTTCACGGTATTTCCGGTCTTAACTTGTTCCCGGGAGTATGTTTTGCCGGAGAAGCCCTCATTGGTGACGCATCCCGATGCTGCAACCATGACGGTAACCGCGGAGACAGCGGTATACAAAATATATTTTTTCATGTTAATGATTCCTCCTTTTCTGTTTTGTTCACCAAGAGTCAGCCTGACAGTTATTGAGGACACCGTTGCACAATCTCAATGTCCTGTCACAACGCGCGGCTGAAATTTCCGAATGGGTTACCATAACGACGGCCGGTTTTTTCCCGTCTGCATCCATGCCAAAGAGGCACTCTATTATCTCGTTCCCGGTTGAGCTGTCGAGGTTGCCAGTTGGTTCGTCTGCCAATATAACATCGGGCCCGTTCATAAGTGATCTGGCAACGGCCGCGCGCTGCTGTTCTCCGCCTGACAGTTCGCAGGGGAGGTGTTTTAGTCTGTACGACAGTCCAACCTGACCGAGGAGATGTATGGCGCGGTCACGAGCGCCGCGGGCTTTCTTTCCGCGAACTGCCATGGATGGAAGCATCACGTTCTCCAGTATGTTCATTTCCGGGAGAAGCTGATATGACTGGAAAACGAAACCGATTCTTTCGGCTCGAATCCAAGTCCGTATCTTTTCCCTGCAGTTTAAAATATCAATCCCGCATATGCTCACTTCGGCGCCATTCCCCGGTTCTGGGCGATCCAGGCCGCCGAGTATATGCAGGATTGTGCTTTTACCGGAACCGCTTTTGCCCACGATTGCAAGATGTTCCCCTCTGGCCACATTTATTGAAGCGCCGTTGAGCACCTGAATCGCTCCGTAGGGCGTACTATACGTTTTTCTGATGTTTTTTGCTGAAATCACATATTCGCAATCGCACATTTGTCACTCCTGATTGATTGCTTTTATCGGATCGAGCGATGCTGCTCTCCACGATGGTATAAGGCTTGCCAGCAAGCAGAATATGAAGACGAGGATAGATATGGTAACCACGTCGGAAGGGATTATTCTGTACGGGATTTCTGCAAGCCCATAGATGGATTCGGGGAATAAATCGTGTCCATGATCGGCAAGGAATTCGACAATACCGGGGAGGTTGCAGAGTATCAGCCATCCCAATGCCAATCCCAGAAAGATTCCGCTCAGACATTGTATCTGACCATTCAGGATAAACGCCAGCATAATGCGCGCCGGCGAGAAGCCAAGAGCCTTCAGAAGACCTATTTCCGCAGTTCTGCTTACGGTAATGATTATAAGGGTGTTAGTGACACAAAATGCGGCTACGACGGCGATAAACGCAAGCAGTATCATCATCATGGTTTTTTCGGTGGCAAGCGCATCAAACAAGACCTTATCTTCATCGTGCCATGTGTTCACGTAATACGGAGATCCGAGCTTCTGTGTAAGTGTGTTCGCCAAATTTGCCACGGAGGCGAGATTGTCCGGCTGGCAAACCTGAATCTGAATAGTTTGACACCCGCGTTCAAGTCCCGTGACATCCCTTGCCATTCCGAGTGAAGTAAAAATGACGCCATCATCTATGTCTCTCATCCCCAGTCTGAATATGCCGGAAAGTCTAAGTTCCTCCGGGAAATACAGCTGATCGGCAGATTTAAGGCTTAAAGGGGAGTAGCACAGGAAGGTATCTCCCAGCTTTGGATCCAGGCGCATCGCCATGTTTGCTCCGGCCACGGCATTATCCTCTTCGACGTTGAAGCTGCCGGCAAATATTGAATCACGGATCCCCGGGTAGTTGTCGGTTCCTTTTTTGTCAATTCCTATGAGTATGGCGACAACTGGTTCCGTGGAATACTCGCTGCGGAGCATAACAGGGGAAGAAATCGTCTGTGCGACGGATACGACGTCCGGCTCGCTGCGGATACGCTCTGAGAGCGCATCCGGATCAGGTATTATGCCTGTTCTGGAATATACGGTCAGATGGGGTTTGAAACTGAGTATTTTCTCTCTCCATACATCTCCGAATCCCGTCATTACAGCAAGCACGACCATGAGGATGGATACCCCAAGGGATATTCCCGCGATGGTGATGAAAGGAATTATGGACGAAATGCTGCGTTTGGGCCGCAGATGCTTAAATGTGAGGAACAGCGGAAAGGGGAGCATTGTGTATTTCCATTTTTGCCGTTCAGTTTTTTACAGAGAAAGACATTTCCGTGAATTCATCCATTATCGACTCAATGTCCGATATCAGGTGTGCGGAGAGCAGGTCTTCAGCATATTGTCGACATTTGTCGACAGTAAACCGGGAAGTCAAATCGCGTGCATTCGGGATTTGTGCCGGCTCCAGACTGAATGAGCGTATACCAATTCCGATGAAAAACGGCATGTATCTTGGGTCTCTTGCCATTTCTCCGCATACTGACACCTGAATACTGTTTCGTATGGCGGCGTCTGATATAAGTTTCAATGATTTCAGAATTGCCGGATGGTGTGGGATATAGTAGGAATTCACGTTGTCATTCGTTCTGTCAACAGCCAGCGTATACTGTATAAAGTCGTTTGTTCCGATTGAAAAAAAGTCAACATACTGCGCCAGTTCATCAAGTATGGCGACAGCCGCTGGAATTTCTATCATTGTGCCGATATTCGGGATTATGAGATCTCTGTCCCCCATTTCCGCATGTATGGCGTTTACCGATTCATTGAACCGCTCGATCGCCATCTTCAGTTCCTCGACAGATGAAATCATCGGAAACATGATAGAGACATCTTCATGTTCGTTTTCCTGTACGGCCCTCAGTATTGCCCTGAGCTGCTGATCCAAAATGTATGGAAAACGAAGCGTGAGCCGCATTGAACGGAGCCCCAGCGCGGGATTTTCCTCTTTTGTCTTGAAAAGATAGGGTATGATCTTGTCTCCGCCGGCATCAAGCGTACGAAACGTAACATGCTTGCCCTTCATTTCTGAGAGCATTCGCGAATAGATATGCTTTTGTTCAGTTTCACTGGGAAGATTCTGCCGCATCAGGAACGGGAACTCCGTACGGTAAAGGCCAACGCCTTCGGCAAAGACCTCTTTCGCCGATATTGTATCGGCAATGAGGTTTATATTTGCCTGCAAGTGGATACGTACCCCGTCGAAAGTTCTTGCCTCAGAGGGCTGTACCAACGCAGAAATCCTGTCTTTTGCCTGTGCGGCTCTTCGCATCTCAAAAGAGTTCAGCCTTTCCTGAGTCGGATTTACAAAGATAAACTCATTTGCGCAGTCAAGTATTACGGTTTGCGTTTCCGGTATGCGCAGCAGACGTCTGTCCGAGACAATCATCATCGGAATACGCATGGACCTTACAAGCAGCGAGATGTGCGCGGTAACGCCTCCCGCCACAAGTACAATCCCTTTGACGCTTCCCTGTGCAATCCGCAGCACATCCGACGGCAAAAGTTTCTCTGCGATTACAATATGCGGATTTTTCAGACAGGCCTGATCGGGAGAATTCTCAGTGATAGCAGAAATTAAATTTTCTGCAAGATCTTCTACGTCAAGGGCTTTCTCTTTAAAGTAATCATTAGTGCTCTCTTCCAGCAGTTTAATGACTTCTCCGCTGACTGCGGATATCGCATCGACAGGATCGGATCCGTTGTTCACAAGATCTTTTATCTTGCCTATGAAATTTTCGTCGTTGAGGATCATCATGGCAGACTCGAACAGGAGCGATGCGGCTTCAGGCAGCCTTTCGCTCAATGATTCTGTCTGTTCACTAATGTTTTTTTCGACGATTCCAACGGCTTCATCAATGCTGCGCACGGCTTTCTGGCCGTGATCGGCGGGAAGCTTACCATCAACAACTCTGGCTGACGGGTTCCTGTAGAAGATATGGGCACTGCCGATTCCCCACCCGTTTGACACCGCAATTCCGCGCAGTGCGAGTTCTTCATTTACTACGAACGGCTTCTTTGCGATTTCGGCATCATCGCGGGCGGATTCCAGAGAAAGCAGCGCACCGGCATTCTGTATGGCGGACGCAAGATCGGCCGCCTTTTGTTTTGCAGAACTGATCTCTTCGGCCAGAAATGGAGTACCGGTTGGCCGCCGCAGGACGATCACGCCTACGCGATCCTTACCGCGCAGAAGTGGAATGCCAAGAAAAGTCTGGTACCCATCATCCGGGAAGTTATGGTGGGCAAGGTACCCCCGCATTGTGGACGCCATTTCGGTGTATATTGTCCGGCGTTCCGCCAAGGCGCGTCCTGCGAGTCCTTCGCCCAGCTTCATTACGATCGTAGCCTGGTCGCTCATCGGATACCCGATTGACACCTTGAGAGAAAGCTGCCGGGTGGTGTCATTGTACAGGAAGAACATGCATTTGTCGCTTTGGTACTTTTCTGCAAAAAGTTCCAAAGCTCGTTTTAAAAACTCCCGAGAGCCTTTACTCTGGGCAAGGAGCACGGCGGCATCGCCGCCGGCAACGGCCCTTGTGTAGTTTGACTTTGCTCCGATTGTATTTTCTTCTGTCATGTTCTGCTGTTGTTTTTGGGGGCAGCTTCCGTCAGGACGTCAGAGCGGCCTTTTTACGAAAGGACTTCCTTTATAGAATATATCTTTTTGTTCTGCGATTCGTGATATGTACGTGTAGCAAGTTCGGCCAACAGACCAAGCACTATAAACTGCAGAGAGAACCCCATGAACATTAACGGGGTAACAATCCAAAACGGACGTTTTATCAAGAGTGCCTGTCCCCACCACGGGCTCGATATTGCGCCGAATGCAGCAAGCATGGCCTCGATCAGCACCAATACAAGCATGAAAAACGCGGCGATCCCGAAGTATATGCCTATCTTGCCGAAAACCTGAATAGGTCTTGTGCTGTATGTGAGCAGAAATTTTACTGTGAGCAGGTCCAACACCACCCTTATAGTACGAGAGATACCGTATTTTGATTTTCCATACTTTCTGGCATGGTGGGTTACAGGAATTTCGGTCACGATGCCTCCAACCCAATGCGCGAGAGCGGGTATAAATCTGTGCATCTCTCCGTAAAGATGTACCTGTGAGATAACGTCCCGCCGGTAGGCTTTGAGTGAGCACCCGTAATCATGGAGCTTCACACCTGTCAAGCCTCCGATAAGCCGGTTGGCGATCATAGACGGAAGTTTTCTGTTTATGAACGTGTCGTGTCTGTCTTTTCTCCATCCGCTCACGACGTCATAGCCCTCATCGAGTTTTTCCAAAAGAGCAGGTATGTCATGCGGATCGTTCTGAAGATCCGCGTCCATGGTAACCACGACAGATCCCGAGCTTTCGTTTATACCGGCGCTCATGGCGGCAGTCTGTCCGAAATTGCGACGGAATTTGATGAGCTTTATATGCGGGTAAAGCTCGCGTTGTTTGCACATCACAGACCACGAGGCATCGGTGCTGCCGTCATCGACAAGTACGATCTCATAGGTCTTGCCGAGCTTGGAAAGCACCTCGTGGAGGGTTCGGCACAACTCTGGAATGCTCTCCTCCTCGTTGTAAACGGCAGAGGCTACGCTGACGTCAATCTTTTCTTCGTTCTGTGACATACAGGGCCGTCTCCTGTTTTATTTTCTGCCGTTGGCTTTTCTATAAGCCGTTATCAGCGCGTTTGTTGAACTGTCGTGCTTCAGCTCAGGTTTTTCTTCAGATTCAAGCTCCGGAACTATTTTAGCGGCAAGCACTTTTCCGAGCTGTACACCCCACTGGTCGAAAGAGAAAATGTTCCAGATAACGCCTTGAGTGAACACTTTGTGCTCATACATTGCGACAAGCGCACCGAACGTTCTGGGCGTAAGTTCGTCGGCCATGATTGTATTCGTCGGACGATTTCCTTCGAATACTTTGTGCGGGACGAGAGCTTCCGGAGTTCCGTCCGCAATAACCTCTTCTCTGGTTTTCCCAAATGCAAGCGCTTCCGTCTGGGCAAAAAAGTTTGCCATAAGGCTGTCGTGATGGCGTCCAATTGGATTATGTGTACGGCAGAAGCCTATAAAATCAGCGGGTATCAGTTTCGTCCCCTGATGTATCAACTGGTAAAATGCGTGCTGGCCGTTTGTTCCGGGTTCGCCCCAGACGATCGGACCCGTCTGGCAATAGACCTTATTCCCATTTTTGTCTGCGCTTTTCCCGTTGCTCTCCATGTCAAGCTGCTGAAGATACGCAGGGAAACGAGCAAGATACTGGTCGTAAGGAAGCACAGCATATGTCTGTGCGCCAAATGCATTGTTGTACACAATTCCGATGAGGGCGAGGATTACCGGCAGATTTTGTTCAAACTCGGTTTCTGCGAAATGTCTGTCCATGGCGTAATAGCCTTCCAGCATTTCGCAGAAATGTTCCGGCCCGATTGATATCATCAGAGGGAGGCCGATTGCAGACGGGAGAGAGTACCTGCCGCCGACCCAATTCCAGAAACCGAACATATTTGCCGTGTCAATGCCGAATTCCGACACTTTTTCAGCGTTGGTGGAGACGGCAACGAAATGGCGCGCCACAGCGGCCTCATCTTTGAGGGTTTCAAGAAGCCATTTACGTGCTGTATGCGCATTTGTCATAGTTTCCAGGGTAGTGAACGTCTTGGATGCGACAATGAAGAGCGTTTCAGCAGGATCCATGCCGAACACCGATTCGGCAAAATGTGTGGCGTCTATGTTTGAGACAAATTCGAATCTCAAGTTCCTCTGTGAATAATGTTTCAGCGCATATGTAGCCATGGCCGGTCCCAGATCGGAGCCGCCGATGCCTATGTTCACAATGTTTCTTATCGCTTTTCCTGTGTATCCGACCCATTCTCCGGAACGAATTTTCCTCGCAAATCCCGCCATAGAGTCGAGGACGCTGAGAACGTCCGGCATGACGTCTTTACCGTCTGTGAACACGGGTTTTCCTGATCTGTTGCGCAGCGCCGTATGCAGAACGGCGCGGTCTTCCGTAACATTTATGTGTTCTCCGGAAAACATCGCGGAAATTGCGTCCTTAAGCCCGCATTTTCTTGCGATGTCGAACATCGCGTTCATCATTTCGCGCGTTACCAGATTCTTGGAATAGTCCAGAGTGAGTCCTGCGCCCTTTACAGTCATGTCTCTGGCTCTGTCAGGATCATTTTTGAAAAGTTTCCGCAATGAAAGTTTTTCAAACGATTTGACTCCGTCCGTGACGGTTTTCCATTCACTAAAATCCTGAAACATCTGAGATCCCCGTTTCCTACTGTTTTTTCGATGCTGAAACTAACGCACAGTACCGGCGAAAGCGGTACGGCAAACACAGCACTATTTAATCATACAACGGCGGGGGTATCAAGCTTTAAGCTATGGCATCGAAGCTGTCACGCTTGTATTTTTATCGCACCAGACTACACCGGCGCGTCATTCGGCGACATGTGCCGGCATCTCCTCCCAATGGCGTTTTTAATTCATGCGACGGCAGATTTGTGTCGAGCGCATAAATATCGTTGCTGCTCGGTCCTGTGCGTACGCTGCCGTTTGATTTAACCTGAATTTTACATGGTGGTCCGCACTCTCGTTACATTCTTGCCCGACCTGCGCCCGTAATTCGGATAAAGTCCAGTCTGCAATACGGTGGTTATCGTCTTTTACATGCATGACATGTGTGGTATTCCCCATGTACGAATTTGACGCAAGCGCGCAGCCTGTCCAGCTTTCACGGTATCGCGACTTCGAGGCTTTTCTGGGTTAAATGCTGCTGGCTGTATGAAAATCGTAAAGATGTGTTATGCGCTGGAAATGTGAGAGTTGTGCGCCTGATATATGAGCCATCGCAGCTGATCCTCGTTAATTACCGACCATTTCCTTTGCGTTTTTTATTGTAGTGCGTCAAACGTTCCCGCATCAGGAAAACAGCATTGCGGTGATCCACTTTTACGACAGTTTCATTGTGTATCCAGCTGCGTATGTGGTAAGGTAGGATTCTTCCTTGGATAGACTTTGAGAACGGTTTCGTTATTTTTGTGCCGGTTTTCCAAGTATTCGGCTTCTATGGTAATATAAATGACTTATTTTAATGGACGCGCAAATAATAATACATTGGCGACAACGTGCTGGATAAATTATTCCTGCTTGGGACTGGTGCGGTTGATGTTTGTATTGTGTTTTCTCTCTAAAGACGTAACTTATTAATTTTAAAAATGATATGACGACATGTCTAAAAATGTGCTGTATTGAAATAAGTTGGGCAGATTCGTATAACATACAAAAAGCAGTAAAAGCACAATAGCAGACTTTAAGCAATTTACTATGTGCTGTTTTATATTGGTTTGTCACTTTACAGGCAGTTGAATATAATAGACGATGTCGTTTGTAACACTGCACGCTTCAGGTTCTATTCCGAAAACAAGATGGTTCCGGGCGGGGTTCACAGGTCGAATTCCCGGAAATACTCCGAGTTTTCTGTCGTTGTTCAGTACATGAGTTTGCGTTTTCAACGATTGCATCAGCAGTTCATGAAGAGGGAAGCTGTGAAGATATGGAAAACGCTTGCACCCAGAGGGTATATATGGATATTGAAACGGATGAACTAGGTTTCTTGCGGTTTTATGCAGTCATATTTCTTAAAAATCATGAAGTTTGTTGATGTTTAAAAATTACAGCAGCTTGAGTTTTACATGCTTAGCGAGGAAATATCGAGTGCCGGTACCGGATTTGACAATGTTCAAGTCTTGAAGTGCCGACTTGTCGCATTGCAGAAAGGGGCACTGTTCCCATATTTCAGGAGCAACACGGAATGAAGTCCGCAACGAGATGCGTGGGAGAAGTATTTGTCAGTGCGGCTCCTTTGGGATTAAAGTTTGACATTACGGGAGTTGATTAAACAATTTCACGAATGCTAGAATAAGCGCAGATGTTTGGCTGTATTTGCCGGTACTCTGCGGTGTATATGGTTTTGATTCGGTCTGGTTAAAGTTGCAGGGGAAGTCAGGTGGTGAAAATGAGTCGCAGTCTGTCAAGGTTGAATCCTTCCGGTATGAAAGAATTCTTTTTCGGTGTTCCATATTACCCGGAGCATTGGTCAGAGAAAGAGCGTGAAAAAGATCCTGAATTAATGAAGAATGCGGGTGTTAACGTCGTGCGCATGGGGGAATTTGCGTGGGACATGATGGAACCGTCGGAAGGGGTCTTTGACTTTTCTTTTTTTGACGATCAGGTAGACCGTCTCGGGGCTGCCGGAATAAAGACTTTTTTCTGTACGCCTACGGCAGCTCCTCCGCGGTGGCTTTCGGAGAAGCATCCGGAGATTTTGAGAGTGGGGGAGGATGGCGGGGTGATGCAGCACGGTTCGCGCCAGCATGCGTGTACGGCATCTCCCGTATTCATAGAGTACTCACGCAGGATAACAAAGGCGGTTGCGGAACATTTTGCAGATAATCCGAACATTGCCGGTTTTCAAACAGACAATGAATTGAATTGTCATTTCCAATGGTGTCATTGCGACAGCTGCACGAAAGAATTCCGCAAATATCTGCGGTTGAAATATAAGACGATTGAGCAGTTGAATAAGGCGTGGGGCAATTCGTTTTGGTCGCAAACACTGAGCGACTTTGATCAAGTACTTATTCCCAAGCATTTTGCGCCAACGCATCATAACCCGGGAGCAATGCTCGATTACAGGCTTTTCTCTGCCTGGACTGTGACAAGATTTCAGCATGAGCAGATCAAAATTCTGCGTTCCGTTAATCCCGGCTGGATAATATTCCATAATGGGATAATGCGCGGTGTGGATTACAGGGGGGATTTTTCTGCAGAGCTTGACGTGCTGGGATTTGACAGTTATCCGCACTTCTGCGCCGACACGGACAAAAGGCCGGGCGTGGCGGCTTTTTCGTATGATAACGTAAGAGCGATGGCCGGCTGTTTTATCGTCCCGGAGATGCAGGCAGGAGCTGGCGGACAGACAAACTATTTCAATTCGCTGGTTGTGCCGGGAGACATTCGCAAAAATACATATCGGGCCGTGGGTCACGGTGCAGACGGAATCATGTATTTCCGTTGGCGGACGTGCAGATTTGGGGCGGAGGAATACTGGCGTGGAATCATTGACCACGATAACATTCCGAGGAGGCGGTATCAGGAAATGGCTTCCATAGGGAAGGAAATAAAGAATTTTTCGTCGTTTGTTCTTGGCTCTATCCCCGAAAATGAGGTCGCGGTCGGGTGCGGGGATTATATTGCGGATCAGATACACGAGACGTATTCGCTGGGAATGCCGGACATATACTCGGTGGCGTCTGAAGTTCACAATTACTTCTACAGCCGTCACTATTTCGTGGGGTGCGCGCATCCGGCGGACGACTTGAGCGGCTTGAAGCTTTATATTCTCCCGCATTGGGAATACGTATCCGGGGAGTGGGTTGAGAACATGAAGAAATGGGTGTCAGAGGGCGGTGTCCTTATAATAGGCGCCAGATGCGGAACAAAGACAGTTCAGAACAGCGTCACCTCTGAATCTTTTCCCGGGGTTCTCAGAGAATTGGCTGGTGTTTCCGTTTACGATTACGGCAAAGTCTATATGGACGTCCCCAAAACGTATTCGTTCAGCGTCGGCGGAAGCGTTTTTCCTGCGTTTCACTGGTTTGAAGAGCTTGAACCAGATCCTGGGACAAGAGCGGTTGGCATTTGGACAGAACGTCCTTACGCCGGAAGGTGTGCGGTTACAATGCGCAAGTTTGGAGCGGGTACGGTGTTTTACGCAGGTACATATCTTTCCGGAGCGCTTGCGGAGCATTTGTCCACGATTTCCGGCGTTGAGCTAACTCACTTTGATTTGCCGTCCAATGTCGAGATAATGAGGCGCCGAGGAAACGGCGCCGTCACAACATTTGTCATAAACAACAGCGATGACGTGGTGGATGTTTCCGGAATTCTGGATTCGGGGAGAGTTGTTGTTGGAGAAAATTCCGGAGAAGTGCCTCCGGATGGGGTTTGCATATTCCGATGCGATTTATAGCGAGTACTTGGAGACAACTTCGAAACTGGCTGTTTATGTCAGATACCTCTTGCTTCAGAATCTGGCTTTTCCTGTGCTGCAGCAATTCTATCCTGCCGGTGTAAACACAAACAGGGAGCAAATAAAAGTTGCTCCCTGCCGTGTAATCAGCTTTTGTTTCAGTCTTGTGATTTCTTTGTACGAGCTCAGCTTATTTGTTTGAAGAATTCAATGACTTCACCTTCCGGTCCGGTTACGAATCCGCATTGTATGGTCATTGGCGTAGGACTTGAGTTGACTTTTACGACCTGCGGTTCTGATCTTTTCTCTGCGCCGGCCGCGATAGCCGCCTTGTAAGCGGACTCGACGTCGTCAACACATATGGCAAGGTGGGCGAACCTGCCTTCAGGGCGATCCTCACCATTTCCGCTGGCAAAAATTTCTATGAATGAGTCATTCCCCACGCCCATCAGCTGGATTCTGCCTTTGCCTTCTCCCCAGAGAGCATATTTTGTAAGGCCAAGTTTTTCGTAAAACTTGATAGCTCTTTCGAAGTCGTCGGCGATAAGGGCGACGTGATGTATCCCGGATGCAAATATATTAGTATTCATTTCTCCATATTATCGCTTTTACCGGATGGATGCAATATGCAAAATCTGCGGGGGAATTTACGCAGTTGTTCATAGTTATGGACACCGTACCAAAAATAGGGAAAACCCCATTGGTCAAATTCAAGGACACCGAACCAGGGATTTCTCTGTATCATGAAAGGGTATGAAAACCATGGCTAATCGAACTTTCTCGGAAATCCT
>CASEAR010000051.1 GCA_949285835.1 uncultured Verrucomicrobiota bacterium | reverse complement strand
TCTGGCTGAGATCGCTGGAGCAGGCGCGGAAGGCCGTTAACGGCGGAGGGATTCTTGGCAGGGCTGTCGCGTTGAACACGGCGATTCTTGTGGCGGGCGAGATAAGGATGTTTGCGTCGTCGGAGGCCGGTTTCGGCGCCGGGGAGGACGAGCTGATCGAGGTTGCCGCCGGGCTGGGGGAGCTTGTGTGGTTTGACGTGCCGCAGGTGCAGGCGTTCGACGACGACCGAACGTCGGTAATGAAGGCGGTTTCAGAAATATATTCCCAGCTGGGAGGGAGCCGCGGGCCTTCGGAGCGCAGACATACGCTTGGATCCGTGAGCGGTCTTATTGTTGCCATGCTGGGCGCAGACGAGGATTTGACGGCCTCTCATGTGAGCGCGGTTTTTGATGTGCTGGAGCGCAACGCACAGGATCCGTATTCGCCCGGTTCTCTGGCTCGTGATCTGCCGGGGTGGTGCCGCGGCGCGTCGCGCGGGCCCTGGACCAGAGATCCGGTAGGCAGCGCTTTGATCGGGGCGTACATGAAAAATGTGGGGGCGTGGTCTTTTTCGGACTTGCATTACGGGCTGGAGGTGCGTTCGGCCATGGCTGCGATAGCGTTGTCTGTATACCGGAAGCGTCATGGGGACTGGCCGGCGGGAATAGATGAGCTGATTGCCGACGGGGTTGTGGGACGGGACGTATTGTCTGATCCGTTTTCTCCGTCCGGAGAGCTCCTTGTGTACTCTGCAAGCGGAGACGGCTGGACGCTCAGAAGCGCGGGCCCGAATCAGAAGGACGACGGGGGCAGGTTTAACCTCGCATTCGCGGCGAGTCCGGAAGAGGCGGCGAATGCGGACATAATTTACACGTCTGGTGAGAGGGCCGCGAGGATTGCGGCCTCGAAATGACATGGAGCGGAAAATGGTTTGTGTGACGGTGGATGTAGGCAACACGTCGACGAGCATAGGCCGTTGGGAAAACGGGAACGTCGTGGACGTGACGGCTGTCAAAGGCGGGATACGGATGCGGGAGGCGGCAATGGCATCCCTGCGCAAGGCTTTTCGCGGGGAGCGTATCCCCGCGATAGCCGCGTCCGTTGTGCCGGACGCGGACGAGTTGTGGAGAGAGGCTGTCCGGGAGGTTTCGGGTGAGGATCCAGTTTTCCTGACGTACAAGACGCCGATGCCGCTCGGCATAAAGTACCCGAATCCGGAGCAAATCGGCGCAGACAGGCTTGCCGACGCCGCCGGGGCTTTGTCCCGTTACGGCGGGCCTGTGGTGGTGGCCGATTTCGGTACTGCGCTGACTTTCGACATCGTGGATGCCGGCGGGAATTACACCGGCGGGGTAATAGCTCCGGGGCTTCCGCTTATGACGGAGTATCTTCACGAGCGCACGGCAAAGCTGCCGCTGGTTGAACTGGGTGGAGCTCTTCCGGCATGGGGCGACTCTACGGAGCATGCCATGCTTTTGGGGGCTCAGATCGGGTATCGCGGCATTGTTCGTGAAATTGCCGGATTCATCGGCATGAGGACGGGGGCCGGCACCCGCTATTGCGCTACCGGCGGTTATGCGTCCTGGGCGCTTTCGGGGTCGGGGATGGACTTCACGATAGACCCGGATCTGACGCTTTACGGTCTGGGCGTTGTGATGGCGCATCTGAGTTAGTTTTGCGGATGGGGTTTTTATGGTTTCGGTGGAAGAGACAGCGGCGTGGTTTGACGGGAATCTGGAAGATTTGAAGAAGGTATGGTTCGGCCTTCTTCGCTTGAAGACCGTCGGCGCCGATCCTGCGTTTGCGGACGAATGTGCGGAATGCGCCGAACTGCTGGCGGGTATACTGAAGAAGCTCGGTTTTTCTGTGAGCATAAGAGGGGAAGGAAACGGGTCAGTCTTCGGTTTCCGGCCTGCAGATCCGGGGGCTGACGGACGGACAGTTCTGCTGTACGGACACTATGACGTGCAGCCTGCCGATCCGGTTGAAGAATGGCGCACTGATCCGTGGAACCCGGTTGAGATTGACGGCAGGGTGTATGCGCGCGGGGCACAGGACAACAAGGGCCAGCTGAGTTTCGTTCTTGCCGCGTTGCGGTTTTGTGTTGAGACCGGAGTGCCGCTGCCCAATTTGAAAGTCGTCATCGATGGGCAGGAGGAAAGCGGCTCGGAGGCGCTGTCCAGCGAGCTGAGGACGTCTCCGCAGGACTTTTCCGCTGATGCGATCATGGTTTCAGATACGGAAATGTACGCGGGCCGCCCCACGATATGTGCCGGACTGCGCGGGGTATGCGGGGTCTCACTGCGTCTGAACGGCGCTTCGCATGATCTTCATTCGGGAACTCACGGCGGAATCGCACCAAATCCCGCCGCTGTGGCCGCCGCGGCTGTGGCGGCGCTTCATGACGCGGACGGCGCGCCTTCTCTGAGCGGATTTACGGACGGTATGCTGCCTCCTGATCCCGGGGAGGTTGAAATGTGCATCGCCGGAGGTTTTGATGAAAATGAGTATCTGCTCAGTACCGGGACGCTGCCGTCGGGCGGGCAGTCCGGGGTTCATCCCGCCGTGCGCGGCGCTTTGCTGCCGACTATAGAGGTGAACGGATTTCACAGCGGATATGGGGGCGCAGGGCTCAAGACCATTATTCCGTCTTTTGCCGAGGTCAAGATTACGATGCGCCTGTGTCCGGGACAGAATGCAGAGTCGTGTGTGGACGCGCTGAAACTGCATTTTGAAAAGTTTTTGAAGCCGGGAATGACAATGAGCGTTACGGCGGAGGAATGCGGCGGCGGCGGATTCCGGGTTCCGCTGGATTCTCCGGCTGTCGATGCCGCGCGCAGGATTCTGGCCGGACTCGGGCTCGGGGATAGCGTGATACATTGGGACGGGGCGTCGATACCTGTTGTCGGCAGGCTGTACGAGGCAACGGGCGCGGCGGTAATTATGGCGGGTTTCGGCTCGGATGAGGACAGGATACATTCTCCGAACGAGTCGTTTGCTGTCAGCAGCGGGAGGCTTCTGTTTGAGTACGTATGCAGGATGCTTTCGTGGTTTGGCGAATGCCGGAGCGAACGCCCGGTGTGACTTGTTTTGACATCAGACATGGATTAAGGAAGCAGAGAGATGGAAAAAAAACATTCTGCAGTGATGCTTGGTGCGGTGGCCGGCGATTTGGCGGGCTCCGGACGGAGTTCCGGCGACGCCGGTTCACTGGCGGACGGATTCCCCCTGTTCTCGCCACAGAGCAAACCCGGGTGGTGCGGCGTCATGACGTGCGCCGTGGCTTCCGGACTGCTGGAATGTTCTCAGGCCGGCAGTACCGCAGATCTTGGCAGATTTGTCGGCGCGGAGATGAGGCGCTTTTACAGGTCGCACCCGAATGCGGAGGGATATGAGCCGGAGTTCCGGGAGTGGCTTCAGAATCGCCGCATGGCGCTGTGCACCGGACCCGGATGCAGCCCTGCGGTGAGGGTCTCTCCGGCGGGCTGGTTCGCCGGAACGCTCGAAGACGCGGAAAAGATTGCGAGAATTTCCGCTTGCGTGTCACATTCCAGCAGTGATGCGGCAGACGGTGCCGTTTGCGTGGCAGGGTGTGTGTTTCTTGCGCGCTGCGGCCGTACGAAAGACGATATCGCCTGCAATGTGCGCAGGTTTTTCGCGGGCGATGCGGCGGATGCGTACGGGGCGGGAGAAGGGGCCGGAGAGGGCAATTTGGGCGACGTCCGCCGGGGAATTTCCGCTTTTCTCTGTGCGGATTCGTTTGAAGAGGCCGTCAGGCGCGCGATGTGCGGGGCGGCGAACTGCTCTGCCGCTGCGGCGGTGGCCGGAAGTATTGCGGAGCCTTTTTTCGGGATACCTGATGAAATCGCGAACCGCGCCGTATTCCTGAGTTCGATTGAGATGTCATGCATCATCGGCGAAGTGTCCGGAGCGGCAAACAATGCCGCCTCGTCATAAATCCCGGGACGACGGCATAAATGCCGCGCGCCGCTTGTGGCGGGGCGGGTGCATTTGAGTCAAACGCAGTGGTCTGTGCGTGCCGGGGAGCGCGGATGTTGCGTCTTTATGCGGGTGTTACATCTTTATTTTGTAATTATTTATTGTGTTTCGAGGCGGAGTTGATGTACAATGACCAAATGTATCTGCGTACCGGTTCCGGCATCCGGTGCGTTTTGCGCTGTGTCTTCCGGGTGGGAGATAGGAAAGCGCGCATTGTTTAATCAACATAAAATGCCGAAAAACAAACATGCTCAAAAACGAAAAGACCGCGAAACCGGTCAAAAACGAAGAGCTCAGCGCGCTGCTTGACGCCACGCTGCAGCAGGCCGAGGAAAACAGGATAGTCAAAGGTATGGTGTTGGAGATTCGCCCGACGGAGGTGCTGATCGACGTTGGCGGCAAGTCTGAGGGTGCCGTACCGGTAGGTGAGTTCGAAGACATAT
>CASEAR010000050.1 GCA_949285835.1 uncultured Verrucomicrobiota bacterium | reverse complement strand
GCCGTCCTCTTGTGTTTTTGCGTCCAGCCGGGTTTTCCACTTGTTGTTCAGGAGTTCGTCAAGAGCGAAAAACGAGGCTTTAGGCGTCATGTCTCTGTGGAAGAGTCCGGACACTGACGGTTCGCCGGGAGCTCCGCAGTCGTCGACGACATTCCACCACGTGATGCCGTACATTTGCGGCAGACTGAACCACAAGCGGTACAGGTTTTCGGCAATGACCGCCTGAATCGACTCTCCGCGCGCATCCGATCCCGGCGATGTGATTGTTATCTCGCTGAGATGTACGGGCAGCCCGGGCACGGTTATTCGCGAGAAGGTGTCGCGCACAGACGCCGGGCATTGCGTGTCGCTGCGTCCGTCCGCGATATCGAGGCACTGCTGCGGGTTGAACAGATGCATCTGCGCCCCCATGGCGCTTACGCGGCATCCCCTGGCGATGAGTCTGAGCGTCTGATCCCGGTATGCATCGGAGAGTGAGTAGTCGTTGATGTTCAGTCTGACATTTCTCGGGAAAAATGCATTCGCGATTTGGAACGCCCTGTAATCGTAGTCTCCAGGCATTATTCCGTAGCGGCTTTTTGTCAGTGCGGCGCCGGGACGGATCAGGCCTCTCGCGACATCCTCCGCGCTTTCGTTTACCACGTCCCAGCTCTGAAGCCGGTCTGCGTAATGAAGGGCGATCTCCACAGTACGCTTTACAAACGCAGTGTTTATTTCCTTAACAAACCCGGGCATTAGCGCGGCGATCTCATCGGCCTCCATTCCGGCAAAGGGATCCGGCATGGAGTCGGCGATACCGCATTTGGCGAAGACACTGCCGTATGGTTCCGGCATTTTTGAGGCAAGCCATCTGGGATACTGCCATTTCCAGTTCCCCCACCACAGTACGTGTCCATGACGCCTGACGCCCTTCTTCTCGCAGAATTCGACGACCGGATCCGATGCGGGCCTGCGCCAATGCGGCTGCTCTTTCGGGTTGGGGCATCTGTTCCAGAACTCGGCGCTGTCCTGATATTCGGGAGAGAATCTGGGTTTGCCTTCCTCCGGCTCAAAGCACTTCCAATAGAACGCTATTGTCGCTGAGTTAAAAAGTTCTCCGAAAACTTTCTTGTAGCGTTCGTTGCTCTCGTCCGACCCAAGCTGATCAAAGTTGAATATGTGCGCTCCAAACGTAAAATCGTGCGAGATCTGTTCTATGTGCACATTTCTGCCGGGCGAAGTCCCTTCGAGCTGCGCAGAAAAGTCTGCTTTGCGGTATTTTTCTATATCCTCGTCTATTCGAGCCTGCTCATCTGGATTCCACAGGCTCATATACTTTTCAGACGTAATTTTTCTCTGTTCCGCGAAGTCCATAAATTTTCTCCGTTTCCGGCCCGGCGGAAACATCCGCCGCTAAGCCGTTTGTCAGAAATATCCGCCTTTTTCTATGATCTGCGCTATTGTGTCCCCGCTGCGGACCCACGAGAAGATATCCGTCTCGTTGCTGCCAATGTTTTCCGCCCGGATTAGGACATCGTACGCAATTTCACGCGGGATGCACAATACCCCGTCTATGTCCCCGAAGATGATGTCTCCCGGGCGCACAGTTACTTTGCCGATTTTCACAGGTACCTGATAGTGCGTTATCATGCATCGGCCGAGGGAACCGTTGGATGTGCGGTATTTATAGAACACGGGGAAACTTTGTTCAAGAATCTGTTTTGTGTCCCGGATTCCTCCGGAAATAACGGCGCCGCGTATGCCTTTTGTTTTTGCCGTAGCGGTCATGACGCCGCCCCAGAGCGATGCTTCCGTGTCCTCCGAAGTGTCCCACACCACGACGCCATCCGGCTTCATTTCGTCCAGCATCTGGGCGCGGAACGTCATTTCTCCTTCTATCATGACATTCGGCGCGGATTTGACGGTGAAAGCCTCTCCGCACACAGTCATCTCGTCGCGCAGCGGCATTATATCGGATGGCAGGCTCTGATTGAGCAGGCACAGCTCCCGGAGCACGTCGTTAACGCATCCGGTATAAAGTTTTTCGTATCGTTCACAGAGTTCCCGCACAGGTATCTGCAGATCGCAATCGGGTATTCTCTGCCTTGTTTCTATAAGCCTTCCGAGCTTCATAAGGCCAGCTTCTCTGGCCTTTTCCCGCATATCTTTGAGCGACGGCATAAATCATCTCCCTGTTTGCTTGCGATAAGAGTGTCAGAAAACAAAATCGAACCACCTGCAGCAGTTCTTGCCGAAGAACACATCCCGGGTCTCGGCAGTGCCGTCCGGCAGCATGAACTCAAGTGAATAATCCCCGTAGAATCCTTTGAAATCCGCCATGCCGTCCGCGCCGGTTTCTATTTGCGTTTCCGTACGCCATGTCTTTGAGAACAGGTCGACAATGGCATTGTACGCGGGTTTGGGCGTAAGGTCGCTTCTGAGGAGTCCTCCGCGGAAATAATTCTCTCCGGAGTTCATGTCGTGCGGGTCATCCCCTGTGACGTAAGTGTATCCGTCGACGAGGTTCCAGTATATGACTCCGCTCATGGCAGGGTGGCTGAACCATATGCTGAACATGTTGCGCACGATTTCCGCCTGGAGCTCCTCGTCTTCGTCTGTGAGGCGGTACGCCGGGATGGTCATTTCCGTGATCTGCAGCCTGCGTCCGAGTTTTTCATATGTGTCGAGCACATCGTAATGGCGCTCCGGATCGTAGTAAAACCAAGTGTCACGCGCTTCGTTCTCCGCTCTGAAAAACATGTGGAACTGCATTCCCACGGTATCAATGCGCCTGCCCATGGCCAGAGCGCGCTCGATCTGCAGGTAGTATGCGCTTCGTGTGCCGAAGAAGCTTTCGTTGTTCCAGATGCGGAAATTTGACTCGTTAATTACGAGGCTGTTTCCCGGGAAGAACCTGTCGGCCTCTTTGAAGCTCCAGTCTATCATTTCCGGGGAGTCGTATATGTTCATCGGCTGGGATTTGTACGGCCACATTGTTTCGTTTGTCACCTCCCAGCTTGGGATCCTGCCGGCGTATCGCTCCGAAAGTTCGCGGAAACGCTTTATGAGCAGGGATTTCTCCCTGTCGATGGGGCCGCGCGCCCAGTGAGGGGCGAACGACGGGTAGTTGAGGCAATGCGCCTTGGGTTCGATCCCGTGTTTCTCGCAGAACTCAAGGCAGACGTCCGGAGCCGGCCGTCTGTATATGTACGGACTGTCTCTGGTGTACCGCGGTTTCCCCTGTTCCGGCTCGAGCGTACTCCAGTAGAACGGGAGGGTGGCGAGATTGAACGCCCGCGCGAAGTATTCCTCATACGCCTTGTTTTTCTCCTGCGATTCGAAACCCTCGATCATAAAAATATTCGCTCCGCACTTGAACTCGTGCGATTTCTGCCGGACCTTTATCTTCACCCCGGGGATGGGCGAGCCATCGGCTCGCTGTGCGTGCACGAAGAGTATTCCCTTGCGTCCGTATTCTATGCCGGACTTGATCCGGTCCTCCAGAAGCGATCTTTTTTCCCTGAACGGTTTCAAAACCTCGGAACTTCTGCTCATTTGTATTCTCCTGCTGTAACGGAATATTTTGTTTTGTGTTCGCTTAACAGCATAGTTTGGTGCCAGATGGGCGGTCAGGACCATCTGCGGTCGTTTGCCCACTCTCCGTCCCACTCCAATGTCGGAGCCCATGGCTCCGGGAAATTTTTGTGCAGTTTTTCCTTTATCAGTTCTTCGTCGAGGTCCTCAATGCCCAGCCCCGGCGTGGACGGTACGTCTATGTATCCATCTCGTATGAGGGGCGACGGTATCCCCTTTGCGATATTCTCCCACCACGGCACGTCCACGCTGTGCACCTCCAGAGCCATGAAGTTTCTGGTCGCCGCCGCCGCATGCACGGCGGCCATGCAGGCGATCGGGCTCTCCGCCATGTGGATGGACATCTGCACGCCGTAGTCTTCCGCCATATCGCCGATTTTCTTCGTCTCAAGAATCCCGCCCGCCGTAAGTACATCCGGATGCGCCACCGCGATAGCTCCCGCCTCGAAAAGCGGTTTGAAGTTTTCCTTGAGGTAAATGTCTTCCCCCGTGCCTATCGGAACCGTGGTAGCTGCTGCCAGACGCGCATACTGCGCTGTTTTCTGCCATGGAACCGGATCTTCCATCCAGGCCAGATTGAACTTTTCAAGCCGCTTTGCAAGCTTGATGCAATCCTCCACCGGGATATGGCCCAGATGGTCTATTGCGATGGGGATGCTGTATCCCGCGGCGGCGCGGCACTCTGCCATGTAGTTCTCGAGGTAGTCGAGACCTTTCTCGGTAATGTGGATTCCAGTTAGAAAATGTTCCGTGTTGAAAAGGTCGTACGCCTCCCCGCGCATAGCGGACGGATCCACCGACCCATGTGGTGTCGAGAATACTGTTCTTTTGTATTCCCGCATTTTTTCAAGAAAGCCGAGAGGCGCGCTCAATGCGCCGGGGACGTCGATCAGAAGCTCGATCCCCAGATCCATTTTGAGGAAGGTGTATCCCTTCTTCATGCGTTCTGCAAGGGCTTTGCCCATATCCCTGCCGCCGCCTTCAGAATCTGTGTCGCAGTACACTCGTATCCTGTCCCGGAATTTTCCACCCAAGAGCTGCCACACCGGCACACCCCAGACTTTGCCTGCAATATCCCAGCATGCCACCTCTATCGCGCACACTCCGCCGGCCTGTCTGGAATCGCCGCCGAATTGTTTTATCCGGCGAAAAATTTTCTCCACGTTGCAGGGGTTTTCGCCGAGAATCCGGCTTTTGAGCATGGCCGCATAAGTGCGGCTCGACGCGTCGCGCACCTCCCCGTATCCGACAATACCCTGATTGGTGTAAAGCTTCATAAGAGTGCAGCGCTTGGGCGCGCCGTCGATGTCGGCAAACCGCATGTCTGTTATGCGAAGCGATGCAGGATCTATTTTCATTGTGCCAGTTTCTCCTTGTAAATACAATCAATGTGTGGCACCACACGCCATGACGGGAGCCGCCATGCCGAACCTATGAGGAAAGCCTATATTTATTGCGTCCGGGTGTCAAGCCGTTATTGTCCGTGACATCCCATGACGTCCATCTTCTCCGCTGAAAGTGAGAGAGGTCTTGACAATCTGCAATATGGTGCTATCTATATCTTAAGCTTGCATGGCTCTTCTTATTTGCGGCAGGCCGGAAACGCGGAGGAAAGAAAGCGTTCCTCCCGCGGAATCCGGCAGGCTCGAAGGAGAAAACATGAAGTTTGCCGGGGACAACGGCCAACACAAAACGAAAGAGGACAGAATGAATTACGGAAAACAACTGCTTGCAGCCGCATTCTGCGGGATAGCGTTTGTGCTCTGCGGGTGTCTCTCCACCATTGAGTCAGAAAAAACCGTTACGGAAAGGAGTATGGACATGAATGACGTGTACCAATTTCTGAAAGACGCCGGAGTCTACTACATTGCGACGGTTGACGGCGATCAGCCGCGGGTTCGTCCGTTCGGAACCATCCACATTTTCGAAGGGAAACTCTACATCCAGACCGGCAAGAAGAAGAATGTGTCTAAGCAGCTCGGAATCAACGGAAAAACGGAGCTCTGCGCGATGAAAGGCGACAGGTGGATCCGCGTCTCCGGGACTCTTGTCAATGATGACCGCCGGGAAGCCAAAGTCTCAATGCTTGATGCCTATCCCTCTCTGAAAAAGATGTACGACCCGGACGACGGCAACACGCAGGTTCTCTATTTCCGGGATGCCGTTGCGACAATCTACTCCTTTTCCGAAGATCCGGTCGTTATCCGTTTCTGAAACACCCTGAAATCCGAGATGCCGGGATGTAAATTCCCGGCTGTGGGAGGTCGGACCGCGTATATCGGAGCCGCATTCCGGCGTTCCTGTCTGTTGCTTTTGGCGGCGGGAACATTTTGTTCCCGCTTTCGGAGCAAACCGTAGCGGACAGAGATAATCCGAGAAAACAGAGCGGCGCTGAAAGCGTTTTCGGGCGGAGAGAGGAAGTCCACACAAAAGCGGGATTCAAGGGAAATCCCTGTTTGCCGGGGGAATAAACCCGAAGAACCGCACCTGAACAGGATGCGGCTCTCTGCTTTTTAACTTTAAATTGGTGGAGGCGGGGAGAGTCGAACTCCCGTCCGAAACGAAGCAACATCAGCATCTACGCGCGTATCCTCCGATCAAGTCTCGCCCGTGCGTTTGCCCGGAGGCGGGCCGGCGCACGCGCCAGTGTCCACGTCAGTGTCGCTTAAACCCGGTCACCCAGCCTTCAGCCAGCCTGCTCGATGACGCGTCCCCGCTTAGCAGGCATCTGCGGTTCGGCGTCGCGGCAACCTTAGGCCGCGAGTGCAAACTGTTCGTTCGCGTTTATGTTTTCCCGGAGTTTTCACGAGGACACCGGGATCCTCGGCGCGCAACTAAAGCCTCAACCGTCCCGTCGAAACCTTGTCGCCCCCTCAACTGAGATTGCGCGCGCATACTATCACACCGCTTGAGAATTGTCACCAAATTTCTTTTAGGGGCGCGTAACCGTGCATGGCAACCGTGCATGGCGCGGATTTTGTGTATTGCCTGGGACACGGGTTCTGTTAAAATACGCAGGAATGTGATTCTGGCGTGAGCAGCGATGCTGGCGTCTGCGGCACAGGAGAAATACAGTTATGAAGTCTTTCAGAGACAAGACGCTTCCCGTGGAGGAACGGGTGGAGCTGCTGCTTTCGGAGTTAACCCCGGAAGAAAAGCTTGGATTCGTGGACTATAGAAACAAGGGCGTGGAGAGGCTGGGAATACCGCCGTATTCCTGGTGGAATGAGGCTCTTCACGGATTGGCCCGCAGCGGGACTGCCACCGTTTTCCCGCAGGCGATAGCGATGGCGGCCGCGTTCGATCCGAAGCTCGTGGAGGGCATGGGACGCATAATCGCGGACGAGACACGCGCAAGGTATTTCTCGTCGCGCGCGAAGGGAGACTTTGACACATATAAAGGCCTCACTCAGTGGTCGCCGAACGTAAATATCTTCCGTGACCCCAGATGGGGCAGGGGGCACGAGACGTACGGGGAGTGTCCGTATTTGTCCGGTCTTCTAGGCAGCGCTTTTGTCCGTGGGCTTCAGGGAAATGATCCTGAAAAGCTGCGAGTCGCCGCCACGCCTAAGCATTTTGCGGTTCATTCCGGTCCGGAGAAGGATCGCGCCGGGTTCAATGCGGAGGTGAGCGAAAGAGACCTCAGGGAAACGTATCTGCAGGCGTTCAAGGCCTGCGTTAAGGGGGCCGGGGCAAAGTCCGTGATGACGGCTTACAACGCGGTTAACGGGGAGCCGTCGTCCACCAACAGGAGGCTTGTAACCGACATCCTTCGCGGAGAGTGGGGATTTGACGGCGCTGTTGTCACGGATGTGGGCGTGATGCGCAATCTTGTGAACCATCACAAGACTCAGGCCGACGGGGCTCACGCAATAGCGGCTGAGCTGGCCGCGGGGGTGGACGTGGTTTCGGATCCCCTTAACGGAGAGGAGCGTGCGGCATTCGAGAAGGGGCTCATTTCCGAAGCGGATCTGGACAGAATTCTGCGTAGGCAGCTTCGGATAAAGTTCATGCTCGGGATGTTCGACGACAATCCCGACGATGTGCCCCCGTTTGAATGCATAGCGTGTCCTGAACACAGGAGAGCCTCGCTTGAGGCCGCCCGCAGGTCGGTAGTCCTGCTTAAAAACCGCGGTTCGATATTGCCGCTGAAGATGGACAAGCTGAGCAGGATCGCGGTGATCGGCCCGAATGCTTCGTATATGAGGTGTCTGCTTGGAAACTACAGCGGAACTCCCCTGCATGCGGTTACGCCGCTCGACGGAATTTTGGAGGCGGCGGGGGAAGATGTCCGCGTCTTCTATGCGCGCGGGTGCGAACCTTCCAGAAAGAGAACGGAGGGGTGCGCCAACTATGACGGCGACCGCACGGCGGAAGCGCTTACGGCGGCGGAGAATTCGGATGTCGTGATCGGATTTTTCGGACTGAATCCCGATATGGAGGGGGAGATCGGCGATGCGTCGAATGCGGATGCCTCCGGCGATAAGTCCGGGGTGGAGCTGCCGGAAGTGCAGCTCGCGCTGATCAGAAAGCTGTCGGAGACGGGCAAGCCGTTTGTGCTCGTGAACATTTCCGGAAGCGCGGTGGCGATACCGGAGGAATACGCGGATGCCGTGCTTCAGGTGTTTTATCCGGGGGAATTGGGCGGCCGCGCCATTGCGGACGTGCTGTTCGGCAGGTTCAATCCGTGCGGGCGGCTTCCCGTTACGTTTTACAGGTCGACGGCGGATTTGCCGCCGTTCACGGATTATTCGATGGAAAACCGCACATACAGATTTTTCGGGGGCGAGGCGCTTTATCCGTTTGGCGCGGGTATGAGCTATACGCGGTTTGAATACTCGGATCTGCGGGTTTCGCGCAGTGAGGACGGCCGGGTGAGGGCGTCTGTTACGGCGGCAAATGCGGGCGGCATGGCGGGAGAGCATTCCGTGCTGTTTTTCGTGTCGCTCCCTGAGGCCGGTGTGAGGACGCCTGTACGCCAGCTGGCGGGCATAGCGCGGGTATCGCTAGCTCCGGGAGAAACGGCGAAGGCGGAGGCGGAGCTGTGGCCGGACGCTTTTCGGGCGGTGCTGCCTGACGGCTCCGTGACGGACGCTGTGGGCAGAGCCGTCGTGTGCGCGGGAGAGTTGCGCGCAGATGTTTGCTGATGGTTCTGAAAATGTGCGCGATGCGGAATCCCCGGTTCCGGCATGAGGTGCGGAAGATGCGGCTGGGGTGCGCGGGGCAGTCTGCCGTGTCCCGGCGGTTTGAGAGCCTCAGCGCGCATGCCGCGGCGCTGGGGGGCCAGCGGACGGAGAGCCGGGTGCCCAGGCCGCATCAAAGGGGCTTTGCCGCCGGATTTTCAGCGCATGAAGCCTGCCGTATGTTCTTTTTTGAACCGGATGGATGCGTTTTTGCGGAAAGTATGCCGCTACCTGTTTAGTTTTCTTGACTTATCGCGTCAAATGAATGAGACTATCACGATTGTCAGGGGTTGGGAGGCCCTTTTTTTGTTTGGTTAGTTGCCAGGAGATACAGAAATGTCCCATTTTTATCAGGATATACATTACGAGCGCATAAGAGAGGTGCATCGCAGACTTGAGAAGGAATTGGTGCTTGACTGGGATCCGCTGAAGGCCGTGTGCGCGGTTACTCCGGAGCCGGTGCCTTATGCAGAGCGTGAGAGTTTGGAATACAGGCCTGTGTCCGAGGGCGACGTATGGGGGCATGAGTGGGATTGCGGATGGTTTCGCGTTTCCGGCAAAGTCCCCGAGTCATGGAAGGGCTCGTACGTCACGCTTTGGCTGGATATCGGCGGTGAAGGGCAGATTTTTGATGCGGACGGCTGTCCGAAGACCGCAATTTCCAGCGGAACCGTTTTTGATACGCACTTCATACGTACGCGCGTGCACTGGATAAAGGAGTGCGAGGGCGGAGAGAAAGTGGACTTCTGGATGGAAGGCGGTGCGAACTGCCTTTTCGGCGCGTCCATTCCTGCCGACCCGTCGCATTCGGAGGGGGGGCTTAAGCTTAACGGCAGCTGGACGGCGGACGTCCGCAAGCTTCGTGTATGCCGGTTTGATTACGACAAGTGGCAGCTGTGGCTTGACCTCGACGTCATAATGAATCTGATCGAGGCTCTCCCGTCGGGTACCGCACGGCGTGTTCAGGTACTCCGGATAGCAAGCGGAGCGCTTGATATGCTTCCTGCAGGGCGCGGGGGCGTGAACTCTGTTCGCGAAGCGCTTCGCCCGATTTTTGAGCTCGGTGCAGACCCTGCCACGGTCGATGTGAACGCCATCGGACATGCGCATATAGACACGGCTTGGCTGTGGCCGCTGCGTGAAACCAAGCGCAAGGTCGGGCGCACGTTTTCCAATCAGTTATACCTTATGGAGCGTTATCCCGAATTCAAATTCGGAGAGTCGCAGCCGCAGCTGTACGATTTCTGCCGCAGGAACTACCCGAAACTTTACGAGAAGGTCAAGAAGGCGGTTGCCGAAGGCCGCTGGGAGCTTCAGGGCGGCATGTGGGTGGAAGCGGACTGCAACATCCCGAACGGAGAGTCGCTCCTCCGTCAGATGATACACGGACTCAACTTTTTCAAGGACGAGTTCGGCGTGGAGGTTAAGAACGTATGGCTTCCGGATGTGTTCGGTTATTCCGGTAACCTGCCTCAGCTCATGAGGCTTTGCGGCATCAGCTACTTCCTCACGCAGAAGCTTTCGTGGAACCGCTACAACCGGTTTCCGCATAATTCGTTCATATGGCGCGGCATCGACGGCAGCGAAGTCGTGGCGCATTTCCCGCCGGAGGACGACTACAACAGCCGCATTTACCCGGCTGCGCTCCGCAAGCACGAGACAAACAACTCGGAGGCCGGGCTTGTGAAGGACGCGATCTCCCTGTTCGGGTTCGGCGACGGCGGCGGCGGACCGATCGAGGAAATGATCGAGCGCGGCCGCAGGTGCACCAATCTCAACGGATGCCCGCGCTTTCATTTCGCTTTTGCCCAGCCTGCGCTGGAGCGCATAGGAGAGTGCAGAGCCGATCTGGACATCTGGGACGGAGAGTTATATTTTGAAATGCACCGCGGCACATTCACTTCGCAGGCTGCGATAAAGCTGTGGAACCGCAGAACTGAGGAGGCTCTGCGTTCCGCGGAAATGCTGTGTGCGGCCGCAGGGCTGGAGAAGTATCCCGCCGCCAAATTCGACGAGCTTTGGAAGAGATTCCTTGTGAACCACTTCCACGACATCATTCCGGGGTCCTCGATCAATCGCGTTTATTCCGAGGCTGTCCCGGAATTGAAGGCTGTTGTGGAGGAGTGCCGCGGACTAGGGATGAATGCGGCACGCTCCATAATGAAGGAAAACAGCGGAGCTATGACGCTGTTCAATCCGTCTTCCACCGAGTTCAGAGGCGTAATTGAGCTTCCGGAGGGCTGGAAGGGCGCGGTGTGCGGCGATGGGTGCGTCTCTGCGTGCCAGCGTGAGGCGGAATCGTACTTTGCGGCGGTGTCGGTGCCCGCGTGCGGATTTGTGACTCTCCGGTCTTCCGATACGGAGGCCGAGGGCGCCGCTGTGTCCGGGTGTTCGGACGAAAACGTGCTTGAGAACGGCAAGGTCAGGTACGTGATAGACTCATCCATGCGTCTTGTGAGCGCCGTGGACAAGGCTTCCGGCATTGAATTTATTCAGCCCGGAGAGGCGGGCAACGCCATAAGGCTTTTCGATGACCACCCGCGCGAGTACGACGCATGGGATTTCGAAGAGTTCGCATCGCGCATGGAGACAGCCAGGCCGGCCGTCATTTCCATGGAGCGCATCGACGGCCCCGCGCGTTCGGGCATAATGGCGATGATGCGCCTCGGCGAAAATACCGTGATTCAGCAGACGGCATGGCTGGAAAAGGACGGAGAAAGGCTTGATTTTGTAACAAATGTGGACTGGAAGGAGTCCCACAAGCTGTGCCGGGTGGAATTCCCCGTCACTCCGCGGGCCCAGGAAGCACGCTACGAAATACAGTATGGCACCGTGGCGAGGCCGACCAACAACAACACCAAATGGCAGTTCGCACAGTTCGAATGCGTGGGGCATCGTTATGTGGACTTGTCGGAGCCGGATTTCGGCGTGACGCTCCTGACAGATTGCAAGTACGGATACAGGGTGAAGGACGGCGTCATGTCCATCTCTCTCCTGAGGTCTCCCACGCACCCCGATCCGGTATGCGACCGCGGCGCCAATGTGTTTACATACAGTTTCCTGCCGCACACAGGTTCTTTGGCGGCTGAGAGCGGAAAGATCCTTGCAAATGCGGCGGAACTGAATCAGGGGGTGACGCGCCTCGAAGGTCTTGAGGCGGACGCTTCCGTGCGGCTGCCGGTGGCGTTTGAAGGATCCGGCGTGGAAATGTCCGTACTCAAGCGCGCAGAAAGGGAAAACTGCCTCGTGGTGCGTCTCGCGGAGACGTCAGGGCGGTGCGCATCCGGAAGACTTGTGTCGAACGCGGGCGCGGCGGCTTTTGCGGAATGCGACGCTGTGGAGTGGAACGAATTGGGCGAAGCAGTTGCCTCCCCGGCGGAAATCAAGTTCAAGCCGTTCCAGATTCGTACATTCAAGGTTCGTATGCGGTGAGGGAGCGTTCTCTGCCGGATCGCGGGCGGGGAACCGGCGGCTGTCTGCCGTTCTCCGCCTTTTTTCGGCCGCAGTCGCTGCCGGAGGCGGTATTGATTTGTGACGGACGGTATACAACAGCCTGGAAGCTTCCGTATCGTTCGATACGGCACGGTTTCTTCCACGAACGACAAGGCGTTTGAGCTTGCGCGTTCCGGGGCGGCTGAGTTTACGGTGGCCGCGGCGGAATCACAGACGTCCGGCCGCGGCAGGAACGGGGCGGCTTGGGTGTCGCCGCCGGGGTGCGGGGCCTATATGTCTATGATCCTGCGTCCGTCGTCCCTTGTGTCGGAAACCCCGTTTTTTTCGATAACCGCCGGGGTGGCGTCCTGTGAGGCGATAGCCTCGCTGTCCGGCCTGCCCGCTTTCATAAAGTGGCCGAACGATGTGCTGGCCGGCGGACACAAAGTTTGCGGGATATTGTGTGAGGCGGATATCGGCGCGCCGGGGGGCGGGAGCGTCGTTGTGGCAGGCGCAGGAGTCAATGTGAACACTCCGCCGCAATTTCTGCCGGAAAGGCCGCTGTTCCCGGCTTCGTCTCTTTACGTCGAGTCGGGGGGACGTCTGTTTGACATTGACCGCATGATTTCTCTGTGGGCGGAGTCCATGGTGAAGTGGACGGAAATAACGCGGCTGCCGGATGGGAGGAAACGCGTTGCGGAAGAGTGGAACCGGCGCAGCTTTTTCAACGGACGGGATATTTGCATACAGACGCAGGACAGCGGAGCGATCTCCGGAATCTGCCGTGGTATCGACGAAACAGGGATGCTTCTTGTTGAAATGCAAAACGGCGGAATAAAGGAAATAATCTCCGGTTCCGTTGTCTGCAGTCCGGAGAGAACTTACGCCCGCCGTATGTTTTCCGAAATAGCGGCCTCCGGGAAACCGCCGCCGCCGGAAGTGCGCCTTGCAGAGGTGTCGGACAGGAGCGCTTCTCTTGCCGGCATGCTCACGGACGTGTGGGAGCGCTCTGTCAGAGCCACTCATTTGTTTCTGGGAGAAACAGACATTTCCGAAATCCGTGCAGAGGTGCCCTCCGCGATAAGCAAAGTGCCGCATCTCGTGGCGGCGTTTCGTACTGATGACGGGGCTCCCGCAGGGTTTATGGGACTTTCCGGCAACTCTCTGGAAATGCTGTTTATTTCCCCGGAGATGCGGGGCAGGGGGCTTGGACGGCTGTTTGTGGAGTATGCGCTGAAAAACTTCTCCGTAACAGAGACAACCGTAAATGAACAGAATCCTCAGGCGGTCGGATTTTATGAACACATGGGGTTCCGTGTGCGCAGGCGCACAGAGACAGATGGGGATGGCAGGCCGTTCCCGATTCTTTATATGAGCCTCGTTCCGAAAGAAGGCGCCTGATGCCGGACAGGAATAAAATACGCCGCAATGCAGGCGCATATGACGACATTATCGGGCTGCCGCATCACGTGTCTCCTGTAAGGCCGCAAATGCCGCGTTCGAGACGGGCTGTGCAGTTCCTGCCTTTTGCGGCATTGTCGGGGTACGGCGATATGATACGCGAGGTCTGCCGGCATACGGACGAGGAACCGGCTCCCTGCGACGGCCTGCTGGAAGAACTCAATCTGAAAGCCGGCGAACTCGTGCGCAGAATGCACGAACATCCGGAGATCAGGGTAACGCATTTTGTACCGGATCCACTGAAAGATGGCGGTTCTTTTGAAGTAACGGAAGGGCGCGTTGAACGTGTGGACGCCTTCCGCCGGCTGATTGTTATGGAAGACGGCTCGGAGATAGGCTTCGACAGTATAATAGATTTGGACGGCGAAATCTTCAGCGGAATGTGACAGGCGGCTCGGACGCCGGATTTATAATCATGCCTGTTGCGAAAAGGCCGTAGTCGCGAAGGGCAGGCGCTTCCTTCTCGCGGTATTCCTCTTCAAGTCCTCTTCAGCAATTTTTCTTTTACAACGTCCGGCGTTCGAGTTTTGCAAAACCGCATGGCTGCGCTTGTCAGACGGGAAGTGCAGCGGCGTTCCCTTTGCGGCAGTTCGGTTCATGGACGCGGCAGCGCTTTCGTCTCATGGCGGGTAACGCCTGCCATGATCACAAATTGACACGACGCGTGGCAGACTCGAATGCAGGCCATCGTATTGCCCGGCATCGCGTATGTTTAGACAGTATGCCGGGCGCGCTTGCCGCCATTGTTTTGCAGGGCTATTTGTGGAGCCTGCCTTTTATGCGGGTGCGGTATGCCGCCTTACCGGGCGCCGTGCCCCGGCAATTCTTTTTTTGCGTACAAAACAAACGGCGGCACGGATAACTCCGCGCCGCCGCGTACGCTATAGCTTTATTCCGCCTGCGGTATTCGTCAGACGGCTCCGGCTTTCGTCCTTATTCAGATTGACGCCGCTTTCTCCGCCAGCATTTTTCCGGCTGCGCGGCACTCCTTGAGGAGAGAGGCGTCGGGGCGGAATCTGCATGCAAGCGGGTCGCGGAGCTTTTCACAGACGGGGGCGAGCATGGCATCCGCTGCTGTGGCGCCCTTTTCCGCCCATCCGTACGAGCCGAACGTAAAGTACGACTTGTTCTGCGGCCGCAATCCGCACATGTACGTCAAAGTGCGCGCCATGGCCGGCATCATACCCATGTTAAGGGTCGCTGTACCGGCGGCAAAGGCGGCGCAGTCCATTATTTCGGTCACAGTCACGGTGTCGTGCGTGGCGTTTACGTCGATAAGCTTGACGTCCACGCCGGGAACTTCCAATGCGCCTTCGGCGATCTCCTCCGCCATTATCCGGGTGCTTCCCCACATGGAAGCAAAGAAGACGACAACCTTTTTTGTCGCTTTCGTCACCGCCCAATCCTGATAGCATTTCAGTATTTCGGCAAAGTGCTTCCTCCAGATAAGGCCGTGGCTCGGGGCCACTATGTCAAGCGGGAGAGTGCCGAGCTTTGTCAGGGCCGCCATTACGGTTTTGCCGTACGGCATGACTATGTTGGCGTAGTAAGTTTTTGCTGCGGAAATTATTTCGCCAAGCGGAAGTTCGTCGTCGAACCGCTCTGACGTGGAAATGTGCTGGCCGAAAGCGTCCATTGAAAAGAGAATTTTGTCTTCCGGCACATATGTAACCATGGATTCGGGCCAGTGCACCATCGGAGTGTTGAAAAACCTCAGGGACCTGCGTCCAAGGCAGAGCGTTTCCCCTTCCGTTATGATTTTGAATTTCCATCCCGAAACATCGTAGTGACGGGAGAGCGCGTCTTTGCACTTTTCGTTGCAAACGAGTTCAGCGTTGGCGCATGCCTTCATGACGGCGGGCAGCGCGCTGGAATGATCGGGTTCCGCATGATTGCAGATGACGTACCGGACTTCCTCCAGCGGACAGTGCGCCGATATGTGCGCGAGGAGCGTCCCCGCATACGGGCCCTTCACGGTGTCTATGAGGGCGGTATTCTCATCCCTCACGAGATAAGCGTTGTACGTTGACCCGTTCTCCGTCCTGTACCCGTGAAAATCACGCACGGTCCAGTCGGCATATCCTACCCAATCGATGCCTTGAGCAAGTTGTGTATTCATTTTCACACTCCTTCACTTGTTTACAAATGGCGATAATGCGCGAAGTTTTTCGACAATGCCCGGCATGGCCTCAAGCACGGCGTCCACGTCGGCATCAGTGTTGTAGCGGCTCAGGCTGAACCTTATAGATCCGTGCACGGCGGTGTACGGCACGCCCATGGCGCGTATTACGTGGGAGGGTTCGAGAGAACCCGAGGTGCAGGCAGACCCGGACGACGCGCATATCCCGTTGTCGCTCAGATGATATAGAACTGCTTCGCCCTCAATGAATTCAAAACTTATGTTGAGCGTATTCGGCAGTCTTTCTGTCAGGCTTCCGTTAACGCGCGAGTCCGGGCATTTCAGAAGCCCGTTCTGGAGGCGGTCCCGCATCGCAGCAATTCGTGCGGTGTCGTTCTTCATTTCTTCGGCGGCAAGTTCTGCAGCCTTCCCCAGTCCGACTATGTACGGGACGTTCTCGGTGCCGGCTCTCCGTCCGTTTTCCTGATGGCCGCCCTTCAGAAACGGTTTGAACGGCGTGCCGCGTCTGATGTAAAGTGCTCCGATCCCTTTCGGCGCGTGAAGCTTGTGCCCGGAAAGAGACAGCATTGAGACGGGCACTTCCGACATGTTCACCTCTTCGAGCTTCCCTACGGACTGTACCGCGTCCGTATGGAAAAGCGCACCGGCCCGTGCTGCGAGTTCCGCAGCTTCCTTTATCGGAAAAATGACTCCGGTTTCATTATTCGCCCACATCATTGAGACGAACTTCTTTCCGGGCATTTCAAGTGCGCGTTTGTACTCGTCCATGTCCAGAGTGCCGTCCTCATGCACTCCTATCTCTACAAGCGAGTGCCCATGATCCCGCAGGAAGCGGCACGGCTGGAGGACTGCCGGGTGTTCGACGCGCGTTGTTATCACGGTGCAGTCGTGCCCGAGTGTTTCGGCCATGCTGAAAATAGCGGCGTTGTTCGATTCGCTTCCGCAGCTTGTGAAAACGATTTCGGAAGGGTCGGCGTGGATGAGTGCGGCCACTTTCTCCCGGGCATTTTCCACGTCTCTGTGTACAGACCCTCCGAAAAGGTGCATGCTGGAAGGATTCCCGTAACGATCCTTGAAAAACGGGGTCATGGCTTCGAACACTTCCGCGGCCACCGCAGTCGTCGCGTTGTTGTCGAGATATATTGTCCTAAGCATGATCTCAGTGCCTTTCTTCCACTACTGTTATGGCGGGAGAAACAAATTCGCGCAGCTTGGCCTGTACGAGGTTGGTGCGCGTGATGTGCGCCGAGGCGCACCCCGCGCACATTCCGCGGAACGCCACTTCCACTTCGTCGCCGCGCACGTCTACAAGCTCCAGATCTCCTCCGTCGCGCTTGAGGGCTGGCCTGATGTCACGGTCGATGACTTCTTCTATCAGCTTTATCTTTTTGAGCTGGGTCATAGGCCTGTTCTGCGGGGCAGGGGCATCGGCCGGGCCCTTCTTTTCCGCGATACGGTTCAGAATGGCCTGTATGTCGCTGCGGCATTTTCCGCATGCTCCGCCGGCCTTGCAGTAATTGGTCACCTGCTCCACGGTAGTAAGTCCGTTTTCTGTGGCAACCTTTACAATCTCAGACTCCCGCACATCGAAACACGTGCACACGACGGGGTCGTCGTCCACTGTACGCACCGACGTCTCGCCGGTCTTGTAATTGTGGATGGCGGCCTCAAGCGCTTCTCTTCCCATCACGGAACAGTGCATCTTTTGCTCGGGCAGTCCCCCGAGGTAATCTGCAATGTCCTGATTCGTGACTTTCTGCGCTTCCTCAAGAGTCATTCCCTTTATCATTTCCGTCAGAGCCGAAGAAGAGGCTATGGCGGAAGCGCAGCCGAAGGTCTGAAATTTCACATCGGCGATGCGGCCGTTGCCGTCGAGTTTGAACATGAGCGTCAGCGCGTCTCCGCAAGCCAGCGCTCCAACCCGGCCGACGCCGTCCGGATTCTCTATGCGTCCGACGTTTCTGGGATTGTGAAAATGATCAAGAACTTTGTCTGTGTAGTCCCACATGAAGACACCTCGCTTTCTTTCCGGCGCATTCGCCCGGATGGAACTCAGCATCATACCACATATGCTCAGGAAGATAAATCAAAATATTGGGCATCCGTGCGCGGCTCATCCACCCCTAATGAAAGGCCACGCGGGACTGTATGTAATGGGACGCCCGGCGGATGGCAAAAAAAGGACGGTACCAGACGGCCTAATCCTTCCCACCCCGTGGCGGGATCCCGGAAAAAAGGGTATCGCTTCCATGAAAGATCAGGCAAAAACAAACAATAGAAAGACAGCCCCCACCTCTCCCCGCGGTGGGAGGTGAATTGCAAGAGGAACGTCCACTTTTTTTTTGAGGGATAGATATTGGTATTCAGGCAGTAAGTGAATAATACGCATTGGGGCACTTTTCGCCGGGGGACTTTCCCGGCATGTTGTTTATGACATTTTTCACTCTTCTGAGTTCTTCGCTGCTGACGCGGGAGAAGTTGGTTCCTTTTGGAAACCATCTTCTGAAAAGGCGGTTGCAGTTCTCAATTCCACCTTTCTCGCAGGAGGCGCAGGCACGTGTATAGTAAATCTTGCACTTCAAGGTGTTCTCAAGTTTTGCCTGATTGAGGAATTCGCATCCGTTGTTCGTTGTGACGGACAAGGCATTGATGATAACGCCGCGTTTGCGAAGGCGCTTTAAAGCGCGGATAACTCCGGCTTGAGATATAGCATTGAGCTTCTCAACACAGTACCTGCGCGATTTGCGGTCATAGGTGCAGAGTATTCCGCCCTTGCCCTTGCTCGAAGAAAAGACGGCATCCATTTCCAGATGTCCAAGACATGCCCGGCTGTCGGCCTCTTATGGCCGGCCGGCAATGCTGTTCCGTCAGGACGCGGTTTTGGCCGGATGCGGTATAATCCGAGGTTTCTTTTTCTTCCCGGGATGATATGGCGTGCCGCCATGTTTTGCCTTAAGAAGCCCGCATCAATGAGGCTGTAAATCGTACGAGGCGACGGAACGTATTTAACTCTTTTCTTTGAGTATCATAGAGACGCTGTAAGGAGACATTTTATCATTGAGAATAAGGTTGGAAATTTGTTCTGCTGTGAAAGAAGACGTCTTGATCCGCGGCCCTTTGTTTTTCATCTGCTGCTCAGCGTGGCGTTGTGCTGCCTCGGCGTCACGTCTCGATGCAATCGAGTATTTGTCCGTACAGGCTGATTTGTCCCGCGGCCTCCTGTGCCGTCAGCGTGGCATTGTGTCCACCCCGCCGCCCCAGCGTCATGCCTCGATGTAGTCGAATCTTCGTTCATGTTTGCCACGCCTTCGGATGTCAGGCGTTAAAATTGCCCCTGAGGTACACCTTTGCAGCTCGCGTCTCCAAAGTGTCCGCAAGACGCCGTATGCATTTGCAAAGGTCAGAATGGAAATGCTGCCGGGCTTCGTCCTGAACCGGTTGTTCTATACCTTGCCCGGACGTTCGCGGTCTTCAAACTTAAGATGTGCCTGGGGATGAGAATATTTGCTATACTCCGCCATGATGTTTTTCCCGGCGTGGATTGCCTTTATTAGCAGAAAGCGAAACATCACTGTTTTCCGGAAATGATCTGCCCGCACGGCGGGAATGCGCATCTCCGGGGCGTTTCTTTTCATGTCTGCAATCGGACGTTACATTCTGCAACTTTGCTAAAAGATTTTAACGACTAAATTGTTTCATTGTTTACAAAAATCCGATACAATCTGACTCAGGGTTTTTGTTTAGCAAGAATCCAAGAGAACCTTTTGTTCAAGTTGATGAGCGGAGATGTTTGGGTGGTTCAGTTTTAGTTTGTTTCACAATCAGGTGAAAAAAATCGAATTACGGGGATGATTTTTATCGGGTTGCTATGCAGTTGAGAACTTATATTGATTTAGATTGGAAGGTAAAATGGCAAGGCTGTTAACCCCAAAAGAATATGGAAACACGACCGGAAGGCTTGCGACAAATGACAAGAAGATTGTTCTTGTCGGCACGTATAAATCGGGGCAGCTGGAGAAATGGTCTGAATATTACAACTATCCGATTTATGATGGTGACGATATTGATCTCGAAGTTGCAAAGCAGGTCAACGAAATCTGGCTATTTAATGCGAAAAAGGATCCGGTTTGTCTTAGGGCAAAATTTATTGGGTTTAAAACAAGGGACGAGCTGAAAGCTGAATATGGTTATCCAGCAACAGGCAAGCCGCATGGCACGGGCACCTATATCCTCTACTCAACGAGCAAAACAAGACTATACAATCCGGCTTCTGGATTAGCGGAAAAGGTTATTGTTCGGCTACAAGATTTCGCAACGTCAAAATTCGTGCTAAAGAAGCTCAGAACATATCTTACTTCGCCAGATTACAAAGATCCGATACTTGCGAATTGTTTGCCTCCACTGTTGACGAAGATTTCGCCAAAGGTGTTGCGTGTGTGTGAGGCTGTGCAGACAGATTTCACGGCGAAACTTCTTAAACCTACTACACCCAAAACTAAAATCACGCGCCCAAAATTTACGTTTTTTGATCTTTTCGCTGGTTGTGGAGGATTGTCTCTCGGACTTGAGCGTGCTGGATTTACTCCGTTGCTTGTGAATGAGCTTAATTCTGATGCGATGAGCACGTATCTATTGAATCGTAGGGATGAATTCCCTTGGCTATGTGATAACAATGTCTCTAACGTCAAGGATCTTGTTCTTAACGAAAACATGCTTGATGGTTTTCGTGCGACCATCCTTAGGAATTTTGATATTGATATATATAATGGCGAACTTGATTTGATTTGTGGTGGGCCACCTTGTCAGGGCTTTTCGGGACTTGGAATTCGGCGATCTTATTCTGTCGAAAAGAAACAGCTACCATCTAATTACCTTTATCAAGACATGGCATTCCTTGTAAACCGAATTCGACCTAAGATTTTTTTGTTCGAGAACGTTAGAGGGTTGCTTTCTGCGCGCTGGACAGATGATGGAGAGAAAGGTGAGATTTTCAAAGATGTATTGAAAACGTTTCGTAACATTGGTGCCTATTATGTTCGGTATAAACTTGTTCATGCAAAGGATTACGGAGTCCCTCAAAATCGTCCGCGTATTCTCATCGTTGGTCTTCGTCGTGATATATTCCCTGCGCCGGTTGTAAAGGGTGATGATGCGGTAATGGCAGGTTTCCTTCCGAAGCCTGTGGGAGGTTACCCAACTATAGAGGAGTTGCTTGGTGATTTGGTAGATCCGGATTATCAGCGTGGTTCGGTGACACGAACTTACCCGTGCTCGCCACAGAATGGTTTTCAGCTGCGACTTCGCACTAAGCGAGATGGAACAATCTTCGCAGCGGGAGATGAAGTGTCTGAAATGGAGTATAGTAACCATTCAGACCTAATAGTCGAGAAGTTCACGGAGATGATTCGTAATGGAGGGGTGATACCTGATAGATTTCGCACGAAAAAGTTTGCTCAGAAGGTCTTGCCTCGTGTTTGGGGTAAAGATGGTCCGTCAATTACGGCTTGTTCAGCACCGGATGACTACGTTCATTTTTGCCAACCAAGGTCTTTAACAGTTCGCGAGTGGGCTCGCTTGCAGACCTTCCCTGACTGGTATGTATTTGCAGGTAAGAGGACTACTGGTGGGCTTCGTCGTGCTGGAAATCCACGTGAGGGTATTTTTGATCGAGAACTGCCGAAGTATACGCAAATTGGTAATGCCGTACCTGTGGAGCTTGCCTACAATATCGGTAGAAACTTCGTTAAATTATTGGAGGAGTGTAATGCTTAAGGTGTCTAATACGTCAATTGAAGAAGCGCTTCGCTTGTTTAATGGATCGGGAATTTCAACGGGCTTATTGGTTCCTACGCGTACAGGTCTTAGCAAGTCGATAATAGATGCAACGCTATCGTTTCGCGATTTTTTGCGCGAAACAGGTGTCCATGATTATTCGATGCAGACTCGTGGAGTAAAGGAGTATGTCTCCGCTAATTTTGTCTTGCCGGATTCTTGCATCAAAACAAAAGCGTCTTTTTATCGACCGAAAGCTAAACCCAAACAAGATGGAGATCCACGTGTTTGGTTTTACCAACTAACACAATATTGTAGGCCGACGGATTTGCTTGCTGTCGTTGCGTATGACGGTGAGTTGTATGTCTTTAATATGAGCAACAAGGATGTCGTTCGGGCATTTGGCGTGCCAGGATCGTATCCACATGAAATTCTTTCAGCGTGTGCAGAAGTAATTTCACCAGTGGCAAGCGAGTTGTTATGTAAGTTGAAACAGATTCATAAAAAGGGTTTTATTTCTGGTGTAAAGCATGGTGATACAAATGTTGGAATGACGTTAGAGGATTTGCTTGGAATCAAGCCAAATGCGGATAAAACCCCTGATTACAAAGGAATTGAACTTAAATCATCCAGAAAGTTGGGGAAAGCGGTTTCGAAGATTTCAAGAACAAAGAAAATAACGCTATTTGCTAATATTCCAGACTGGAAACGAAGTCAGTTTACTGCCTCCGATATCCTCTCAACTTTTGGTTATATTGAAGACGGTCGCCTGCAGTTGTATTGTACGGTGTCAAATTTAGTTAATTCGCAAGGACTCTATCTTGATGCTCATGATGAGGTTGATTTGATCAACAAAGCGAAGACAGAAAAGTATTCTGGAGGTGTTGCTGTTTGGGCGCTTAAAACGCTAAAGGCAAGACTTGCAGAAAAGCATCGTGAAACATTTTGGGTGCAAGCTTCAAGCGAGGTTGTTGACGGCAAGGAATTCTTCAGGTACGACTACGTACGGCACACGAGAAAACCGAATACGGCAAATCTCGCAAGCTTATTTGATTCCGGAATCATTACACTCGACTATGCAATGCATATAAAACCCAATGGTGGCGTAAGAGATCATGGATATCTATTCAGGACGACAGGAGATAAGCTTGCCCATATTTTTCCTCTAGAAAAGGTGTACGATCTGTCCAAGTGATTGCTGATGCGCTTTTTTGTGTGTTGCTCCTACAGTTTTACTGGTGTTTCCGGGGCGTTGCGCAGAGGGGTCGGGCGGGGCTTCAGGAGATGCGGGGCCTGAAGCGGCAGATGCCGAATGAGGGGAGGGGCGGGCTGCAGTCCGCCGTACAAGACGGGCGTCGGCGTTTATCCCGCGAATATTGACTATCCGTGACTGCGGAGAAAGAAAGGCAGGAATTGAAATGATAGGAGCGATTGTCGGGGATATTGCAGGTTCCAGATTCGAATGGGACAATCACAGATCGAAGGATTTTGAGCTTCTTTCGAAAAACTGTTTCTTTACCGATGATTCGGTGATGTCGCTGGCCGTGTGCGACGCTTTGCTGCACTGCAGTCCGGATTACAGCGACCTCGGCAGGGCGGCGGTCGAATCAATGCAGCGTATCGGCCGACCTTATCCCTCCTGCGGTTACGGCGGGTCGTTTGGTATGTGGATGTATTCTGATAATCCGAAGCCGTACAACAGCTATGGCAATGGAGCGGCCATGCGCGTGAGCGGATGCGGATACGCGGCGAATTCCCTTGAGGAGGCGATTCTGCTGTCGAAATACGTGACCGAGGTGACGCACAATCACCCGGAGGGGATCAAAGGGGCGGAAGCCACCGCAACTGCGGTATATCTCTCCCGTACCGGAACGACCCTGCCGGAAATCCGGGATCATATTGTGAAGCGCTATTACCCGATCGATTTCACATTGGACGCTATCAGGGACACATATCAGTTCAATGAGACATGTCAGGAGACCGTTCCGCAGGCACTCGAAGCATTCTTTGAATCGACAAGCTTTGAGGACGCTGTCAGAAATGCGATTTCCATCGGCGGAGACAGTGATACCCTGGCCGCCATTACCGGCGCTGTGGCTGAGGCGTATTACGGTGTGTCCGGCGGAATTAGGGAGCAAGCGCTTGCGTTTCTGGACGCGGGACTTGTGAAAATCCTGCTGGAGTTTGAATCTAAATATCCCCCAAAAATTGCGGTGCAGTGAGCATGATGGAGTGTATGGCTTTCTGTTCTTTGCACGGGCGGCAGTGAATCCAGCGCCGCCGGTGGAACCTGCCGCGGCATGGGGCGGCCCCTAATGAATGCGACGTCCCCATTCCTTTCGTAATCCGAAGGTGCCCTGCGGCTGCGCGACCGAACCCTCCTCCGGCGTTAAGACCGCCGCGTCCGTGTTTTGTCCGGCGGACAGAACACGGAGCGCAGAATTCCCCGGATATCAAATCCGCGAGAACTGCAAAATCACGCGTTTTTCGATGATGCCGGAACGCGCCGCATCAAGAAAATACGGCAAATTACAGCATTACAATGCGGCTGATGCGCGCTTTCAGACGTGCTTCATCAAGAAAATACGGCATTGAGGTGGCCGGTATTCCTGTCCTGTGGAGCATGCTGCATCAAGAAAATACGGCGAGTCCTACATGTGAAAGCGCACCAAGGCAGGGGACGCGGCATCTCTAAAGTACGGCAACAACAGCCAGGGGACGAGACGGAAATCTTCGTCGATAGGCATGCCGCATCGTGGCGGCGAATGCAACGGGACTGAAGGAGGGAGCAGTCTCTCTGACGGCAAGGCGCGCATCATCCGGGGAAATGCGGTGAATACGGCTGGCCGCCGCACATACGGCAGCCCGCACCGGATGTGCCGCATTCAGAGGAAACGCAGCCGTTAGCAATATGCCGGAGCCGACCGATTGCGCGTGCTGTTTGCCGTTGTTCCGTGACGCAGCGAAACGGTACTGCGCGGGCGAGTATACAAGCGTGCGTGTTTTCAAAAAGGCGTTTTGCAGCAGTCCGGCAAAGTATTTCCGCCGGCGTGTTTTGAAGCAGCGACACAGCACAAGTTGTTTTTGAAGCTGAAAATTTGAGGAGGTATTATCTGTCTTCGATGTTCTGCGATTGACAGGTCTTCTGCATTATGTTAGCCTAGTCTAACAAAACGGAGAACTGGCGTCATGGAGGAAAAACAGAAATACGATTGCTGCTGCGGGGATCCAAAGCGTTTTTTCTTTTTAAAAACGGCTGCTGTGCGCTTTGGGGTGAAGCCTGCGGAACTTTTGCGGGTAAGGCGACATTACAAAGTGTGTAATTCCGGAGGGTGTTGCTGCTGCCTGAAAAAGGCAGAAATTTTGAAGACAATAAGTCTTGATAATGTTGAACTTTATTCGGAGGCCGACAGTTCTCTTTTCCTTTTCTTCCGGCCCGAGAGGTTGGCGGCAGTCCTCTCTGTTCCAGAACACCGGGAATTGCTTTTCAGGCATGGTTATCCGGCAGCACATGATCTGGATGCGGATATTGAACATCTGAGCAGGAGGTTTCTGTCCGTTGAGTTCCCTCATGAAGTCGGTATATTCGTAGGTTATCCGATAAAAGACGTCAGAGGATTTATTGAAAATCAGGAACCGGTTTTTGTTCATCGCGGCAGGTGGCGTGTTTATGGTGACCCGAGCGAATCAGTTCGCTGCATGAATATCTATCGCAGGGCGGAACTTCATGCGGCTGCGGTTTTCGATAAATATTCTGGACTACAGGTTTTTCCAAGTGTCTAACGAAATAACAAAAGGACTCATAAAAATGGACAAAGTAAGCGTTATATATGGAAGTACTACGGGAAATACGGAAAGTGCTGCCGAAAAAATAGCGGCGGCTTTCGGCGTTAAACCTATAGCGATAGCATCTGCTTCTCAGGAAGATTTTAAAGCTGATCTTCTTATTCTGGGGGTTTCAACATGGGGATTTGGAGATCTGCAGGATGATTGGGAAAGCAATATCGCGAAATTGGAAGGAGCAGATTTGAGCGGAGTGAAAGCCGCGATCTTCGGAGAAGGAGATCAGTCTGCTTTTTCCGACACTTATTGCAATGCAATGGCGACTCTGGCGGAAGCTGTGTCCAAATGCGGTGCAAAACTTATAGGAAGAACTTCTGCCGAAGGATACAACTTTTCTGCATCGACTGCCGAGGACAACGGAAGCTTTTGCGGTTTGGCTCTGGATGAAAACAATCAGCCTGAGCTTACAGACGAGCGAATCAGCGCCTGGGTTTCCCAGTTAAAATCTGAATAGTCTGTGCAAAAAAAATCAGTTTGCGATCATATTATCCGAAAGAACAGTCTGGTTCCCGGAGGTCGTAAAATTGTAATATTAGAGTTGTTGGAACAGGCATGATTCAGGTCATGCCTGTTCTGCTTTGAGCCATTTGCAAACGGAAATGCGGATCACAAATTCAGGTGAGGCATCGGCCTTCAGCAGGAGTCTGCAGTTTGCGGCTTTCGGCTGGTTATTGTTGTAACTGTCAGTCCTTGTATGCTTTCATTCGTATTCTTACGTAATCGGCGTACCATTTGCCGTTTTTATACAAAACATGCTTCAGATTTCTAACAGCCATGGTTTTGATGCTTTCTGCGTCTTCGGGGCTTGCGACGGCCAGGAATGGGGTTTTTACAAACATATCAATCCAATCTTTGAGTCCCTGTTCTCCCTTCAGCTCTGTCGGCCTGACGAATAATACAGCATATCTGACTTGAAAGCCCGCCTGTTCAACCAGCGAAGCATATTCTCCGATTGTTGGGAAGTAAAAAGGCATTTTGTAGTAATACCCATATTTCAGGAACGCCTTCTCCAATTCTCCATGAATAAGGGCGTTGTTTCCATGGCCTCCAAATTCAAAAACGAATTGACCATTGTCTTTGAGCGCGTTGTATACGCAGGAAAGCATAGACGGCTGTTTGTCCTTGTCTATCCAATGAAATACCGCATTTGAAAAAACCGCATCCACGGGTTTATTGAGCGTAAAAGCTGCGGCGTCCGCTTTGATGAAGTTTATATCGGGGTAATTGCTGCGGGCAACGTTCAGCAAGTCCTCTGAGTCATCGATGCCAATGACGTGGAATCCCTTGTTTTTCAGTCGGTTTGTAAGGGATCCGTTCCCGCAGCCGAGATCAAGAACCGCGCCTCCTGCTTTGCAGTCAATCAGCTCCGCAGCGTCGTTGCCGTATTGGTGGACAAAAGAAAAGTCTTTCGTATATTTACCGGCGTCCCATTCAATATTCATTTTTCGTCCATATTCTTTTGCGGCTGCTGCCGTCTTTCAGCACGTCCGAGAGTTTCTCTTAGTTCAGCACGTCCATTCCCGCACATCATTCAATGTGGCAGGACAAGGAACTGCCAGCTATTCGCCTTTCTTTGTTTTTTTTCTGTTGTTGCTTTCTTGCCAGCGGCCTTTTCTTTCTTTGCTTGTTCTTTTTTCTCCCGTTCCTCTTTTTCCTTTCGTTCCTGCTCTCGCATTTCTTCGGCCTCTTCCCTCTCTGCTTCGGCTTCTTCTTCGGCTAAGATAAGGTCTTCTATTTCTTCCGGCATCTCGATAATGTAGTAAGTGGAGTCGCAGTCGATATCCTTGTCGGAGTCGCATTCGTCCATGCACCTTTCCGTCTCGTCACCGGATTCCTCGGTGATGCGGTTGCAAAGGTCTTCAAGTTCGGGACAAGATTCTATGTCGCAGCCGTCTCTGCAGCACTGTTTGAGCAACTCGTATTCTTCGTCGGTAATCTCCATCTTTACGCAAATTTCACCGCCGTCTCCACCTCCGAGACAAACTGTTACAGGAAATTCAACTGCATGTATAGCAATCACTCCTTGTGTTTTTTTAAGATGTCATTTACTGTTTAATTTATAAATGTGTAACCCAATCAAATAAATTTGATTTGTATATATTATGCTAAATCAATTTAATTATTTCAACAGGGATGTTTATTTTGGCGTTCGTATGTGGGGCGGCGTCTCCGATACTGCGTGAAGCCGTAATGGTGCGGATGGGGACGAATCCGCCGTAGGCGCGGCGTTCTCCGGGGAATGCGGCGCGGCCCGCAGTCCGGAACCGGCACCGGACTGCAGGGCCATGGCACAGAGTCTGACGGGAAGCGCTTTTCGGATAAATTGGGGAAAAATGTAACGGCTGCGAAGATGTGCGCGCATGATGTACGCGTCTGGCGGAGTCATATTGTTTGATTCGGTAGGGTTCGTCTCCATGGTCAAAAAACGCCTGGCGGGCATACAGGGTGGGGCGCCTGCCATGGCATTCTCCCTTTATTCAAAGTTCGATACGTTCCGGGAAAGCTTCCTTACGCATGATGTTCCACATTTTGTCGATATAGGCGAGCGTATAAAAGCTTTCATAGTAGTGGAAGTAAAATGCACCTTTAGGCGTCAGGCGGCATTCGCCGTTTTCCTCGTTAATGAAGCCTAAAAGCTTTGCGATCCTTATCTCCATGCCATACATTTTCTTTAATGATGCGCCGAAAAACTTTTCAAAATCCGCTGCACTTACCTTTGTGCTGTATGCAGTCCAGAACAAATAGTATACCATGCGCTGGCGCAGGGAGAAATGTGTCGTCAGCGAAGTCGGGAGCTTCCTTTCATAAATTCTGCGGCAGTAGTGTTCGACAGAGAACGTGTTAATTTTGAACCGGTCCTTCAAAAGCGTTGCTGCGGAGCAGCCGAACCCCAGATAATTATCTCTAGTCATAGACGAATACTTCACATTTTCCACGGTTGAAAAAGTCCAGATAGAACTGCGGACATATCCCTGCTGCGTGCAGTACGAGGCAATTTTGTCCAGTAGGGCGCGTTTTTCCTTTTTGGGCATTGCGTGAAGGCGGCTGTCGGTAAAAGTAAAGTCAATAAACGGGTAGATAGCCACGTGATTCGCACCATGCCGGAATGCGGCATCGATATCCGTTTTCAAATCGTCGAATGTCTGCGATGGCAGGGCGAAGATAAAATCCATGGATACAGTCTCAAAGGGCTCTTCCGCAAGAGCCTCTTTTAACGCGGCGGCGTTCACGCATGTTCTCCCCAGAATGCGCTGATATTTTTCCTGAAACGACTGAACTCCGATGCTGAGCTTCGTCACTCCTGCGTCTTTCAATATCTGCAAAACATCCGGTTTGACATTGTCGGGATGCAGCTCCACCCCTATGCCCTCGGTAATGACAAAATGGTCGTTGACGGCGCCAATAATGTCCTTCAAGCGGTCTGCTGCAAGAGCCGGCGTGCCGCCTCCAAAATACAGGCTTGTAGCCGTTTTTTTACCGAAGTGCTGCTTACCTGCAAGGTGGATTTCCTGAATCAGCGCGTCTATGTATTTATCGCATGACTCCTTTGCGTATCTGACCTTGCAATATGGGCAAAAGCTGCATATGTTTTCACAGAACGGAATATGCACATACAGTCCCAGATTGCTGCAGTCTGAAAACGGAAGCCTCTGGTCGTATTCATTCGTAAAAACGAACGGCCTGACTGAACGGGTCAGCCACATTCTGGTTAATTTTGTCGCTGTACTCATATTTCCACTAAATGTACTTCAGATAAGTTTTGAGCATATCGATGATTATTTTCAGGCTGCCTCGGAATAAAAGGGTGTACTCCGCGACGAAGAAATAGCCGCATTCGCCGCAAAGCCCCGGCACCTCGATGCAGCGTCCGCATGTTGACAGCTTCCCGTTTTCCACAACCACGCACTGATGGCATGGGGTGGGGAAACTGTTGTTAATCAGATACGGGAAAGCGCTCCGGAGATTAAATACAGGAGCTCCCTGTTTCATCATGCTTGAAATTACGGTGCAGCAGTCTTTTTTTTCCTCTTTGGAAAGAGCCAGCGCCCTTGTGTCCGGGTAAGGCGTATGAAAATTGAAAGACACGGCGCGTACATTTTGTGTCTCGCGTGCAGCAATACAAACCTCCCTGACCGCATTTTTGTTGATCTGGTTAATTGCCATATAGAAGCAAATATTGTCCGAAGCGGCGTTCTTGATATTTTCCATGATGGTGTCGTAGGTGTCGCCGCGGACAGCGTTGTGCCGTTCCCGGTCTCCATCAAGGCTCAGTAAAATGAGATCTGCCTCCGGCAAATCCAGAGGGAAAGTGCCGTTGGTGACGACATTAACAATCAGGAAGCCGGTTTTTTTTGCTTCTATGACAAGATCCCGAATGGTGAGCTGTCCGTCTCTCCACAGAAAGGTTTCGCCGCCGCAAAAAAATAAAATGCGCACTCCCATGCCGTAAAGCATCTGCATCTCGTTTTTGATTTGCCGGTATGGATGCACAATCGCCGTAATGTTGTTTACTGAACAGTGTCTGCATTTCAAATTGCATTTGTCGGTAACGATTACGGTTCCCAGAATTGGCGAGTTCTTTTTGAAAAGAATGGTTTTTACGCCAAAGGCGGCCAAATTCAAAAAGGTTGTCAGCTTCATATACTACCTGCATCGGAGAGTTCCCGCGCTGCGCATTCGCCGTCAGGCACGTACGTATGCCCGACGTATCCCGCGTCTGCATCGGAGAGTTTCCGCACTGCGCGCGCATCCACCTCCAGACGCCCGATCCTCGCAAAGAAACTCACCTCCCGGAGAGTTCCCGCGCCGCATGCGCATCCACCTTCTTTTACATTGTACAAGAAGGCAGTGTCTTGCTCAATGTTGAATCTTTTGCTGGGCCATAGCATGGGCCTGCGGCACGGGCTTGCGAGACGGGCCTGCGGAACTATAACATGGCCTGCGAGACCACAGTATGGCTTGTGGGGCCGCAGCACGGGCCTGCGGAGTGTATGCGTCCTATGGTTCCCGCAGTGTGCGGCTCTGATTCATTTCCTCAACGAAAACTTTCGGTGTGTTCCCGCTGGCAAACAGGTTGGTTTTGCGCGGCAAGCAAACTTCATGCGTACGCACAAAACATATCGGACAGCGCACGGCGTTTCTGCCGCTGAGCGCGAAAGAAAAAAGGCAGCGCAGTTTGAATGCCCCGGACAAGTGAATCGGCAGGAGCAGATGGCCAGAAAGGAACCGGCGGCGGCAGTGGTTACCGTCTCTGTGCGGCAAGTTTAGCCGCGCCGAGGGCGGCTTCTTCGCGGACGGAGCGGATTTCTAGTGGCAGGGAGAATTGCCGTTCGATCTCTCGCTGGATTGAGCGGCAGAGGCGCACTGCGTTTCCTGAACCGGCCACGCAAGTGCGTCCGCGGTAGAGTTCGGACGGGAAGGTTTCGGCGAGGCCGCGGACTATTCCGGCGGCGAGGGCGGCGGCGAGATTGGGAAGCGTGAAGTTATCGAGTGTTATGCCGCGGATGGAGCCGAATTCACCGGGGGCGTGGCGTTCTCCGAGGAAATGCGGCGCGACCTGCAGGTTGGAAGCGGCATCGGACTGCAGGGCCATGGCGTCGAGACTGTCGAGAAGCTGTTTTTCGGGCAGGGGAGGGAGGCCCAGGGCGCGCAGGAATCCGTTGACTGTGTCTCCAAGCCATGCCCACGCTTTGCCTCCGCAAAGCGGGGCCGCGACTGCGAGGAGTTTGCCGTCAAGGAAGGGCCGCAATTCGGCTGCGGGCGGAAGTTTTATTCCGGCGGCCTGCTGCGGCGTGAGTACGAACGAAAGCTGTGCGCCGGTGCCGAGTGTGAGGAAGAGTTCCCGGTCCAGATCCCGGGCCGTGCCGAGGACAGAGGCCTGATTGTCCCCTATCGGAACCATGACTGGGACGCCGTCGGGGATGCCGGGAACGCCGTGTGTGCGCCCCGCCTCGCTGCCGGAGGGGAGGATGCGCGGAAGCATGTGCCCGGGAATGCCGAGCGCATTGGCGGCTTCCGTGTCCCACCCGCCTGTCTCCGGAGAGAAGATTCCCCACGATGCGGCGAACGTGGGGTCTGACGCGGCGGAGCCGGGGTCTCCGGTCAGGCGGGCTGCGACCCAGCCCGGCAGGGTCGCAGCGCGTTCCCAGTGGATGAGTTCGCCATTTTGAGCCAGTTCCGCCAAGGTGACGGCGCCGAAACCGTCGGAGAGCGGGCGGCCGCTGCGGCGGCGGAATTCGTCCAGATGTCCGGCTGCGGAAGCGCGTCTGTCCTGCCAGGTTACGAGCGGAGAGACTTCGTCTCCGCGGCAGAGGAGGACCGAGTGCATTTGCCCGGTGAGTCCGATTGCATCGACGCGTGCGAGCCTGTCCGGAGGGAACTGCCGGAGCAGATGAAGGACGGAGCTGCAGATGGCTGAGACGTCCTGTTCCGCGTGTCCGGGGGCGGAGGGCAGTGCGGCGCGGTGTTCTGCGGAGAGCGCCTGTGCGGCGTCGGGGGAGCCGGCGTCGAAGAGAACGGCGGCGGTTTTCGTGGTGCCGAGGTCAATTCCAAGGGTCAGCATGGCGTCAGTTCCTTTGCAGTGCAATTCCGGCGGAAGAGAGTGTGTGCTCGAAGCGTTCGAGTTTCCGCGTGTCCGGGGGAGGGCGTCCCGTGAGCTCATATTTCCGGCCGAGGGCTTGATATTTGGGTTCTCCGAAATGGTGAAGCTTCAGTATTTCCACGGCAAGCGGCTGTTCCGCGCAGGACATGCGGAGGCGGTGCAGGGAGGCGAGGTGAACGGCGATCTGCTCCAATTCGGATTCGGAGTCGTTCATGCCTGTGATGACCGGCACCCGGACGAGGAGGTCCGGTGCGCTTCGGGCCGCCTCAGTCAGGTGTTCGAGCACGGTGTCGAGGTTGCCTCCGGTGCATTTTCTGAAACATTCCGGCGTTCCGGCCTTTAAATCCGCGATTGCGAGGGAGGCCGAGCGTGTGGCGGCAGGGAAGCGCGGGGTGGAGGCGTTGCTTTCGAAAGCCGTGTGAATCCCGTGTCGTCGGAGCCGGGCGAGACAGTCGAGAAGTTCGTCCGCCTGCAGGGTGGGCTCTCCGCCGCCAAACGTTACTCCGCCGAAATCGCTCCATCCGGACGACAGGCGCAGGATTTCCTGTTCGAGCTCGCCGGGCGTGCGCTCAAACCCGGCCCATTCCAATGCGGGGTGGCGAACCCGGGCGCATTCGTGTGCGCTGCAGCCTCCGCAGATACGGCGGTCGAGGCGGCCGTCTCTGACGGCTCCGTGCGGGCAAAGGAAATCGAGCGGTTCTCCGGCGACGCGTTCAGGGTAGAACAGCAGTTCCGGTTCGGCGGCTATGCTTTCAGGGGAGGCGCACCACCGGCAGTGCAGATTGCACCCCTTGAGGTAGTAGATGCGGCGGTGTCCGGGGCCGTCCCGGCGGTCGCTCCAGCCTTGTGCAAACAGTCTCATGGTTCGACAAGCTCCCCTGGGAAGCGCTGGACCACGGCCCGCCATTTTTCTCCCTTGCGCCGCTGTTCGCGGAGGAGGCTGACGGCGGCTTCCGCCATGGAGCCGATGGGTTGCCTGATTGCGGCGGCGCCGAGTGCGGCGACGGCGGGGGTGTGATCGACGCAGCAGAGTTGTGCGTGAACCGGAGGAGTTCGGAAGAGCGACTGCAGCACGGGTGCGTTCACGCCGATTACTGCGGACGGGACTTTTTCAGACATGGCGTCCAGTTCTTGCGCCAGTCTTCGGAGTTCCGCGGGGGAGGTGTTCCGTGGAAGAGTCCTGACTTCGCCGCGGCAGCCGGTTTCGGCGATGAATTCCCGGAAGGCTTCCTCGCGTTCGGCGTTTGTGTCGACGTCGAGTCCGGAGCAGTTGACAAAGAACATGTTTTCGGCGCCTCTGGAGCGCGCGCGTTTCATGAGGGTGCGTATGGCGGAGCGGTTGTCGAGTCCGACATAGTCCGCGAAGTTTCCGGGCAGGATCTGATCGAAGAAAACGAGATTGACGCCGAGGATGCGGAGCCGTTCGAACACGCGGAAGTCGAAACCGCGATCCGCGCCCCAGACGATGAGGTCTTTGACGCCGCGCGTGGCCATCCGCATGGCGATTTTGAGCTGTTCGCCGCCCGTATCCGGTTCCGGGATGCCGAGGACGAGGAGGGCGTCGAGTTCGCGGCAGCAGCGGCTGACGGCTTCCACGAAGCGTCCTGAGAACTCATGCGGCATGGTGGTTATAAGGCCCACGTTTTCGAGGACGCCGGAGTGGGCGCGGAAGGTATCGGCGACGCGGGTTCCCGTGGGGCGGCTTCGAGCGATGATGCCGGCGGCTTCGAGCTGCGCATAAGCGCGGCGCACGGTGACTCGGCTGGCGCCGGTGCTGGCGGCGTATTCCCGTTCGGAAGGGAGCCGGTCTCCGGGGGAATATTTACCGGCGAGTATTTCTTCGGCGAGGGCCGCTCGAACCTGTTCGGTCAAATTTCTCATGCGCATTCGCTCCGCTCAAGGCGGCGGATGATGTCTTCTTGGATGGCGGGGGAGAGGTCGAGGAAGTTCACGAAAGTCCCGTGGATTCTCATAATGTAGATGCCGGAGGGCACGTATTTGGCGGGATCGGAGAGAATTTTGCGCAGATGTTTTGCGCTGTCGATGTTGAAGTAGACGTAGTATGGGGCCTCTCCGGACCGCGGACCGGCGGAGAAAAGCGGCCGGATTATGCGGTCGCGCATGGCAAGGCCTTTTTCCTCCGGGTCTTCCCGGTCTGAGAATGAAGCAGGAGAGAGGCCTATGTGCGAGGCGCAGCCGCCGGTCATAGCGAGGAACGGCAACCCGCGTTCGGAGAGGAGCTGATCGGTCAACTCTCCTCCGGAGATCTCCGGGCGCGGGTCGACTCCGTATCCGAGCATTGTCCGTGGGAGGCGACCGTCGGGCGTCGCTCCGACCCAGTAACCGTACAGCAGGTGTGTGCTGGGGGTGGAGAAGTCCGGCTGGAAGGGGCGTCCGGCGGGATTGCGCAGAGCGTATACTTTGCTGCTGACACGGGCGGCGATGCGGGCTGCGGTTTCGTCCGGTTCGGGCAGTGCGCAGCCATATTTTGGATAGGCGAGAAGGCGGGCCCGCAGGGCCGGGCGGTCTTTGAAGCCGGCCTGGAGGGCGGCGCGCAGGGACTCTGCGCCGTCCGGATTTTCCGCGAGGAAGTGCTTTACGGCGGTAATGGAATCTGCGGCGACGCTGAGGCCGTGAATTAGGCATCCGCTTGCGCAGTAGCGGGTTCCCGGGTGGTCGGGGTCGCGCATATCGCGGCCGCTTTCGAGTCCGCCGAACAGCAGGGAGCCGAATGGGGTTGCCCAGCTCCCGATGGCGCGCGTGCAGCGGTTGACCGCGGCTTCCATTTGCGGCAGGACGAAGTCAAGCTGCCGGAAAAACGCGGTTTCAAGGTCTCGGTACGCCGCGCCGGTGGAGTCGAAGCCGAGCTCGGCGGCGGACAGTCCGATTTTACGTCCGGTTAGCAGGGAGCAGCCGTCGTTGAGCGTGAGTTCCAGCACCTTGCCGAGGTTCAGCCAGCTGTTGGTGGTATTGCCGTTTTCCCTGCCCATGATGAGCGGTTCCTGGCATCCGGCCACAGCCCAGTCCGGTATGTCCTCTTCGGAAATACCCTTGGATTTCAGGACGCGGAACATCATGTCGTCGTTGAAAAGCGACGGCGTCGAGTGACCCGGCGTGAAGTACATTTTTCCCATTGTGCGGAAGATACTGTCCGGAGTGCCGCTGTGAATTTTTACGGAAAGGGCAGGCTGGGGCTGGTTGGAGCGGATGAACGCCTCGAAAATTACATCCGTCATGACGCAGCTGAGGTCTTTCCCGGCGGCATCGCGTCCGCCCAGAAGCAGATTTTGTGAAATTGCCCAGCCGCGCGCGCCGACCATGTAAAAGGCGAGCATATGGCGGGTGAGCGCCACGGCGGTTTCGAAATCAGTCTCTTTGCGGTACGGTTCGAACACCCGGTCGAGGTTCCCGGCGGAAAAAGCGTATGGGTTGGGAGCCTGTTCGAGGCACATAAGCTGCCACAGCAGCAGGTAGGACTGCATCGCTTCGTGGAGAGTTCCGGCTTTCTGCATGGGAACGCGGCGGCAGCTGCGGGCGATCAGCGTGAGGCGTTCCGTTTCTCCGGGGATTCCGCTGCGTTCCGCGGCAAGCTGTTCCGCGAGCCGGGCGTAGCGTTCCGCTAGGATTGCGGCCGCCTGCGCGGCATCCCGCATGGTGGCGGTGAACGGGCCGCCGGATGCCGCCTGCGCCGTGAAGGCCGTCAGGCCGTCCCTGAGAATGGGGCGCATATCAGGGATCATGTGTCCGGTGACGGGTTCCATGAAAAAGACTGCCTCGGAGGTCAGGTTCTCCGTGATTTTGTAAATCCCGGCGAGTCTTCTGCCGTACGGGGTTTCACGGCAGTAGTTCTTCACTTTTTCGATTCTGTCCGCCGGGATTTCGTCCGAAGGCTCGATATCCGCGTATATTGCGACCGGGTCGCAATACCCGGAGAAGGATTCCACGCGGAAACTCGGGTTTATAAGCGCATAGCTTGGCGAAAAGGAGTCGTCCTGAGTCCCGGCAAACACGCTTCCCTCGGGGATTGACAGCGGCATGCGTTTAACGCAGCGGCAGAGCAGTTCTCCTGCGTACCGTGCGTCATCGGGATCCCGGCCGGCCCCGCGCATAGCTTCCCTCTCCTGCATTTTGATTTCCTGATATATGAACCAGCCTGTGAGCTGTTTCTGCCGGAGTTTTGCCGCGAGCAGGCGTTCGAGTCCATCGTTGAAAAGGGCCGCGCAACTTTTCATAACATCTCCATTAAGTCGGGGGTCATTTTTTATGGTATTATATCTTAATAACATCGGAAATCAATCCCCAAATGGCTGCTCATTTGCGTTCGCTTGCGTCCTCCTGGCGCGCAGCGCGCGTTGCCCGTTCATGGATGCCGACTTGGGCGAAGAAGGACTTCCGGACGGGATTTTCCGGTTTCTGTCTGGCGCTGTTCCGGCCCGGCATGCGCATGGTTTTTGCTGCTCCGGCGAAACTGCATCAGGCCATAGTCTGCCGTGCGGCGGTGCGCATTTTATGACGACTTTGGCATACAGGGCGCAGATTTGCGTCAAGTTTGGAGTGCTTCTGTCGGACAGTTATTTGCGGAAAGTGTATGCGTGGGCGGTGATGTTCATGTATTTGACGCGGCAAATATTGC
>CASEAR010000049.1 GCA_949285835.1 uncultured Verrucomicrobiota bacterium | reverse complement strand
GGGATGTACAGGCTTGACTTCTATCACGATTCTCGACGGTGTGACGGACATCGGAGACAAGGCGTTTAACGAATGTACAGGCCTGACAGAGATCACGATCCCCGGCAGCGTGACAAGCATTGGAGACGGGGCGTTTTTATTTTGCAGAGGCCTGACGGAGATCACGATCCCCGGCAGCGTGAAGAGCATCGGAGATGATGCATTTTGGGGATGTACAGGCTTGACGGCCATCGATGTCTCTTCCGGGAATCCAAAATACGCAAGTGAAGATGGTGTTCTATTTGACAAGGGTAAAAAAACTTTAATTAAGTATCCGCAGAAAAAGCTCGGGACATACTCAATACCTGCTGGTGTGACGAGAATAGAAAAGGAGGCGTTTAACAGTTGCAGAGGCCTGACGGAGATCACGATCCCCGGCAGCGTGACAAGTATTGGAGATGATGCATTTGACTGTTGCATAGGCTTGACGAAGATTCGCATTGCGGAAGGGTCCGCGTTGGATACGATCAATTTGACAGATGGCAACGATGCGGCGATAGAGTATTATTAACATTGTCCCGGAGAGACGTCTGCCGGCCTGTTTTATGAATATAAACAGGTGAACGGCGAAACAGATATTCCGTCATGCCTGCAGAAGGGAAGCAGTGTTTTGCGCTCTGTGCATGGGATCCGGCAAAGGGGATCAAAGAGGCAATGGGGATGTCTGTGAAGATGCGGTGCGGACTTTGCGCGGACTTTCTCAAAACCGCAGCGTTTGCGGTAAATGCAGGCAGTTCTGCGGTATGAGGTTGGCACGGGGAGACGGGCGCTCGTGTCCTGTTTGGGCGTTCCTGCCATTTGTGAAGCGGGGGATGGACGAGCTCTGAGGCGGCATCATCAGCGATACCATTCCCGAAGCCGTGAGTTGCGCTGAGATTAAGACCGGGTATGGAACCATGCAGAACGGCGGCTCAATGCTTTTTCCTTTTCAAGTGGAGAGCGCCGTGCGGAACGCGCGGGATCTGTAACCGCTGCCGCGGGGCGGATCTGTGCCGCAATGAGCATACGGTTGGTGAGCGCGCCGGACATCATAGATGCGGCGGAACGTCAGACGGGACATGCCAGACGTCTTTTCTCCGGACAGCGCAGCATGTATCAGCGTTGTGCCGTCTTGTTTAAAACAGTACGCACGTGCTATCCTGAATTCCGGATTTTCACAAAACGCGGAAGACTTGCAAAAGGGATCGGTGCAATGAAAAAAATAATGACTATGCTTTGCGCTTTGCTTTGCATAAGCACTCTTCATGCAGCTAGGGAAATCGTCGACAGAATTGCATGGGAGTATAGCGTGTCAGACGGCAAAGCGGAGATATTGAGAGCATCAGTATCTGGCAAGGTTGTTATCCCGGACACTCTCGGCGGCTATCCGGTGACCAGCATTGGGAAGGAGGCGTTTTCCGGATGCGGCAGGTTAGAAATGATCAGAATTCCCGATAGCGTGACAAGCATCGGAGATGGGGCATTTTCCTGGTGCAGAGGTTTGGCGATAATTACAATCCCAGACGGTGTAAATAGCATCGGAGTTGATGTGTTTTCGGGTTGTAATGGCTTGACGGCTATCAACGTATCTTCCGCTAATTCAAAATACACAAGTAAAGGTGTGGTTTTATTTGACAAGGACAAAACGACATTACTCAAGTGTCCGGCGGCAAAGTCCGGGACATGTTTGATCCCCGACAGCGTTACTGGCATTACGGAGACGGCGTTTTCGGAATGCAGAAAACTGACTGCGATCGATGTCTCTTCCGGGAATCAAAAATACGCAAGTGAAGACGGGGTTTTATTTGACAAGGGGAAAAAGACTTTGCTCAGGTGTCCGGCGGGGAGGAGCGGAAAATACTCAATTCCCGATGGAGTGACCGGCATTGGAGATATGGCGTTCGCCGGTTGCAGCGGCTTGACGGAGGTAACGCTCCCAGGCAGCGTGACGGGCATCGGAGACCGGGCGTTTGCCGATTGTACAAGTTTGACGTCGATCACGATCTCCGTCGGCGTGACGGGCATCGGAGACAGGGCGGTTCCCGCTTGTAAAGGCTTAACGGCGGACACGATATCCGACAGTGTATCCAGAATCGGAGTGGCGGCGTTCTCCGGGTGCAACAGACTGACTTCGATCACGATACCTGACGGCGTGACCAGCGTCGGAGTGGCGGCGTTTGCCGGGTGCAGAGGCTTGACGGCGGTAACGCTCCCCAGCAGCGTGACGAGCATCGGAGAGAATGCGTTTTTTCTTTGTAAAGGCTTGAGGGCGATCACGATACCCGACGGTGTGACCAGCATTGGAGACCGGGCGTTTAACGATTGTTCGGGCTTGACGGAAATTACGCTCCCCGGCAGCGTGACGAGCCTCGGGGAGGCGGCGTTTGCCGGGTGCAGCAGCCTGACGTCGATCACGATCTCCGCCTGCGTGACGTGCATCGTAGACCGGGCGTTCGCCGGTTGCAGAGGCTTGACGGAGTTAACGCTCCCCGGCAGCGTGACGACGATCGGAGAGTCGGCGTTTGCGCGGTGCAAAGGCTTGAGGGCGATAACGATCCCCGGCAGCGTGAAGAGCATCGGAGAAGGTGCATTTTGGAGTTGCAGAGGCTTGACGTCGATAGCGATCCCCGGCAGTGTGAGGAGCATCGGAGTTAGGGCGTTTGGCAATTGCAGAGATATGACTTCGATAACGCTCTCCGGCGGCGTGACAAGCATCGGAAGGTCGGCGTTTGTCTATTGTACAGGCCTGACGGAAATCACGATTCCCGACAGCGTGACCAGTATCGGAGGTGGTGCGTTTTTACTTTGCAGAGGCTTGACTAAGATTCGCATTCCGGATGGGGCTGTGCTGAATATGGCCAATTTGACGGATGGCAATGATGCGGCGATAGAGTATTATTAACATTGTCCCGGAGAGACGTCTGCCGGACTGTTTTATAAATATAACCAGGTGGGCGGCGAAGTCCTTTTTAACAGATATTCCGTCATGCCTGCAGAGGGGATTCTGTGTTTTGTGCTCTGTGCATGGAATCCGGCAAAGGGGATCAAAGGGGCAATGGGGATGTCCGTGAAGATGCGGAGCGGACTTTGCGCGGCCTTTTTCAAAACTGTGGCGTTTGTGATAAATGCAGGCAGTTCTGCTGTATGTGCTTGGCACGGGGAACCGGGCGCTCGTGTCCGTTTTGCGCGTTCCTGCCGTTTGTGGGGCGTGGTGGACGAACTCTGAGTCGGCATCATCCGCGATACCGTTCCTGAAGCCGTGAGTTGCGCTGAGATTACGACCAGGCGTGGAACCATGCCGAACGGCGGCTCAATGCGTTTTTCTTTTCAATCGGAGGGCGCCGCTCGGAATGCCCGGGAGCTGTAACCGTCGCCGCGGGGCGGATCTGTGCCGCAATGAGCATACGGTTGGTGAGCGCGCCGGACGTCGGGCCGTTCGTACGTCTTTCATCCGGACAGCACAGGCACAGCATAGGCGGCCGCCACCTTGACGGCGGACGAAATTTTATCTACGCTTTACGTCATCGAATAATAAGATGCTTTGGGAACACTGTGGCTGCGTGCCGGCGGCTGCACAGGCTATTTGCCGGCGGGGGGGGATTTCTGTGAAAAAGACAGGGGAAGAGGTGCTGTTTTCGTTTTTGGAGCGCGGAATCGATGTGCGGATAATGTTTTATCCGGACGGGATTGTGCGTGTGGTGAAGACTCGTGCCGGTGAAGCGTCGGCGTTGTACGGGCGCAGCGTGAAAGCAGCGCCTGTGGGGACGGATGCCGTTAAGGTATCTGAAAGCGGCTCGGGGACGTCGCTTTCAGATGGGAGCGGGATCGCGGTTTGCGTTGGCGGATGCGGAGAGGTATCGTTCCGCGACGGATCCGGACGTGTGCTTTTGGCGGAGAAGCGCGGCGGGGTTTCGTTTGTGCGCGAGCGCCGGCCCGGCGGGACGATTGTCCGCGTGCGTCAGGAATTCGAGACGGTGTCCGGTGCTTCGCTTTGGGGGCTTGGGCAGCACCAGGGCGGCGTGCTGAACCAGCGCGGCGAAAGGGTGCTGCTGTCGCAGGTGAACAAGGAGATCGCGGTGCCGTTCGCGGTGTCGTCCGACGGGTTTGGAATTTTCTGGAACAATCCGTCCCCAACGGTATTTGAGGACTCTGAGTACGGGACGGCGTTTGAGTCCGAATCCGGTAAATGCGCGGACTACTTTTTTATTCCCGGGAGCGGTGCGGTGCGTGCGGCTGCGGGAATGCAGAAGCTTACGGGCGGTGTCGGGCTGCCTCCGCTGTGGATGTTCGGCTATATTCAGAGCAGGGAGCGGTATACGAGCCGCTACGAACTGTTATCGGTGGCCGGAAGGTACAGGGATCTAGGCGTACCGCTGGACTGCGTTGTTCAGGATTGGAAGTACTGGGGAACCGAATTTGAGCTGTGGAACTCCATGGAGTTTTTGAACCCGGCGTTTAAAGGCATGGCGGAGACGGTGCGCGAACTGCACGAAATGAATGTGAGGGTGCTCATTTCAGTGTGGCCGTGTTTCGGCGACAAAACGGCCGCGGCGCGCGAGATGGGCGAGAAGGGATTCCTGCTGCCGTTCGACGTTGGTTTCGGAGATGGGCATCTTATCACGTACGATGCCTGGAATCCGGATGCCAGAGCGTTTTACTGGGAGCTTTTGAACAGAGAGATACTGCCTTCCGGGGTGGACGGACTGTGGATGGATGCGAGCGAGCCGGAGCAGGTGTTCCCGAGAACTCAGGAAGTGTTCCCGGGGCCGGATGCGTCCGATATGCCCACGTTTTGCGGCACGTTCCGGACCGAGCGCAACGCATACCCCCTCGAGCACGTGGAAGGCGTGGCGGAGCGTCTTCGCGGGGAATGCGGCAGGAGGCCGTGCATTTTGACAAGGTCTGCGTATGCGGGGATGCAGAGGACGGGTGCGTTCTGCTGGTCCGGCGATATCGAATCCACGTGGGCAACGCTCAAAAGGCAAATTCCCGCCGGGATCAATTTTTCAATGTCCGGACTTCCTTTCTGGAATACGGACATCGGCGGATTTTTCTCGGACAGGGAGTATCCGGGCGGTTCGTCGGAACCCGGTTATGCGGAGCTGTACGTGCGCTGGATACAGTTCGGGGCTTTCTGCCCCATGATGCGTTCGCACGGAACCGCGTCGCCGCACGAAATCTGGCAGTTCGGAGAAAAGGGGGACTGGGCCTACGACGCAATCGAGTCGAGTATTCGCCTGAGGTACAGACTTCTTCCATACATATACTCCGCGGCGGGCGGGATCATGCGGCGCGGGGGCGCGCTTATGGCTCCGGTTGAGGGCTGTTCGCCTGTCCCGGACGACGAGTTTATGTTCGGAGAATCGCTGCTTGTCGCGCCCGTGCTGGAGCCGATGTATGTGAAGGACGGCAGAGTCGGCTTCTCGCCGGCGGGTGTACGCAAAGTCGCGCTCCCATCGGGTACGTGGTACGACTTCTTTACGGAATGTGCCGTGGACGGCGGCAGAACGGTTTCGCGGGAAGCGCCTATCGGCGAGATTCCGGTGTATGTGAAAGCCGGTTCGGTAATTGTGTTCGGCCCGGACGCGGCATACTCTTCGGAAAAGCCGTGGGATAGTCTGGACGTTACCGTGTATCCCGGCGAAAACGGAATGACGGCGTTTTACGAGGATGCTTTTGACGGGCTCGGGTACGAAAGGGGCGAATACTCCGAGATTCGCTTCGAATGGAACGACGCGTCCCGTACGCTTTGCATACGTTCACGCAACGGGGCGTTTCCGGGGATGCATGCGCGCAGGGTCTTCAACGTGAGGCTTGCCGGTTCAGAACGGACGGAGTGCGTCGAATACTTGGGAGACGAAATTTACGTGCGCATGTAAAGGCGTCCGGTACCGCATAAGACACACGGACAGATACGAAACCTGCGCGTGCGAGTGAAGACCTCCGTTAATCGGCTGCGATCTTACACCGATTACGTTAGGATGAAACTTGTGCGCGCACGTGGAAATGTTCGGAGTCAGACGGTTTGAGTATTGACGCACTGATGCATTAATAAAGCTGCGAACCTGAGTCGGAGTGAAGCAAGAGAAGGCGCGGGCGGAGAGAAACGGTTCCTCAAAGAGGCTTCCCTGCGGCGCGTCTTTGCGTTCGTGCCGCGGACGGCGGCAAATTCTGTCTGCAGCTGTGCGGTGAATAAGGATCTCGCGTGCTGGGGTGGCGGTTGGGACCGTACGTCTGCGCTCAATCTGCGTACCGGACGTAGTCGGGTTTTCGCGGTTTGGCCGGGGCCGGGGCCTCGGCGGGGTATCCTACCGCCAGATGGCCTATGCCTTCGTAGTCACCGGTCACGCCAAGCTCTTTCAATATACTCCGTCCTTCGGCGCTTTCAAACACCTCTTTCGCCCTGTGTATCCAGCATGAGCCGAGACCTAGGGATGCGGCGGCGTTCATCATGTTGCCGAGCACGAGCGAACCGTCGTAAATGGCGGTGGGTCTGGAGCGATCGGCCAGCACAACGAATATCACCGGTGCGCCGTAAAACGGATCAGCGCCGGCGTTTCCGAGAACAGATGCGTTCATAAGCATGAGTTTGTCGCGCAGTTCTTTGTTTGAGACTGCAATTATTATGGGGGATTGCATTCCCATGCCCGTGGCGGCGTAAGTGCCGGCCTCGGCGATCTGTTCAATGAGTTCGTGCGGGACGCTGTCGGGCCTGTAGGAGCGGCAGCTTCTTCTTGACTTTAGCTGTTTGATGAAATCGTTCATGTGCTACCTCCGTTGTATAGCGGAATTCTAGCACATGGGGAGCGGTTCTGCAATGTGCGGCGAGCGTATGCGCGGTGACGGTGAAGCTTCCGGCCAGATACGCAGAGGAGGCGCTTGCGCGGCGTGCGTACGCGCATATGCTATTTCCATCCTCAATAGAGGCGGGCGTGTGTGGAGGCGCTTGCGCGGCGTGCGTACGCGCATATTCTCGGATGGTGCCGCGCCTGCAGCTGGACTCCATGAGCTTGCGCGGCGTGCGTACGCGCATATCTAGCATTTCCAGACGTTCAGCCGTTGCTCCGGACTGTGGCGGTTATGCGGCGTGCGTACGCGCATATTCTCGGATGGTGCCGTGATGTGCGATGCATTGGCATTGCTTGCGATGCGTGCGCACACGTATGTCCGCGGGGGAAGGAAGGACGGGAATCGGGATCCGTGCTGTTCTCCGCAATGCAAGTACGTGCGGCGAAGCGGGCGGGCAGGCGTTTTTGTCAGTAAGTTTGTTTTGCAATGATGCTGGGAGATGCAATTTTGTGCTTGAACGCGGGTGGCAGGTGTGAGAAAATTCACAGCAATGATGTATGAATTGTTCATCAATGATGATAACTTCATGTAATGGCAAATTGAGAGTCTATGAAAGGAGTTTCACGAATGGCAATAATGACGCGTAGATTCAATGAATACGATTTGTCCGATCCGAAGGCGGCGGCACAGCTTGTGAAGCGTCGTGCGATAGAGCTTGGCGCGGATGCGGTGGGAATCGGAAACATAGCGCGTTGGGACACGGCGCCGCTCCAGATGGACCCGAAGCAGATCATGCCGGAATGCAAGTCGATCATAGGTATGGTGTTCCGTGTGGAGCGCGGGAGTTTGCGCGGTGTGGAGGAAGGGACGTATTTCAGCAATTACTCCGCCATGGGGTACGGTGGCATAACGTATCTGTACATGCCGATGACGGTGATAAACCTGAGCAAATTTATTGAAGATCAGGGGTACGAGGCCATTCCGATGGGCCATCAGAGCGACTGGCGCGGGATTGACAACAATGGGTATGCGCGCAAGGATTACAGCCGCCCTGTTGCGCCCGGCAGGGCTCAGCCGGACATTATGATACATTTGAGGATCGCAGCGTTTTTGTGCGGGCTCGGGGAAATCGGGTTCTCGAAGATGTTTCTGTCGCCGCAGTTCGGTCCTCGGTGCCGTGTGGGCATTGTGCTTACCGACGTGGAGCTTGAACCTGATCCGATTTACGACGGCCCGCAGCTCTGCAACAGGTGTATGGCATGCGTAAAGGCCTGTCCCGGAAAATGTTTCCCCACAGACAAGACCGTTAAGGTGACGCTTGCCGGGCATGAGGTGGAGTGGGCGGATCTCGACATGGACAAGTGCGATCTGACGTTCCGCGGAGCGGAGCGGGCGGACGACGGGCGGGAGGACACGTACATGGACTGGCGCTTCCCCACCAAACCCGGAAGCTGGAGTCCGTTTTACAGGAAGCCGAGGAATTTGTACAACACAGGGCAGGCGGTATGCGGTTCGCGCGGGTGTACCCGTGCGTGCATGATGAGCCTGGAGGCGAGGGGTGTGCTCCAGAACACGTTCAAGGAGAAGTTCCGCAGGCGGCCGCAGTGGTCTGTGGACTGGAGTGTGCCGCCCGAGTATTCGGAAGGGACGCGGTTTCGTCCTGAGGCGGGCAAGGAAAGCGATACGGACTGAGGGGGCTTGCGGCGGGTTATGGCGAATTCGGACATGGTAAATTCCGTGATACGCGCGCTTGACATACTTGAGTATGTGTCGCGCAATCATGGAGCGAGGCTTGGCGACGCGGCGGATGCGCTCGGGATAAAGCGGACGACGGCGTACAATCTGGTGCGGACTATGCGGTCTCGGAATTTTCTCCTGCAGGATGCGGGCAGGCGGCTGTACGTGGGCACTGCGCTCAGGGAGATTGTGGAGCGCGAGGTGCGCGCCGGGGTGTTCGACCGTGCGGGGAGGGAGATTACGGCGCTGGCGGAAGAGTTTCCGGAAGCGGTCATTACGTTCAGCGAACTTTCGGGGGACGAGATCGTGTGCCGTCTGAGGGTGTCGCCGGATCGTCCGGGGCAGATACAGCGTCCGGCAATGCTTTTGTTTTCGCCGTACGCATCAGTATCGGGGCTGTGTGTTCTTGCGATGTGCGAAGGGGACACGGGGCCGATTGAGCGCAAGTACAGCTTCAGCGACATCGGGATGACGATTTGGGGCAGCAGGGAAGCGTTCAATGCCAAACTGGAGGAGTGCCGGCGCGTAGGGATTGCCAGCAGGGTAGGCGAGCGCGGAGATTACTTTGCGGCGGCGCCCTGTGCTGGAAATTTTGTGCTGGGGCTGCGCGGTCCGGCGCCGGATAGTGCGCGGCGGGCCGCGGTGAACCGTTCGCTTGCCGCGTGTGCGCTGCGGATACGCGGGGAGGTTTGAACAGGGTGAAATTTGCGGTCGGATATTTCGACGGTGCGGGCGGCGAGAGCATTTCTGAGGTGGCGGCGGACTACCGCGACGGTATTTCGGAGGTGTACTTCCCCTGGCCGGGTCAGGCCTCCGGCCGGCCCGGCCGGCTGTATTCCGGGTTTGCGGCACAGGAGCGGCTGGAATCCGAACTGGTTAAACTGCGCGGCATGGGTATAAAGCTTGATTTGCTGCTGAATGCCAATTGCTACGGCGCGGATGCGGTGTCGCTTAAGCTTGAGCGGACAATAGAAGGTATTTTGGAACGGCTGGATTCGCTGGGGCTGCTGCCGGAGACGGTGACGACGGCATCGCCGTTTATTGCCGAGTATCTGGCTGAGGCGGTGCCGAAGGTGGAGCGGCGCGCATCGGTGAATATGCGTATTGGGACATCTTCCGCCGTCGATTATCTGGACGGACGGTTCAACAGCGTGTACGTGTGCCGCGATATACAGCGTGACATTGAGCGTATGCGTAGTTTTTCGGAGCACTGCAGGCGCACCGGCATTGGGGTTTGCATGCTTGCGAACAGCGGATGCCTGCGTAATTGTCCGGCGCAGACGTTTCACGACAACTATGTGGCGCACTCTGACGAGGCAGAGTACAGGATTCCGGGCGGACGCGGCGATCCAACGATCTGCTGGAGCCTCTATTCTTTGGAAGAGCGGAGGGAGAATTTTCTCAGAGGGTCGTGGATCAGGCCGGAAGATATCCAGCATTATGAAGGGCTTGTGGATGTGGTGAAGCTCGCCACGAGGCAGCACGACAGGCCGCGTACGGTTATCGCCGCGTATACATCCGGAAAATTTCGCGGCAACCTGGCGGCGCTTATGGAGCCGAATTTTTCGTCGCTTTTCGGCAAAGACGGGTACATCGACAATGATCGGTTCCCGGAGGATTGGTTCGGCACGGCGGGCTCCTGCGCGGACAACTGCAGGCATTGCGGGCGCTGCAGCGCCGTTTGGAAATCGGTATATGTGCGCGTGCCTCCCGAACCCGGAACGGATATGTGACGCGCGGCGGGACGGTTCCCGCCGGGAGTAAGCCGCTGCGGCGGGGGCGGTTGAATCGCGGATGCGGGGCGGTTGAAATACTGCGGGAATTCGTGCCGACGGGCGGGGAAATGCGGCGAATTACATTTTGGACGCTTCATTATCACTGAGGCTTTCGTATTTGCCTGCGCGGACAACGCAATCCGGCGGATCCATTTCTCTGCGGCTGTTCGCGGGTCTTCAAATTATTCAAGACATGTGCGCGGATGAGAATATTTGGTATGCTTTAGCATGACATTGCCTCCCCGTGTAGAATGTTTTGAGGGTTCCATTTCAGCAGAAAGCGAAGCGTCACTGTTTTCCGGAAAAAATCTGCCCGCATGGCGGCGATGGGAATACGCCTCTCCTAGGCGTTTCTTTTCATGGCTGCAATCCTTTCTTTGGGTATGGGGCATTACATTCTGCAGCTTTTTCTGCGGCTATTTTTTTCGGGGGTATTCCCAAAACGGGAATTCGCGTGTAGAATACGGGCATGAAAACTACAACCGTTAAATCTGTTTGGGCGGTGGCGGCTGCCATGCTGTTTGCGGCGCAGGCGTCATTCGCGGAGCCTGTTTCCGACAACGGCAGGGCGCTTCCTGAACCGCGTGTTTCCGGCGGGAAGCCGGTTCTTGACGCGATGAAGCTTCGTGCATCCGGGCGCAGTTACGACGGAGCCCGCAAGGTGGACGATGCTCTTCTGTCCACGATCCTGTGGACGGCAGCCGGCATAAACAGACCGGACGGCAAGCGCACGGCCGCATCGACGCGCAATTATCAGGCTGTCGAGGTGTACGCCGTGCTGCCGGACGGCATTTACCGTTACAATGCGGCGGAGAACTCGATAGAGCGTACTGCTTCGGGGGATTTCCGCGCGATTACGGGTATGCAGGAATTTGCGGCGGATGCATCCGTCAATCTCGTGTACGTTGCCGACATGGATAAGATGAAAGTGGCGGATGTCGAGGCCAGATGGAAGTATATCGGTGCGGATGTAGGCCTGATGAGCCAGAATGTGTATCTGTTCTGTGCGTCCGAAGGGATGTCCACGGTAATCCGGGGGGCGTTTGATCCGGGTCCGCTGGAGAAGGCGATGAAACTGCCTCAGAACAAGAAGGCGGTGATGACGCAATCCGTCGGCTGGGCGAAATAGCCGGGCATCCGGGAGTTCTGTTTTCGAAGCGGGCGCAGCCGGTATGCCGGGTTCGTACATGTCGTTGTCGCAGTCGATGCGGCAGAAGATGGTTATGGCTCCGCAGATGCGGCAGTCGCTGGAACTGCTGCAGACGCCGGTCATGGATCTTCGTGCCGCCGTGCAGCGCGAGATAGAACGCAATCCGGTTCTGGCGGGTACGGAGACTTCTCCCGACATTGCGGGCGCGCAGGACCCCGGCGGCGCAGGCTCCGGATTGGAGTCCGATGCGGGTGAAGATACGGGGGAGCCTTCCATGGGGGCAGACTCCGAACTTCTGGAGTATTTCGGGCAGGATGATTATTACCCTTATGACTCCGCCTCGGCGTCCGACGTGTCCGACGCTGAGGAGCGGAGGCGTTATTTTTTCGAATCACAGCAGCGGGGGCAGTCTCTTCAGGCGTATCTGCTGGAACAGCTTGAGTACACGGAACCCGACGGCGCGACGAGAGCCGTGGCGGAGCAGATAATCGGGAGCATAGATTCCAGCGGTTACATGAAGACGCCTCTTGCGGATATTGCGCAGGCCACCGGGGCGTCCCTGAGCGAATGCGAGCGTGTGCTTCATATCGTGCAGGGGTTTGATCCTCCCGGGATCGGCGCGCGGAATGTCGGCGAGTGCCTTCTTATACAGCTCGAACAGGCGGGTGAAGGAAAATCGCTTGCGGCGGATATCGCCCGCAGCTGTCTCGGGATGATAGAGCAGGGAAAAACGGTGCGTCAGATATCCAAGGCCTGCGGCGCAGAACCGGAGGAGGTTTCCGCGGCAATGGCCAGGCTTTCGGAGCTCAATCCCAAACCCGGATTGGCGTATGGAGAGACGAACGCCCAGTATGTGGTGCCGGAGATAGAGGTCAGGCTGGAGGACGGCCGGTACAGGGCGTTTGTGGATGAAACTGAAGTGCCCGTGCCGCGCATATCCAGGCGATATCTGCGTATGCTTGAAGACCCTTCCACTCCGGAGGACGTCCGGGAATATGTGAGGGGCAAAATTGCGGCTGCCCTTGCTTTTATAAAGGGGCTCGAAAACCGACAGAGCACGATACAGAGGGTGGCGGATGAGATTGTGGAGAGGCAGCAGGATTTTTTTGAAAAAGGGGCGTCGGCCCTGCGGCCGATGACGATGCTCGAGGTGGCGTCGGCTCTCGGCGTGCACGAGACCACGGTAAGCCGCGCCGTTTCCGGCAAGTATATGCTTTCGCCGCAGGGGATTACAGAGCTGAGGTCTTTTTTTACTGCCGGAGTGAACGCAGAGGGCGGTGCTAGCGTTTCGAATACGGCGGTGAAAGAAGCGATGCGCAGTCTGGTGAGCGGGGAGAACGCTGCGGCCCCGTATACCGATTTGGAGCTTCAGAAGAAACTCAAGGATGTGTACGGCATATCTGTGGCGCGCCGCACGGTCGCCAAGTACAGAGAGGCGGCCGGGATACTTCCGTCTCATCTCAGGCGCAGGCAGTAGGGCAAGAGGAATGGGAGAGGAAAGTTCCTGCATGAAGATTTATTCGGCAGAGTACGTGGTGACTCAAAATGATGCGCGCGATGTAATCCGCGGCGGCGCGGTAGCCGTGGATGGGGCCGCCGTCGCCATGGTCGGTACGGCGGACGATGTTCGCGCGGCCAATCCCGGAGCGGAAGAGGTGCGCCTGGGCTCCGCAGTGATCCTGCCCGGTCTTGTTAACGGACATGCGCATGTCCCGATGTCGGCGTTTCGCGGATATTCTGACGATAAGTCTCTGATGGACTGGCTGTGCAAGGATATTTTCCCCGCGGAAGCCAGACTTACGAGGGAAGCTGTGAAGACCGCGGCGCTGCTGTCGTGCGCGGAAATGATAAGAACCGGCACCACGTCGTTTTATGACATGTACATGCTCGAAGACGCTGTGTTCGAAGCGGCCGGCGAATGCGGCATGCGTGCGCTGCTGGGATTCAGCTTCAGTAAGTTTTTTCCGAGCCTTGACGCTCCGGATGAGGACGGCTTTTTTGCGAAGCTGCGCCGCTGCACAGAGGCGTGGCGCGGACATCCGCTCATACGCGCGGCTTTAAACCCTCATGCCGTTTACACCACAGACGAACGGCAGCTGCGCCGGTGCCGCGAATTTGCCGATGATACGGGAGTGTGCATCGGCATTCACATGTCGGAGACCCGCACAGAGACGGAGGACTGCCTCAGGGAGAGGGGCCTGCGCCCGATACCGTATTGCGAAAAATGCGGCCTGCTCGGGCCCGATACGACCCTTTATCACATGGTGGACGCGGACAGCGGGGATGTTTCCGCGGTATCGCGCTTGGGGTGCGCTGTGGTGCATAACCCGGTGTCCAACATGAAGCTGGCATCCGGCACTGCGCCTGTGATGAAATTCGCTGCAGCCGGTATTCCCGTCGGTTTGGGCACAGACGGTCCGGCGTCCAACAATTCTCAGAACATGTTTACGGACATGCGGGCGGCGGCGCTGATTCACAAAGCCGCCGGGCTTGATCCCAGACAGGCTCCGGCCGGCTTTGTGCTGGATATGGCGACGCGCGGCGGAGCCGCTGCGCTGCATATGCCCGGACTGGGGAGGCTGGAAGCCGGCGGGCCCGCGGATTTTGCCGCGCTGGATCTGGACTTTCCCAACATGCGCCCGGTTCATGATATCATTTCGACGCTGGTATACTCGGCGTCAGGCTTTGAGAATCGCCTCACTGTGGTGGCGGGGCGGGAACTTTACCGGGACGGGGAGTTTCTGACTCTGGACTACGAAAAGCTGCTTGCCCGTATTGACGAGGTCGGGAGCAGGGTTCGTTCCGGGGGAAAAATCTAAATGTGAGGATGGCGTGTGCGCCGTCGTGCGCAGTATGGGGGCTGTCGTAGATGAGAGCTGTAGACGGGTTTGTTTTTATATTGAAGGACTTTTGGGGTGTGACGAAGTCCGTGCTGCCGCTGCTTATCGCTTTGCTTGTTGCGAAGGCGGCGCTGAAGTCTCCGGTATCGTCCGTCCGAGGGATGATCGCGGGCGGAGTGTTCCTGCTGGTGGGACTGTTTCTTTTCCAGAAGGGCATCGGCATGTGTCTTGAACCGCTGGCGAAGGACACGGGGGAGTCTCTTGTAAGGGCGGAAGGCGGCAGGGCTGTGATTTTCGCGGTGTGCTGCGCGGTGTCATGCTGCGCGGTATTTGCGGAGCCGGCGCTGAAGGTGTTGGGCGGGCAGATAGAAGAACTCACCGTGGGATCGGTGAGAAGCTCGCTTCTCGTGGCGGCTACCGCGGTGGGTGCGTCTCTGGGCACCGGACTCGGGGTGGCCCGTGTGCTCTACAATCTGCCGACGTCGTACGTGATGATTCCGATTCTGGCGGTGCTCCTTGTGTTGGGGTTCGTTGTTAAAGACTTTTATTTCGGCGTGGCGTTTGACTGTGCGGCGGCTATTACCGGGCCTGTAAGCATCCCAATAAACGCGCTGATTGTCGCCGGATTGGCGACGAGTATTGCCGGAATTGATCCAATAAACGTGGCATTCGGGCTTGTGGGCCTTACAACGCTTGGCGCCGCAATGGCGGTTATGATAGTAAGCCTGCTGTGAGACGGCGGAGTTTAAATGGTGAGCTGGATGCCGGAGGTGTACAATGCGGATGATCGTATGCATAGTTGAGCGCGGCAAGGCCGATGCAGTGGTAAAGAAAGCCGTCGAAGGCGGAGCTACCGGAGCCACAATCTTTTACGGACGCGGGAGCGGCGAGGCTGTCTTCTCCTTTTTCAAGAGCCTCGGCGTAGAGTCATCGAAGGAGGTTATAATGATCCTCGTGCGGAACGATGCGTGCCGCGGCATTATGGACATAGCGGCCGAGGCGGCGCACGTCGAACAGAAGGGGAAGGGAATCGTATTCTCAGTGCCTGTCGACGACGTCCGGGGAATAGAGTCGGACGTCTGCACATAACGCTTGTCAGCCGCGCCGCGCCGCGGCGTATGCGGAAATCGCATCTACAATATCCCGGAACGGGCGTTTGCCCGTGTTTATGCACATATCGTAATTTTCTCCGTTTCCCCATTTGCGATCCGTAAAGAAATTATAATACGATGCCCGGTTCTTGTCCGCCTGCCGTATGGTTTCGGTAAGTTTTTTCATATTTGTAATACCGCTTTCCTCCTTTATGCGTCTGGCTCGGAACTCGATGGCGGCCCACAGAAACACGCTTATCACGCGGGGATCGTTCTTAAGTACGTAATCTGCGCATCGGCCTACGATCACGCATCCCCCGTCTTTGGCTATCTTGCGTATGGCCTTAAACTGGGCCATGCAGATCTGCTGCCCGAGCGGCATTTCGGAAAAATGAAACGGGGCAGACCACGACGTGAAAAAGAAACTCTGCGCCGGTTTTTCATCGTGGGTGTCGAATATCTGCCGGCAGAGGCCGCTTTCGCGGGCTGCCTCGTTCAATATTTCGACGTCATAAAAACGCAGACCCAGCTTGTCCGCAAGCATTTTGCCGATCTCGCGTCCTCCGCTTCCGAACTGCCTGCCTATCGTGAAGATTGTATCGCACCCCATTTCTGTTCCTCCTCCCGTGACTGCCGGAACCGTATGTCTCCGCTCATTCAAGCGCATTCTAACATGGAGCGGAAGCAATGTGAAGCGGATTGTGCCGCTCGGAGTATTTTTTAACTTGCCGGCCGCGCGTTCCGTCCGAACCGGTGAATTGCAGGTTAAAAGGAACCGGTTTTAAGATGCGGCGCTGCAGGACGGCGCGCCGGTCGCTGCGTTCAGCAGGGGATTTCCGCGTAGGGCGCGCTGCGCAAATATGGAAAGGCGCTGAAGAGTTTCGGTTGTGTAAGAATCATTGGGGTACTGCCTCAAATGCGTAACGCTGTCGGTGATATTTGTGGGATGTGTCGGGCGAAGGGGTTGTGGGGAAGTCCCCTGGTCATGCGGCAGGTATTCTCTGCGGATCCATTCCTTATTTACGAACGGTTTTCCCATTTATAACGGAAGCGGCACACCTCTTTAATTTCTTTTTTCCCGGTATCGTGCCAGTAAGGGGTATGATAGAGACAGCCCCATTTTTCTACCCTCCGATAGGGTTTCTGTCAAATATTGGACTTTCCTCTTTACGGCCGAATTCCGATTTTTACTTTCATCCGGGCAACTGTTGTGGTATCCTAAGCCACTGGTCTAGGTCTTCCGTGCGGTGCGGGGGACTGTTGTTGCTTTATCTAACGTTCGGGGTTATTTGACAATGAGTTTTGAGATTGAAGCCGACGCGGGATGCCGCCGCAAGATGCATTTTGACATAAGCAGTGACGATTTCAATGCGGAGAAGGACAAAGTGACCGCATCGTTTATAAAGGAAAAGGAGATCCGCGGTTTCCGCAAGGGCAAGGCTCCGAAAGAGCGCATTATTGCCGCTTTCGGTGATCAGATACAAAATCTAGCGGTGAACAGAGTATGTGTAGACGCATTTGAGCGCGCGGTGAGCGAGAGGAAGATAAAGGTCGCGGATTTCATCTGTTTTTCTGATTTGGACATGACAGGCGGCGGAATAAAGGTGACGGCGGAATACGACGTCGTTCCCGAGTTCGACATCCCGAAATATGAGGGTATTCCGGTGGACGATGTGGTCACGGAGGTATCGGACGAGAATGTGAACGAGGAGTTCCGGTCTTACAGGCTGAGATTTTCAAAGATGAGGGACTTTGAGGACGGGGACAAAGCCGCCGATGACGACATGGTTTGCATTTCATATACGGCGCAGAGCAACGGACGTCCTCTTGAAGAAGTCGTTCCAGATGCAGGGGTATATGCGAAGCGCGATCTTTCGTGGGTGACTGTTGGGTCTAAGTATTACGCGATTCCTGGTCTTGCTGAAAATCTCCGCGGGGTCGGAATTTGTGACGAGGTAAAGATAGAGACTGTTTTCCCTGAGGATTTTCACAAGGAAAGCCTGCGCGGCGTCAAGGCGGAGTATTCGTGCCGTGTTTTGCGTGCCAGCAAGCTGGCAGTTCCTGCTGAGGATGATCCCGAGGTCCTGAAGGCCGCGAAAGTTTCTTCAGCCGATGAGCTCCGTGCCAGAATCAGGGAGGCGCTCGAGAATTCCGCAAAGGAAATGGATGTTGAGCGCCACAGGAGTCAGATTTTTGAGTATCTCTCCAAGAGCGTATCCATGGATTTGCCTGAGTCGATGCTTGAAAAAAGAACGTCGGAGACGCTCAGCCGCATTCTTGAGCAGGAGCTGAGTCATGGAAAGAGCAAGGAAGAACTCGAATCCGCCAGAGACGAGATGACGAAGAGGGCTCGCGAAATCGCCGCAGGGCAGATGCGGTTTGAGTATCTTATGGCGGAGATTGCCGCCAAAGAGGAAATGAGCGTGTCCGATGAGGAGTTCAGAAGCTTTATTGTCTCCTATGCCGCTTCATCCATGATGAATCTTGCGGATTTGAAACGATTTATGAAAAAGCGTTCCTCTTTTGATCTGATGCGCCGGATGGCATTGGAATCGAAAGTGATGAACATGCTGCTTGAAAAGGCGGCGAAAACTTCCGGTTTTGGCAAATAATGCCGATATGCGGCCGGACAGGCAGGAACGGCGGCCGCGCGGCGGAGAGACAGAAATGAACGAGAAATCTCAGTATGTGCCGTTTGTTATAGAGCAAACCGGACGCGGTGAAAGGTCATACGACATCTATTCCCGGCTGCTGAAGGACAGGATCGTGTTCCTGGGCACCCCGATAGACGACAATGTGGCGACGGTTGTAATCGCTCAGCTGCTGTTTTTGCAGTCCGAGGATGCGTCAAAGGACATTGCCTTGTACATTAACTCTCCGGGAGGAGTATGTTCGTCGGGTCTCGCCATATACGACACGATGAATTATATAAAGTGCGACGTTGCCACATACTGCATCGGTCAGGCTGCATCAATGGCCGCCGTTCTTCTTGCTGCGGGAACAAAGGGAAAAAGGTTTGCTCTGCCGAACTCACGAATAATGATTCATCAGCCGCATGGTGGTGTCGAGGGGCAGGCCGTTGACATCAGGATACAGGCAGACGAAATAATACGAACAAGAGCGACTCTCAACGGCATATTAAGCGGCGCTACGGGCAAGCCGCTTGACGTCATTGAAAAGGATACAGACAGGGATTTCTTCATGTCTGCCGGGGAGGCGATGGAGTATGGCATCGTCGACAGGGTCCTGTCCCGTACTTAAGCCGGAGAAACGAATGAATCAGCGAGATGATGCCCGTGGCAGGAAAAAGAAGAGATGTGATTTTTGCGGCAGCGATATTACCAGAGCCTCCGGCGGGACGGAGGTAAGCGGAACGTATCTCTGCAACAGCTGTTTCTCGGTTGTTTTCGGCGGTCATGTCGTTAATCCGAGCCTTCCAAGGGAGTTTTCGGGAGGCGGTGGGACGGGCGCTTTTGTTCCGTTGTTCCGTGAGTTGAACGAAAGCGACGCCCGCGGCACCTCACGTCCGGCGAGAGGCGGAGGTAAGAAGCGCAATTCTGAGGCGGCTTTCGGGATGGAAGAAGACGGTTATCCGGGCGATGAAATCTCTGCTGCGGACTTGCCGGTATCTGTGCCCTCTCCACGTGAAATAAAGGAATTCCTTGACCAGTACGTTGTAGGTCAGGATGAAACCAAGCGGGTGCTGGCGGTGGCGGTGCATAATCATTACCGCCGCGTTAACGAAAGGCTCAAGCCTTCGGCCAAAGTATCGAAGGAACTGCGGGACGTGGAAATTGAGAAGAGCAATATTCTTCTCGTGGGGCCCACGGGTTCCGGAAAAACGCTGCTGGCCAGAACTCTGGCCAGAATGCTCGATGTGCCGTTTGCTATTGCGGACGCCACCACGCTCACGGAAGCCGGTTATGTCGGAGAGGATGTTGAGAACATACTTCTCAGCCTTATACAATCTGCCGGCATGAATATCGGCAAGGCAGAACGCGGCATAATATTCGTGGATGAAATCGATAAAATAGGCCGCAGGACGGACAATGTTTCCATAACGCGCGACGTCTCGGGTGAGGGTGTGCAGCAGGCGCTCCTCAAGATACTGGAGGGTACCATGGCAAGGGTTCCGCCGGCGGGCGGAAGGAAGCATCCGGAGCAGCGCTATCTCGAAATAGAAACGCGAGACATTCTATTCATTTGCGGCGGGGCGTTCGTCGGCCTCGAAGATATCGTGCGCCGCCGTGCGGACAAGAGCAACTTCGGATTCAGCCCTGCGCAGTCTGGAGCGGGTGCTGATAATGCGGATTCAGGATTGCGCTGCGAGCCGGAAGATTTTATAAGGTACGGACTTATCCCGGAGTTTATCGGCAGACTCCCCGTGGTATGCCGCCTCAATCCGCTCACAGAGGAAGATCTCATGCGGATACTCACGGAGCCGAGAAACTGCCTCGTAAAGCAGTACCGGAAGCTTTTCGCGATGGATGGTCTGGACCTGCGCTTTGACGAGAGCGCGGTGCGCCGCATTGCCGCAGAGGCCGTGAAGCGCAAGACCGGCGCGCGCGGGCTGCGCGCCATAGTGGAAGAGCTTATGGTGGACGTAATGTACGACATCTCCGATTTCCCGCGTACCGGCGAGCCGCTTGTGATAACCGACGAAATGGTGGACGCGCAGCTGTCCTGCCCTGGTAAGCTCGTCAATATGCTCGCGAAGAAATGACCCAGACGGAACCGACGCAATGATTACACCAGACTATGATACCGGCAGAATTTTGTGCGGCGATCCGGCTTCCGTTGCAGAGGCGCGTGCGCGCATGCGCGATCAGCCGGTCGATCACATGCTGCTTTACGAGGGGGACTATCCGTATTCCCTAAAGCGTACGACAATACGCGGAACGGAGAGCGTGTCCGGCCCCGGAACTTTCCTGGGTTCGGCAAACCGCACTCTGTCTTTTTCGGGGAGTGGCGAGGCAGGCTGGTGGATAAACCGCACAGACCTGCCGGAGCAGTTCCCCATAAAGGTGTCGGTGAAGAATGTGTGGACGACCGCCCGGAATATTGTTCTCAGATCAGGTTCTCCGCATAATTACCTGCGCATGGTTGAGCACATTATCGCCATGCGCGTGGGAATGGGCGTGGACGATATGATGATCAGCACGGATTCCGGAGATCCTCCGCTCTTCGACCGCGGAAACCTTGATATTCTGGAGGCGATAAACCGCGCCGGGATTGTGGAAACAGGAGAGGACGCCAAGTTCATCACCGTCCGTGAGCCGGTGACTTTCGGAGGCGTGCGCGGCGATTTCCTGACCTTTATTCCGGCAAAACCGGGCGAAAGGGGGCTTCGCGTGGATTGCGCCGTCAATTTTAATTCGGCGATCGGCGCGCAGCGCATCATCTTTGACGTCTGTCCCGAATCGTTCCGGATAGGCGCTGAGGCCCGAACAAACGCGCCGTACAGCATGTATCTTTATACGAAGACGCTGGGACGGCTTTTTGCGGATACGCGCAATCTCGGCTATACCACAAAGAACATCCTCATACACGGCAAGCGCAGTTATTTCAACGAGCCGAAGCTTTTCTTTGAGGGGAAATCCCTTGAAGCGGTCTGGCACCGTGCCACGCTGGATCTGCTCGCAGCCGTCGCGCTCCTTGATACCGGCAGATTTTGCGGAACAATTGTTTCGTACCGGGCGGGGCACACTCAGGACGTGCGCATGGCGGCGCTTATGTATCTCGGGAATTATATTGTTCCCTGTTAGGCGGCGTCCTGCGGGGCTGCCTATTTCGCTTCCGTACGTCGGGGTTCCTTTCATCTGCGGAGCGCGCCGTGTCCGGAGGGGGCGTGGCGCATCATCTGTCCGGGCAGGCGGGGCGTGCTGTATTAAATGGTTTTCCTGCGGTTGTGCGCGGCGTTCCGTCGTTGTGTTCCGGCTATTGTCCACAATTGGCCGTACATTGATGCTGTTTTTGATTTCCTGAAATGGCGCCGTCAGCGGCTTAACGCAGCGCTGCCCAGACGGAAGACCGGCGTTCCGCGGCTGCGGTATGTATATTTTAAGCCTTTTTCTGCGTTTTCCCGGGCTGCGGATTTTGTGCAAAAAAATCTGCGGAACGCTTTACTTTGCCGAACAACGGTGATACAATCGCGCACCAATTTGTTTTAACGATTAAATTATTTAGTCGATAAAATAATTTTTGAGGTATCAAATATATGAAAACGGAACATGCGGAAGAAGGCGTCCCTTTGAAGATTGGCGACTGTTTTATGGAGCTTGTCACCGTGTCAAGGCTGGTACATGACTTGATTGTAGGCAGGGGTGGAGGAAATCTGGATCGCATAACGGTAGCTCAGGAGCGGGTGGTGAGGTTTGTCTTTGAGAACAAAGGCAAAAAAATCAGCGTGAAGACGATTGCAGAGCTGACCGGGGTGACGCCGGGGGCGGTTTCACAGACGGTTGATTTTCTGGTCAGGAAAGGGATTGTTGAAAGGCACGTCAATCCGGACGATCGGCGGTCGCTTTTTTTGTGTCTGACTGAGATGGGAATACGCGAGGCAGAGGAGAAGAAGGCTCTGTTTTCGAGGCTGTGTGGGGAGACTTTTTCCGATATAGGAGAAAAAGAACAGGATGAATTTGCCCGGATGCTTCGTCTGGTATACCAGAGATTTCGTGAATTCAGCCAGCCGTGCGTCCGCGAGCATGATTGCTGTGCGGCGGACGGCGGGGCTTGCGCTGTGCCGACGGGGCAGCGTTGTGATTTTTAAATAAACAGGAGGATAAAATGAAAAAAAGAGAACTTTGTTTTCTGGCAGTGTCATTTTTCGCGTCTCAATGCCTTTGGGCGGAGGAGACGGTCTCTGTTGGGGTCGGTACGGTGAGTAATGACGTGGAGGTAATTCAGCGCAGATACGTGGGCCGGGTTACTCCGATAGAGAGTGTTTCTGTAATAGCAAGGGTGTCCGGGGAGATAATGGAAGTTGGTTTCTCGGAAGGGGATCGCGTCTCCAAGGGGCAGGTTTTGTATAAGCTTGACGATGTGAGGTACGCGGCGTCTGTGAAAGCGGCGGAGGCGGCGGTGGCACAGTGTTCGGCGGCCGCGGTATATGCTAAGAAGACGCTGGACAGGGTGAAAACGCTTTTTGAAAAAGGCGTTGCCACATCCGAGGAGCTTGATTCCGCGGTGAGCTCGAACGATTCTGCGGAGGCGGCTCTGCACAATGCGGAGGCAAATCTTGTGCTTGCGCAGGATGATCTCAAGCATTCGGTCATATCCTCGCCGATAGACGGGGTAATAAGCGTGAATTCATTTACGACCGGCAATTACGTGACTCCGTCGTCCGGGGCGCTGTCCAGTATTGTTTCCACGGATCCCATGCGTGTGCGGTTTTCCATGAGCAGCAGGGATGTCGCCGTTATGTTCGGTACGGTTGATGCTCTCAAGGAAGGCGCGGAGCTGACCCTTCAGACCGCGGACGGCAAGGAGTATCCTCTGAAAGGCAAGGTTGAGTTTGTGGACAACACCGCAAACGTTAACACTGACAGTATTCGGATCTTCGGCAGCTTTGCCAATCCGGATGGGGTTTTGTTTCCGGGTGCGGCCGTCACCGTGAATGTCGTGCGAGAAAGTACGGTCAGCCATCCTTCCGTCGACGCCACAGCCGTTATTTACGAGGAGGGCGGATCGTATGTGTATGTGGTCGACAACGGCAATATTGCATCTCGCCGCGACGTTGTCCTTGGTGCGACCAAGGGCGGGCGCCGGTTTGTGGAATCCGGACTCAGCGCCGGGGAGAGGGTTGTTTCTCTTGGGACGCACAAAGTGTATGACGGCGCAAAACTCGAAGTTACCGACGTTTCAGTGTCGAAATAACCCCGGGTTCGGTATTTAGCTGGGGAGTTAAGTCATGTTTTCAAGAATTTTTATAGAACGGCCTAGGCTGGCCATGGTTATAAGCCTAGTGATGGTTTTCGCCGGCATTCTTTCCATCAACAAACTGCCGGTGGAAGAGTATCCGAACATTACGCCTCCGCAGATTTACATTGTCTGTACGTACACCGGAGCGAGTTCGGAAGTTGTGCGCGATACGGTGGCTTTCCCGATTGAGGATGAGGTCAACGGCGTTGATGACATAATGTACTACAGCTCCGATTCCGACAACCGCGGCAATTATTACTGTCTTATAACGTTCAAGAGCGGAACCGATCCGGACATTGCAATGGTTAATGTGCAGAATGCGGTGAAGCGCGCAGAGCCGAGGCTTCCTTCGGATGTAACCCGAACGGGAATAAGCATCTCAGAACGCGGAAATGACCAGCTTGGCATGGTCGCGTTTATGACCGACGGCACAACGATGTCTCCTATGGAATTGAGCAACTACGTGTCTAAGACGGTCAAAGACTATATACAGCGTGTGGACGGGGTCTCGTCGGTGGATATCATGGGTGCTCAGAACTACGCTATGCGCATATGGCTAGACCCGATGCGGATGTCGGCGCTGAACGTGTCGGTAAGCGAAGTGATGTCGGCGGTGGAATCGCAGAATATACAGGCGGTTTCCGGTACGCTTGGTGCTGAGGGGGGCAGCGACTACATTCAGATGAAGATCGACGCGCTCGGACGTCTGCGTACGACGGAAGAGTTCGGAGATATCGTGATACGCACGGCAGACGACGGCAGCTTCATAAAAGTCAAGGACATCGGCGACGTTGAGCTGGGCGCGGAAGAATATACACATCTGGCGCAGTACGACGGCAAACAGAGCTTTGCGTTGTCCTTCTACCGCGACAGCAAAGCCAATGCCATGCAGACCATGGCTCGTGTCAAAGAGGTGCTTGAAGACCTGAAGCAGCGCCTTCCGGCCGGTGTCACCTTCGAGTTGGCGTATGATCCGACCGAGTTCATCGGTGTGACCATGAGGGAGATTGTAGTTACTCTTGTTTCCGCGCTTTTGCTCGTGGTGATCATTACGTATCTGTTTCTGCAGGATTGGCGCGCGACAATTATCCCATCTCTGGCCATACCGGTGTCATTGATGGCCACATTCCCGGTCATGCTCATGATTGGGTTCAGCGTGAACGTTCTTACCATGTTCGGACTTATTTTGGTCATCGGATCTCTGGTGGACGATGCAATCGTTGTCGTGGAAGGCACGATGGCGCTTATGGAGCGCGAACAGCTTTCGCCGAAAGAGGCGGCGATAAAATGCATGAAACAGATTACGGGGGCAATCATTGCCACGACGCTGGTCACGGTGGCATGTTACGTGCCTCTGGCGTTTTACGGTGGCATGGTAGGCACCATCTACATGCAGTTCGCTGTGACGATGTGCGTGTCCTTGTGTTTCTCCACGGTTGTGGCCATGACACTGAGCCCTGCGCTGTGCGCTCTGATTCTGCGCAAGCCGCCGGAGCATCCTCCGGTGATATTCGCTCCCGTAAATTTCATTATCAACGGGTCTCGCAAAATTTATCTTGCAATGGTGTGGTTTCTGGTGCGCCGCGGAGTGCTCACGCTGGCGCTTCTTGCAGCAGTTTTCGGCGGAATATGGTTCTTCTCCACTCTGATTGACAGCTCGTTCCTCCCTGAGGAGGACAAGGGTGTGATTCTCTGCAACATAGAACTACCGCCGAGCGCATCGCTCGAACGTACGATTGACACAGTGGGCAAGTTCCGTGATGAGGTGCAGAAACTCGAAGGCGTGGATCACACGCTGAGCGTAGCTGGATTTGGTTTCCTTTCCGGAAGCGCGGAGAACGCGGGCATGCTGATTCTTGATCTGAAACATTGGGATGAGAGAAAGGACAAGAGCCTTTCGGCGCACTCGCTTCTGCAGAAAGTGCAGAAAATAGCTGAAAAGAGCTTGGACGGCCGTATTGTTTGCTTCATGCCTCCTGCAATAATGGGGCTTGGTGCAACGGGGGGCATTTCAATGTATCTTTGCGGAGAGGGCGACATAAGCAATCAGGAGCTTGACGAAGTGACGCAGAAGTTCTGCCGCGATATTTCGTCCGATCCCGATGCGCTTTACGCGATGAGCACTTTCAATGCCAAGACGCCGCAGATATATCTTGAGATTGACCGTGAAAAAGCAATGCAGATGGGGCTTCCCGTAGAGTCTATCTTTTTCGCTCTTCAAAGCCAGATGGCTTCATACTACATAAATGACTTCAACATTCTGGGCGAGTCTTTCTACGTGAAGATGCAGGCGGGTAAGGACGTCAGGGCTACGGAAGAGGACATAATGAGGCTTCAGATAACATCGTCCACCGGAGAATCAGTTCCGCTGAGCGCGGTGGCGGAGCTGAGGTACAGCACAGGCGCGCACAAGATGTCGCGTTTCAACAAGATGACGGCGGCGTCGGTTTCGGCGCAGACGAAACCGGGAGTGCCGAGCGTGACGCTGATGGACAAGATTCTGGAGCTTGATTTGCCGAGCAATTACCATGTTGAATGGACGGATCTGAGCTATCATGAGAATCAGAACCGCGGCAAGATAGGCGGTCTTATGGCGCTGGCCGTGCTCTTTGCATACCTGTTTCTTGTGGGGCAGTATGAAAGTTGGACTATTCCTGTGCCTGTGATGCTGACCGTGGCCACCGCATGCCTTGGCGCGCTGGTGGGGCTTTGGATTACTGGCGAGACATTGTCCATATATGCACAGCTTGGTCTTGTCATGCTGATAGGCCTGACTGCCAAAAACGCCATCCTTATGGTGGAGTTTTCAAAGCAGGAACGGGATCACGGGGTGGATATTAACGAGGCGGCGCTTAACGGTGCGTCCCTGAGGTACCGCGCTGTGCTAATGACGGCATGGTCGTTTCTGTTCGGCGTGCTTCCGCTTGTGTTTGCAACGGGAGCTGGGGCCGGAAGCCGTGTGGCGATCGGCGTTCCGACATTCTCCGGAATGCTTGTAGCGACGTTTGTGGGCATTATACTTACGCCGGCGCTTTATTCGGTGTTCCAGAAGCTGCGTGAACGCATTAAGCATTTGTTCCACATGAAAACTGCGGCCGAAAAATACGCAGAGGCTCACCGCGGTGAAATTACCGCAGAGTGAAAGTCTGGCAGGACGAAGATTTGAGGTGCGAAAGTGAATAAGACAAAAAAAGGATTTGAACTTTGCCGGACGGCGGCGGTCTGCGGTGTACTCGCATTGTCCGCAGGATGCGCGGCTATAAGAGATGCCAGGGTTGCGCAGAAGACGCTAGGAAACGGTGAAAAGGTTGTGCGTTTTGAGGAGACAGGGCTGCCGTCGGACAGACCGATTGCAATGCCGGAGTTGGAGAATGTAGCGCTTTTATACAATCCTGCGGTTTCGCAGGCGCGTCAGGCTGTTATTCTTGCGCAGCTTGCCGTGCGTGATATAGACGCTTCCTACATTCCGGTTATCGACGCATCAGCCGGATATACTCTGTCCACTTCCAATACGGAATTTGACGGCGGCAGTTTTTCGATGGATGGGGAAGGGAGCATTGGACTTACGCTCAATATGCTTGTTTATGACTTCGGCAGGACGCGTGCTGCAGCCCGCGAAGCCGTTGCAGAGCTTTCCGCTGCGGAACGCGACGCCAGATCAGCAGAGCTTCAGGCGGTGTACAATGTGCGTAAGGCGTGTTTTGATCTTAAACGCGCCGTTGAACTTAACGCCGTAGCGGAGGACAGCGTCGCTCAGTACGCCGAGCATCTTAAACAGACGCGTGACAGGTTCGACGTCGGTACCGTTAATTCGTACGCGGTCACAAAGGCGGAGTTTGACTGGAACAATTCGATTCTCGAACTGGTTACTACCAGCAACAACGTAAAAACTGCTGCAGCCTCTCTAAATCTGGCTATGGGATTCGCCGAGTATCCTGTTTATGAGGTTGGCGAGTGCTCCGTAGACGGCTATGATGGCGTGGGCATTGAGGATCTGATGAATATCGCGCGTACAAATTCCCCCGCTCTGGCCTCCGCCGTGGCTTCAGCGGAGGCCGCGGGATATTATGTGGACAGGATGATAGCGGAGTTCTTCCCCTCGCTCAGCGCCGGCATTGATTTTTCCGCGGGCGGCGGATCTTTCCCGCTTGTGTGGAACACGGCAATCGGCGGCAGCGTGGTGCAGAGCGTGTTTTCGGCCGGCCGCCGCGGACGTGATGTGGAGCGCGCGGTGGCGCAGCTGCGTATTGCAAGGAGCAAGGCAGCTGAAGCGGAGCTTGATTTGTACAATAAGCTGACCGTGGCGGTGCTCGATTCAGAAAGGGCTTCCCGCCAGCTGGAAGTTGCCATGGATTCCGAGCGTATGGCAGAGGAGAATTACAGGATTGTTTCTGAGAACTATAACGTAGGGAGAGCATCGGAGCTGGAGCGCTCCGACGCACAGCTGGCGCTGTATTCCGCAAGGGCGGCGTCAGTTTCCGCCAGATATGACTGGTTTGATTCGCAGATTGCAATTTCTTTGCTTATAGGAGACTGATATGGCGGGATGTGAATTGCGCCGTGAGGATGTCCGTGCGATCGCATGGTCGGCAGTGCATTTTATTGTGGCGTCACTGTTTGTGCTTTTGATGGTGTCGCTTGTTTATGCTGACATGCGGCTTTTCCAGAATGTGAAGGAAAATGGATTTGTTGAGACGGCGCAAATCACGCTGCTTGGAATCAGCTCGATCCTTTTTTGGTACATCTCCGGGGTTTCCCTGCCGAATCGTGTCGCGATTAGATGTCTGTCTTTGTTCCTCGTTTGTATGGCGCTGCGGGAAATGGACGCATGGTTCGACGAAACGTTTTTTCACGGGTCGTGGAAAATTGCCGTAATACCAGTGGCCATCGGATGCGTCATTTACGGAATTCGCAATTTGGGAGATTTAGTGTCTGGAGTGGCGGATTTTGTCCGTTCCAAAGGGTATATTCTGTTGTTCGTGGGAATGCTTTGCGTTCTTGTTTTTTCCCGGCTAGTCGGCAGTAAGACTATATGGGTTTTCATTTTCGATGATGAAATCTTGAGCCGGGCTGTAAAAAATGCCGTCGAAGAAAGTATGGAATTGTTCGGGTATATTCTGATATTTTTCAGCGGCATCCGTTACGCTGTTGAGGTAAATACACGTGCGCCGTGTAGGATCGGCCGTTCTGCGGGTTCTTCCGGCGGCAGCAGCGCATTATGACGGCATTGCGAACAGGATCGCAAGAGCCAGCGAAAAAACCGAGTATACTGTGGTAAGCGCCACGGTGCTGCCGGCAAGGCCGGCGTCTCCACCCATTGCTTTTGCCATGACAAAGGAGGCCACGGCGGTGGGGCAGGACAGATAGGCGATCACCACGAAGCGTTCGACGGGTGCGAGTCCGAACAGCGAGCTTACTGCGGCTCCGGTTGCCGGACAGACAGCGAGCTTCAGAAACGCGGCGGCGTGGGCGCCCGCGAGCGATGTTCTGAATCTGTCCGCAGTAAGGGATGCACCGAGCGCAATGAGCGCTCCCGGGGTGGACATTTCTCCAATAAGTCTGGCGCTGTTGAACACAGGTTCGGGGATATGTATCTGCAGGAAAAGTATCAGGCTTCCGGCAATGCTTGCGATGATTAGCGGATTCTTCATAACTCCGGATGCAACTTTCCTTATTTTCACGAGCGTCGATGCGTTTGGACCTGTTTTTTGCAGCACTATCACGGCGAGGACATTGTAAAGGATAAGGCACGGAGCAAGCGTCAGTATAGCGACCGAAGCCGCATGTTCGCGCAATGCTGGTGTTTTTTCAAATGCGGACAGTATAACCGGTATGCCGACGTACGCATTGTTGCTCCTGAATACGGACTGTGTGAATGATCCGCGCGATTCCCTGCGTATTCCCAGAATCGGCGCCGATATCCACGACAAAACCGCCATGAAAAGGACTGTCACAGCCAGTGCCGCCGCAGTGCCGCCCCAGTTCGCGCTTTTTGCGCCGCCCGCAATGGACGTAGTTATCAAGCACGGAAGCGCCACCCAGAACATAAGCTTGTTCAGCCCCGCGGCCAGAGCCTCGTCGATAAACCCGAACCTGCGCATGAGCGCCCCCGCCAGAACGCATGCGAATACCGGCGTCAGAATTCCCGCGACCTTAAATATCTCTGCGAAGTCCATTCCTGTGTCCGAGCCGCCTGCTGCATCAGTCCAAGGTGTTGAACAGGCGGTCTCCCGCATCCCCGAGACCGGGCAGAATATATTTGTGTGCGTTCAATGCACGGTCCACTGCGGCTGTGTAGATCTGTACGTCGGGGTGATCCTGTTCCATTCTTCCAAGTCCCTCAGGGCATGAAACAATGCAGAGGATCTTGATTTTGTCGTATCCGGACCGTTTCAGTGCGGAGACCGCCGCAGAAGAGGATCCAGCCGTGGCGAGCATCGGGTCTATGATTACGGCGGTGCTTCCGGCCTCCGGTTTCGGTATCTTGGAGTAATATTCCACCGGCTTTGCAGTGTCATGATCCCTGTAGACTCCGAAGAATCCCACCGCGGCATCAGGAACGAGATCCAGAAAAGCTTCGAGCATTCCCACCCCCGCTCTCAGAATGGGAACGACGGTCAGGCGGGACTGAATCCTGCGGCAGTGCGCCGTTTCGAGCGGCGTCTGCACGTCGACCGGTATAGTATCGACATCTTTGAGTGCCTCGTATGCAAGCATGTATGTAATTCCTCTCACAAGCTCCCGGAAGGCACTGGATTCGGTTCCGGTATTCCGAAGGATCGACAATTTGTGGAGCATCAGCGGATGTTTTACTTCTGTGTACATGAGCGGTTCCTTTGCGGAAGCGGAATTTTTCCTGATTATTCAGCGGATTTGTTCCCGGGAATGGACAGTTTTACGGTTGTCATTCTGTGATCGGACGTCCATTGCCTGGGCGCAACGAAGGGCGTATTTACCGGGAAACTGGTTTTGAGCAGAATGTAGTCGAAGACCGAGGAGCCGTGATATTTTGTCGCCGGCATGGTTTCTCTGTTTTCCAGAGAAACGCCGCTGAACGCATCCTTGAAACCCGCGTCAAGAATCGCTTTTATGGTCTTTTCGTCCTTGAATCTGTCGTCGAAGATGGAGGTATTGAAGTCTCCGGCAACGACTATTGCTCTGGAGCTTTGACCCAGATATTTTTTCGCAGCCAGTTCTATTGCCTTCTCTGCTGCCTGACGTGCTGATATTTCGCGCATCTTTGCATTTCTTGCGGGAGCGCCTTCGGGATCCGGTTCATCGTCCGGGATGAAATTGCTTTTGAGGTGTACTGTAAGGCAGACGACCGGCTCGCCGCCAGCGTCCAGAACGGCATACGCGTATCCTCGCGGCGGCGTTATGCCGTTTTCTCTGGTCCAGTTTCCCCATCCGCTGTCAAGAACGGGATATTTGGAGAAAATCGCCAGCTGGTGGGTCGGTACGGCGGCGTCGTCTGCTGTCGGGAACTGCGTGCACACGGCCAGTTTGAATTTCGGATCTTTTACTTGTTCGATCAGGTTGCTGCAGCTTGCGGCGTCCCTCATTTCCTGCACCATAAGGATGTCAGGCTTCTGCCAGGCGATAAACCTGCCTACAGATGAAGTCCTTCTGTACTCGTCTTTAGCGGGCTGAGTCTGAGGAACCCCGGCCGGAAACCACCTCAGATTCCATGTCGCAATTTTTACTTCCGTCGCCGTGTTTGCGGCTTCCACGGCCTCGCAGACGGGAGCAAGCGCTCGCAAAATGTAGACAGCGGCGACCGCCGCCGCCATTCTTATCAGTCCGGCGGCCAGCTGGCGAGTGCAAAGGTTTCCTTTCCAGATCATGTGTTTCTCCGTTGTTCAAAAATGTGCGGCGTGGGCCGTATTTTTCAGTGAGCTCTCCTTGTACCACCGGAGGAACCTCCGCTTCCGGATGGCCGGATCGTACACTTCCAGCTGTTTGTCACAAGCCATGAGCTGCCGGATTCCCTGAAATAAGGCACTTCCCACGTTTTTATGTTCATGCAGTACTTGCATCCGGTTCTCAGCGCAGACGGCCCATTTTCAAGGTAATCATCGAGATGTTCCCTGCAATGCCTGCGCCACTGCAGATCAAATGACCCTCCGGCAGGCGCTGAAGATGCGTCCATGGGAATAAGTCTTACATCGTGAAACGCCGGTATGATGAAAGACAGCGACGGCGGCGGGACTTTTGCTCCGTCCGCCTTAATGTAGCCAAACGGCTTGGCCGCGGCGGTCCATATCAGCGTATCTTCCGTCGTTCTTCCAGACATGAATCTGTGAGAGATCGACTCCACGCGGACAGCCGCGTCCGCGCCTTCGTAGTCGTATTCCTGTTTCACCTTGCCCTCGATGGGGAATGGTTCTTTCATCGCCGACCAGCTGCCCCATTTACCGCTGGAATAGAAAAACCATGTCTCAGCGGTGTGCATGGCATTTGTGTCCGTGTCCTGCGGAAACGCTGCGCTGAGCCTCTCCGCTTCGTCCGCGATGACGTCTCTTGAGCCGATGTCGGCAAGTTCTCTTGTTTCCGGATATACCCATAGCGACAGGAATTCTGCGGAATTGTACGACGGATAATCCGGTTCCGGCAGCGGCGGCCACCACTCGTATCCAGAGTATGACTTGAGGAGATCCGGATGGTTCAGGTAAAACCAGCACCATTCTCTGCCCGCCACCGCTTCATAAAATCCGAGATCGAGAAGCACGTGGCCCCCGGAGGGATCTGTGTAAAACGCGGCGTTGTCTATGCCCGCGGCGACGCCGTCGGAGGCGATTGCGTCTATCATGCCGGCATATTCCTCCCATGCGTTTGGCCAAGGTTCTGGCAGGGCGGACGTTCCTCCGACAGTCGTGGCATAGCCGTTTCTTACGGTGTCGGCGTGCTCACGGAACAGTTCGTTGTATTCGTCGTTGACGCGGATTCCGTTGAGTTTTGCTCCCTGCTGTGCTGCGGCCACGCCGGTGAGAGGGCCGGTGAAACATATTCTGAGCTGCGTGTTTGTTATCACATCCGCTGCGTCCGCATTGCCTGCTGCAAGCGCTGCCGCATGCATGATGTTGAGTTCGCCGAGAAGATTCAGAGAGGTCGCCTGCCACCTGGCCGCCGCAAGTGCCGCCGCGTCACCGGCGTTCTGGCTCCTGTCTTTGAGAAATATTATGCGGTGAACGTCTATCATCCAGAGAACGGCGAACATGAGTATGGCCGCCGCCATGGCCGCAAAAATGAGCACCTGCCCGGAGCGCCGGCTGTTTTCTGACGTTTTCATCGCATCCATTGCGGCATTTACTCCAGATACAGCGCACTGTGATCGCCCGATTCCGCTTCGCCGGAAATCCGCACTCTGGGGAATCCGTCTTCGTCGTATTCCCCAGCGAACGGGAACAGCAAGCGCGAGAACGGCATTTGAAGAGGGAACGACTGCTCGACTTCCACCCGCACGGCGCCTTGTCCGAGCAAAGAACTGCTGCGCGATACATCGAACGAATTCCGTTCCCATTCCGCATAGTTCAGGATGTAGGATGCTCTGGCGGAATTCTCCGACGACATGTACCACGGAATTCTTGCGGTCTCCATTATGCCGCGCCTCGATGTTTTGCCGGCCTCCATAGAGAACGCCGCATCCCATGCCTCGCCGGGAGTGCTCCATGACGGGACGACAGGAGCAATATCTTCGACGGACGAGTCTGGCTGGAGCATTTCTCCTGAATTCGGAATCGACGCCACCCGTACGGCCTTCAGCACCATCCAGTCGTTGAAGCCGACCGCCGCCGCACGCGCCGCACGCGCCGCGGCGTGATGCAGCACTTCACGCCCCGTAACCCCGATGGCAAGCTGCAGCAGCCCGAACAGCATGATGCACATGACAAGCATCACGATAAAAGACTCAAGCAAGGTCTGTCCTTCCCTGCTCCCGCAGCGTGACCTCCCGGATTCCACCGTGCTGTGCATGGCCTTCAGTCTATGCCGCTGCTGTCCAGATCCTTGAGTTTTTCAAGCGAACTTTCCGAGGCCGCGGACTGCGCCTCGCTTCCAAGGTCGGAATCAATCGAAGAAACCGCGCCGCTGGTTTTCTTTATTATTACGTCGCCGAACAATCCAAACACGACGAGAGCGGAGATCGCCACGACAATGACGATAATAATGTACTCCACCATGGCCTGCCCGGAACGTTCTTCTTTTCTGCGCATCAATGCTGATTTCATTGTACGATTCCTTTCCGTTTTGTTCACGGATATTCCGACGACACCAGATCGAGAACTCTTACGCCATTCTGCCTGATGGCGTAAAGCAGAAGCGACAAGACTGCCGTCAGCCCCAGAAACACCACGAGCACGACAACATACTCCAGCATGGTCTGCCCGAGGCGTCCGTCCCGCGCCGTGCCTTCTGACGTATGGCCGCATGTCTTTCCCGTGTCAACGCATCTCATACCGGCGCATTGTATCATACGTGGCTGCCCGTGTAAAGGTAGCCGCGACGCGCCGGGATGGAACTCCGGAGGTTTCTCGAGTTCTTCGGAGCACAAAAACTATCGTCTGTCCTCGCGCCTTGGAGGGGTGGATTTTCGGAAGATTCCGAATTCTCCGGTTGTCCCGACCGTTGCAATTTTGCGTCTTGCCTGCACGGCATGCACCGGTCTCCTCTGGCGGTTCGCCAGATTCTACATTGTGCGGTTCCGGCATAACTATTGTCGGCTCCAGCCGTTCCTTTTTCAGACATTCAGCTTCGCATGCGCCGGTGGCGCGGGCTAGCGACAGCCTGAAACATTGTCAGAGGTGTGCCGGAAAGTTCCCGTCAGCGGAATGGCAGGCTCATGTCGTTCTTTTGCGGCATGATCGGCTGGATGGATTTCTGTGTGACTCCGTAGCTGCAGTTCTGCGGACGTCCGCACAGGTGTATTTCATGCCGGTAACGGATGCTGGATAATCCGCTGAGCGGCGGTTTGGGTTTGACTTTAGGGCCATGTACAACTAATATATCGCGTATGTGGCGTTGTGAGGGTTCGGCCTGCGCCGGGTTCCTCCGCCCGTGGAACCATGGAGAATTCAGGGATGATGCGTAAAGTCTTGTCTTGTGCCGTGTTTGCTGCTGCTGCCGCGTTTTGTTGTTCGGCTTCCGGCGTTGGAATATACGATCCGCTGTTCAGAGTGATGAAGTTTACCGGTGCGGTGCAGGTGCTCAGGCCGGGGGAATCTGAGCCTGTGTCCGTCAGGGAGGGTCAGGCGTATCCGTACGGATCGAAGGTTATAGTGCCGAAGGCCGATCCGGAAGCTCCCGGTGTTGTACCAGAGGCTACGCTGTATTTTTCGCGCGACCATCAGTCCCGTCTTCTAGCCGGAACTCAGGTTTCGGCATCGCTTTCCGGTGCCGGTACGGATTCGGAGATGCTTGTTCTTGACGTTATTTCCGGCAAGGTGCAGGTATCGAGCTCCGTGAGCGCCGTCAAAACCGGGAGCGAGGAATCAGATGCGGCGGTGGAGAAGGTGCTCAACTCTTTTAAAGTGGTGACGCCGCTTGTGACATGCAGAAGGCTTACAGACAGGACTCGTATTGTTGTCAAGGATGCGGAAGACGGTTTGAAGTCGGTAGTGGTAGCTACGGAGAGCGGAACGGTGATGATAGACGGGCCGCAGTTCGAGATTGTCAAAATCAGAAGCAATACCACAATCGACTTCCTGGGCGATGCTGATTTCACGCGTTTCGGCTGTTCTGTGGGGCAGATGGTCTTTCGCGTGGAGCGCGGGGGCGGAGCCAGAGAGCAGATATCCTTCAAGCCCGGGGCCGTCTGCAAGATATGGAGGCTGTACGCCGATGTGGGGAGCAAGATGGCGGTTTCTGTTATGCTTGTTTATCCCAATGGCAAGATCAGTTCGTTCGCGTATCTCGACGGCGCATCCGCGGCTGCGGATTCCATTTCCGGAATTGGAGTTGTTTCATCTGCGCAGACAGAAGCTTCCTTGAGCGGTGGCGAAGGCGCTGATGCGGATGAGTTCGACTTTGATGACGATGAAGAAGAGAGCGGATCCTCCTCCGGAGGTGAAGGAGATCTGTTCGGCGACAGTGCTTCCAGCGACAGCGAGACGTCGGATGCCGCGGATTCAGCGTCCGGCAGTGAGATATCTGCTGAAGAGGAAGATGACTTGTTCGGCGATTTTGGAGATTGGTGAGTTTTTCCAGTTGGCTTGTGACACGAAGAGTCAGAACTAAGGAGTGTAGTTATGAATAGGAAATTTCTTGCATCCGCAGCCAGTCTGCTGTGTGCGGCATATGCGTCTGGGTTGCTTTTTGCGGCCGGGGAGCAGCCGGCTGCCGACGGCGCGGCGATAGACACATCGCTTCCGCTCCGCGGATACGTATCGCTTGCCCGCGTGGTGGACAAGAACGCTTCAGACTCGGAGAGTATTGCTGAGGCTGTCAAAGCCATCGTGAGTTCCATGATGGCAAAAGGAAAAGATGAGGAGTCTGTGGCGAAATTGTTCGCGGAAGCCGTTTCCACGGTCATCGCCGTAGCGGTGGATTCCTCAGATGAGATTTTCGAGATTACTGTTTCCTCAATCGCCGCCGCTATAGACGAGTTCGTTGAAAAGAACGATTATTCTGAAGAGTTCAGGGAGAAGCTTTACCGTCGTCTTGCTGCGATCATTGCCTGTCTCTGTGTCGATGAATACGGGATCGTTGATGCCAAGGCGCTTGGATTTGTACGCAGCGTGGTTCCCGGTGAATTTGCTGCGTCCGTCGAGGAGGCCATACAGATCCCGCTTACGGTTATTGGGGCACGCGAAGCCATTGCCTGCCGCTCGATATACAACGAGATCCGCAAAGTTCGCGGCAAAACCGGGGAAGGTGATTCCGGCGTTATGCTGCTGATCTTTACGACTACGACGACCACAACCACGACGACTACGACGACCACTATCCCCGGGACGCTCATTCCCGGCGGGGTTCCTCCGACGACCAGGCCGTCTCCCACGCCCGTCGGGCTTCGTTGAGTTCCGGTTTGGCGGCTGAGCGGGGGTGTTCCCGGAGTTTGCTTCGGGAACGGCCCCCGTTGTCGTAGAGAGGGAAGTTCACAAATTATCAGGATGTGGCCTCGGTGTCCGGGGGACGTCTGCGAGATTAAAGAGGTAGCAAGTGTTTATCATAAAGTTCAATAAGATGATTCGCAACAAGTGGGTCTGGGGAGTCTTCGCCGTGATTGTCGCGGGTGCGTTTGCTTTCACAGACGTGGGCTTCATGACAGGCGGTTCCGGACGGTCCGGCGGTGTGGGAATGCTGGAGGGTGAGCCCGTTCCGGCCGAAGAGTTTGAAATCTGCCGGAAAATGGTCGAATTCTCGCGCAATGCCGGCGCATCGCGCGCTGACATTACGGTGGAACGTGAGGCGTGGCAGATCGCCGCCGCTATGCGCACGGCCGAAAAACTCGGCATTACCGCGTCAGATGTGGAAGTCGGCGATTCCTCGATGTCGCAGCTCAGTTACGACGGGACGTTCGATGAGGGCGTTGCTGCCAGAATTCTTGAGAATATAGGATGCACGCTCCCGGTTTTCGAGGAAATTTGCCGCCGCCAGATAATTCTTTCCCGCCTGCGCAGTTCCGTGATAGGCGCCGCATGGGAGTCTCCGAGTGTTGTGAACGAGGTTCTCTCCGGTTACAACGACGAGTTCACCGTTACTCCTGCAATAGTTGAAAACAC
>CASEAR010000048.1 GCA_949285835.1 uncultured Verrucomicrobiota bacterium | reverse complement strand
GAACCGCCGCGCCCCGGCTGAGTCTTCCGCTTTTAGCTGCGCCCACGGCTTCCCGGATTCGCCGCTCCGGCGGCTCGATATAAACCGGCATTGGCATTCATCTGCGGGAAGGTATGCTCAGAGTGTTTGGTGGCGCGCCCGGACTGCTCCGCTTCATCCCGCCGCCGGACATGCAAAAAAGGCATGTGCGTAATTTGCGCCGGGAAACGACGCCGTGAGAACGCGAGTCCGGCGGAAGCCCATGCCTTGCATGCCGGAGGGCATTTCAGAGGCCAGATGTTCCGGCATAAATCCCGTCCGCAGAACTTTCTCGGGGGGGCGCCTCCTTCAGCCTCTGGGTTTGAGTATGCATGCGTGTGCGCGGGCGGTTCCGTGTTCGAACTGCCATCAAATGTCGCGGTCCGGCGCAGGGCGGACGGGATTTTGCGTCAGGATTCCGTCACCGGCAGTACGAGTCTGGACGGATGCGCCGCATCGTGGAACAGTGTCTGCTTTGCCACGCGCATTTCCGTATCGGAGGCGGGGTCTTTGCCGGTATTGAGGTTGCGGTCGAAAGCCGGGAAATCGCTGCTGGAGACTTCCAGCCTTATTTTATGACCGGGCATAAACGCATTGGCGAAGCTCCACATGTCGATGTGAAATTCGTATGTTTCACCGGGGGTCATAAGTTCCGCGGAGCGCATGGAGTTGCGGTATCTGGCGCGTATGATGCCGCTGCACAGGTTGAATGCGCTTCCGTCAGGGAACACATCAACGAGGACGGCGGTGAAATCAGTGTCTGGCGCGGAGCTTGAGGCGTACAGGGTAAGCGATACGGGGCCTTCTATGATAACCGGGCGGGTGAGCGTGGCGGACGTGTAAACGCATACGTCGGGGCGTTCTTCCGTCTTCGTACGGTCGTGCGAGCCGTTCGGTATCGTTATGAAGTGTCCTCCGGTTGTGGGCACGGGATTGTGCGGATCGTAAATGTAAACGTCGGGCAGACTTTCCGGTCCGGGCGTTTCCCATGTGAGACGGCCCCCTCCGAAGAGTGTGTTGGCGGGAGAATCCGCGTCCAGATACAAATTTACCGGCTTCATGTTCGCGGGCGGCCACACGTCGGTGCTGCGCCATTCGCCGCGTCCGAAAAGGAAGTACGTGAACGGCTTTTCTCCGGGAAGCGGGTCGGAATCCGGATCGGAGGTCACCCCTTTGAGGAATCTGCGTTCGATCTGCGATACGACCTCTTGCGCGTTTTCTGGAACGTCTCCCCCGGGCAGTTCGCCCCACGGCCCGCCGTGTGTCCACGGCCCGATAATGCATCTGGAGAATTTTCTGGCGTTTTCGGAAGCGGCGTGTTTCACGGCGAGGTTCCACATGTCGATGGAGCCCTGAGTGTAAATGTCGAACCACGAGCCCACGACAAGCATCGGGCATCTTATGCGCCCGGCAAACGATTCGAAGTCGAAGTCCTTCCAGTACTCGTCGTAAGCCTGATGTTTCATCCAGTCCCGCCAGAATCCGACTCTCTGCTCAAAACCCGCTGCGATGTCGATGTCGCATATCGGGAGCGTGAGCGAGCATTTGCAGGTGTCCACGGGTTCTGGCAGGGGGATGCGGCATCTGGTGTTGAGGCTGGAGAGAGCCCATCCGATATTCTGTGCGAGGACAAACGCCCCTCCGACGTACTTGGGGCTTTCGTGATAGTTGCACGGCGTCACCTGCGGGACGATTCCGACGAGAGCCGGGTTCCCGGATCTTGCCGCAAATACCTGTGTGGCTCCGCAGTACGATCCGCCGTGCATAGCGATGCGCCCGGAGCACCAGCTTTGCGCCGCAATCCACTTCAGGCAGTCTTCCCCGTCGTCCGCCTCCTGTATCCACGGATTCCATTCTCCCTCGGATCGGGCCGACGCCCTGACGTCCTGGCAAACGTAGGCGCATCCGATGTCTTCAAACGGATTTGACGGGGAGATTGAGTCAACGCTGCTGTAAAGCGTGCGGTGCAGGATGACAGGGAAGGGTCCGTCGCCGTCCGGCAGGTGTATTGTGGTGAAAATGCCGGTTCCGTCCCTCATAGGGACCATGCATGTGAAAATACGTTTCATTGATTATCTCCGTGCGGCAGTTCTCCGCCGGGAACGTCCGGCAGTATCTGGCTGTTTCTGATGTATTGCGGATCGAGTCTTCTGGACAGTCTGTCGCATAGGAACATTACGGAGAGGAGGACAATCCTGTTCCACTGATCGGAGCGGTTCCCGTATTCGAGGAAAGACCAGAGTTTAAGCTGCAGCCACAGGCTGACGGCCACATAGTCTTCGCCTTCAATTCGCGGGTCTGCAAATTTGCCGGAAGGAAGAAACTGGCTCCGCAGAAAGCCGGCGGTGTCCGTGTCTTCCGGCCTTTCGCATGGGCGGCAGAATGCCACAAGCGGGGCGGCCGCGCATCCGGCCATGCGGGAAAACTCGCTGCTGTCGAACATTTCCGTGTATGTGTCAATGTCAGGACTGTGCCACCGCCGTGAGATGGACTGTGCGAGCGGGATTATTTCCGAGCCGGGCCTGCGAATCTCATTTTCAAAGTGCTTGTAGACATGGGGGCCGTCTTCCATGCATCTGCAGATCGATACAAGACACTGATTTATCAGGGTTTCGCCCGTATTTTCGGCGAAAGCGGAGAATATGCTGCGGGCTACTTTGTGGTCTCCGATGCGGCTCGCGGCCTCCGCGGCGTAAGCCTTGACGGAAGGCGGAGTGGAGGTGGTGTTTACGATTTTGAGCAGGCTTGGAAGCGATTCGGGAAGCGCGAGCATTCCCAGAGCCTGCGCGGCCGCCTGGGCTATGCTTGTTTCGGGGTCTTCCATAAGGGCTTCCAGTGTGGGAACGGCGGAGCGGCAGCCGCACTTGCCCAGAGCCTTGGCTGCCTCCGCACGAAGTCCCAGGTCCCTGCGCATGGTCAGATGTATGATTTCTTCCGCCGCGGCAGGCTCTATGGCGTTGCCGGAGGCGGAAAGGCTTTTTAGGGCCTCCTCCCTCACCTGAGATGAAGCGCTTTGCAAGTCCCGGACAAGCTCGTTCTCCACGAGGCCGCCGCGTGCGTGGCTTATTATTCCTGTGCGTGCGGATTCGGTGAGCGCGTTGGAGAGGGACTGCGCGTAATATACGTTGCGGATCGGGTTGTTGGAGAATATCACTTTGACGACGTGCAGAGTGCGTGCGGCGCCGTCTTCGTGCAGGAAGTGAACCATCATGGATGCCGCGAGATAGAGCGCCGCGCTCAAGAAAGCGAGAATGTTGAACGGTGAGAAGCCCGCGCCGGCAAAGAATGCGCGCACGTCCGGCGGCCCGAAGCCTGGCGATGAGATCAGGTTGGACAGGCTTCCGCTTATGCCGGCGGCGACGCCTCCGGCGATCCCCGAAAACGCCCAGAACAGACCGATTGCGAGGGAAGAGTTCCGTCCCGGGCATATTCCGTGCGAGAACGCGAGCTGCATGGCGCTTATGCCCACGTTGACGAATCCGCCCAATATGAAGACGGGTATCGCGGAAACCATGCCGGGCGGAAGGGCCGCCCACTCTCCGAGCAGGCTTACCGACAATTCGCGCACGGCTTCATCCAGCCATCTATCTCCGGGACGAAGCGTGCTCCACAGCAGGAACTCCACGCTTTTCATGAGCAGGCATATCATGAGAACCGGTTTGCGCCCGAAATGCCTCCCTATGACTTCAAACATGCGTCCGGCGGCAAAACTTACGGTGCAGCTTACAGCCATGAGAATCTGTATCTGAACCATGGAGAAGGACATTGTCTTTTGAAGGTGGACGAATATGAAGGAGGCAGATATCCAGTTCGCCGCCGAATGCAGCGAGAAAACTGCGGAGAGTTTCGCAAAATTGGCATGCGTGACAATGCCGGTTATGCTGGAGAGCACCCCTCCGTCGGAATTTGACTTTTTTTCCGGTTCATAGTTCGGGTCCGGTACGGCGGAATTAAGCCGCAGCGACATCACGGCGAAGGCGATGCCGATGATAAGCACGACGACGAAGGTGCTTCTGTTTTCCCGTCCGAGGGCGTCGGCAATCCAGCCCATGATGAACCCGGAAACGACGCTTGACACCATGCCCTGCGCCATCATGCGGTTCCAGAAAACGCTTGTTTCCTGGGCGGGCACGATCTCCGTCTGCCACGCCAGCTGTGGGGCCCGCTGCGCATTGTACGCGGTGTTTGCCAGTATGATTACTATCAGGAAAAGAATGTAAGCCAGATTTTTCGGTATGGAGGGCCATGCCAGCACCATGAGCGCGAGGGCGGCGTACATGGCGAAGGAAAATATCTGGCACGACACCCAGAACCGTTTCCTGTTGAAAAACCTTTGCTGGATTATCACTCCCGCCACCTGCGCGGGCAATGTGAAGAGCGGTATGGACATCGCCCATCCGATCTGGGCGCCTGTCATTCCCACGGAGAGCAGCATGCCGGTATAAAGCGCGCCCGCGGTTGAAGCCGAAAACATGAACCAGAGGACGTTGGCCTTGAGAAATTTATCAAGGCCTGACCTTATCTCACGAGTTGAAAGCATGCTTCTTTTCATAACGGTCGGGAGCTCCGCGATGGAGGCATATGCGGTTTCCGGGGACGTGGAGGCGCTTCCGGCGGGCTTCTCCGGATTCTCTCCCGTACGGGGGTGTGCGTTTTCCGCATGGCTTGTTCTCGAGTTAGCGTCGTTTCAGGACGACGGCAGCGGCCTCCGCGGCGCACTTACGCAGGAATGCGGCGTCAGTTTTGCCGACATTGTCCGGGACGTACGTAATCTGCTCCGGGTCTTCGCCGAACAGTTTGGCGAACCAGACGCACGCCTGAAGGTATTCTCCCCGGGCGTTCAGGTGTATTGAGTCCCTGCCGATCACCATCTCGCCGGATTCGCGGTCTTTGTTCCAGAAGAGATTGCCGACCACGTCGCCGGACTGCGGGGGCAGGTCAGGCCAGCTGTATTTTGAGAGCGAGTCCTGCGGGTAGGGCGTGAACCGTTGTATGGAATCGCGTCTGGATATCTGCACGGCAAGGCCTGTGGGAATGATGCGGAAGCCGGTTTTCTCCGCCAGCGTGAGGTATGCGTCTGTGAGCCTGTTGTACATGCCGAGCTGAGAGAAGCCCCACGTGCCGCCTTCGGTCAGGGAGTTGGGATCCTCTGTGCGGATGCGGGGATCGTCGCTGCGGTATGCCCACGTTTGCTGTATTACGATTTCGGACAGCGGGGAAACCTCCTTGATGAAATTGATCAGGAGGTCCGCATATGGCTGGTATCTTCCGTAGTCCCAGCTTTCGTGGCTGGCCTGCTGAATCGTCACGATATCCCAGTCGCGCCGTTCCAGCATTCTGTTTACGGACACGTATCCGGATTCCTGCGCGCATTCGTATCCATGCGTGCGGACGCCGTACTGGGCGGCTTCAGGATTGCCCATGGTTTCTGTCACGTTGTTCCAGTGGCGTTCAAGCGAACACCCTCCTATGTACAGGCTCGTGAGCCTGAGGGAGCATCCGGGAAAGTTTTCGACTATCTGCGGCAGGTTTTTGCATACGCATATGGAAAAACTGTTGCCGATCATAAGGACGTTGAGTTTTTTTTTCATGCTGTGTCTTCTCTGCCTTTTAATTTCCTTCCGAACCGCCTGTGACGGTGGGGATTATGCCGATGAAAATGAGTATCAGGGCGAAAGCTTTTCTGAGTATATGCTGTTCGCGGAATAGGGCCGCTCCGGCGAGGAACGATATTATGCAGCTGCTCCTTCGCAGAAGCGATATGACGGAAATCTGGGCTCCGGGGGAATTCACAGAACGGAAATACATGCAGTCCGAGGCAATGAGCGCGATCCCCGTGACGGGGATTGTCCACTTCCATTTGATGCGGAGTTTCTTTTTTGGCCGGATTCTGGCCGCGGCTGCGGCTGCCGTATAGATGACGGCCATATCCAGTGAGAAGTGCGCCTGTACGGTTCCCGGCGGGATCTGCATCGTGTTTATCAGAAATTTATCGTATATGGCTGAGCCTGCCCCGAGCAGTGTGCCGAGTATCATCAGCAGCATGGAACTGCTGCAGAGCGGAAAGCCCTCCGCCGTGCCCGCATATGAGAGAATGATGTATCCGCATATGGCGGATGCCATGCCTGCGGCCCGCGCCGGAGAGGGGATTTCACCGAAAACCAGCATTGCTCCCAGCAGCGTCCACAGCGGCGCGCTGGATCTTACCGGGGCCGCAATCGATATCGGGAGGCGTTTCAGCGCAGTGAACTCACATCCCCAGCTGAAGCTTATTATGACCGCTTTCACCAGTATCAGCCACCATTGCCGGAGGGGACACGCGAAGTGCTGCGCCCACGTGCCGGAAATCAGCGACGCCGCGGCGAAGAAAACTGCGCCGGATACCGACGACAGGCAGAGGACGCCCAGAGCGGAATTGCCGCTCACGGCGTCTTTCCTGGAGATGTCGTAAAATCCAAGTAAGGCGGCTGACGCGAAAACCAGCGGCAGCCATACTCCGCCATATTCCATTTTGGTGTATTTTTATCTGGTGGCGCCGGTGCTGCGGACCAGCGGGGTCTCTACGGCTTCTTTGGCGCATTTGCGCAGGAATGCCGCGTCGTCATCGCCGATGTTTTCGGGCACATATGTGATTGTGAGCGGGTCACGTCCGTAGAGCTTTGCGAACCAGACGCACGCCTGAAGATATTCGCCGCGTGCGTTCAGGTGTATTGTGTCGCGGTTCAGCTTCATTTTGCCGGTTTTTGAGTCCTTTTTCCAGTAAAGAGAGCCGACTGTTTCTCCTGCCTGCCGCGGCATGTCAGGCCAGGAGTACTTTTTGAGGTCTTCCTCCGGATAAACTTCGAACTTCACAGCGGAATCCCTTCGTGCGATCTGAATCGCGGCGCCGGAAGGTATGATTTCGAATCCGTTTCTCTCCGCCAGCGTGAGGTATGCGTCTGTGAGTCTGTTGTACATGCCGAGCTGAGAGAAGCCCCATGTGCCGCCGGAGGTTTCCGAGTTCGGGTCCTCTGCGCGGATGCGGGGGTCGTCGTTGCGGTATGCCCATGTCTGCTGGATCATTATTTTGGACTTGGGCGAGTGCTTCTGTATGTATTCTATCAGATTTTGTGCGTACGGCTGGTATGTTTCCGGGTTCCAGCTGTCGGGGCTGGCCTGCTGGATGGTGATCACGTCCCAGTCGGCAAGTTTTACCATGCTGTTTATGCTGGTTTTGCCGGAGGCGGGCGGTTTGTCGTAGCCGGATGTGCGCACGCTGTACTGCATGGCATCCGGGTTGTTTTCTGTTTGTTCGACATTTTCCCAGTGCCGTTTCAGCGAGCATCCTCCTATATAAAGGCTTGTGATGCGCAGTTTGCATCCGGGGGCGTTTTTGACGATCTGCGGCAGGTTGTTGCAGACGCATATTGAGAAACTGTTGCCTATCATCAGGACGTTGAGCTCCTTGATGCCATTGTCCGGGACGTCTTTTTCAGCGCGCGCGCCGATCTGCATGAATGCGGACAGGAGCAGTACCGCCGCCGCGGTGAGGCTTCTGCGGCTGACTTTTCTTTCAGTATTTGATTTCCAGAGGTATGTGAACATTGAATGTATCCTTGTTGGTTTTATTCATTGCTGCGAGAAAAATCATGAAAGGGACTCCGTTTTCGTCCTTGAGCATCTGCGGTCTTTCCAGAAATTCCAGCTGGGTTGTTCGTCCGTTTTCCCAATGTATTTCGGGAACGGCTACAAATGGGTCGTCTGCGAGGTTCCAGTCAATACCATCGTGTGAGAAGAAAAGGGCAAGGGAGCGGCCCCTGTGCGTGAAAGTCCCGTGCATATCTTTGACAACGGCGTAGAAAGCGCCGTTCATATGCCAGATGTACGGATCTTCCGCAGGGAAGTACGAGCCTTTGCAGGAGAACAATATCGCATTCTGTTTGACGAAAGGGCCGCAAGGGCTGTCGGACAATGCGCACATGTGTACGACAGGTCCGCCGAGAATTCCGGGATTTTTTTTGCCGGCCGCTTTGTAGACGAGGAGAAATCTGCCATTGGGCATTTGCAGCACCGCGGGATTGGACACCATGAGGGCGTCCGGCGCAGCCGGATCTGTGGCAGTGTCTATGAGCGGGGCGTCGTATCTGGTCCATGGTCCGTACGGACTGTCGGAAACGGCTGCGCCTATGCGTTGGTTGTTGCGGTGCAAAGGGTTAAGGACGTTGTTTTCTACACGTCTGTCGCCAGTGTTGCCGGTGTAGTAGAGAAAATACCGGCTGTTGAATCGGTGTATGGAAGGGTTGTGGGTGACGCATCCGTCCCAGAACCGGGGACCTCTGGCCGGAAGAGCCGTATCCGCATAGGTGTACGGGCCGTCGGGCGTTTCAGATACGGCGTGCGCGATTTCGGAGTGCGTCACCCACGCCTGAAATCCAAGTTCTTTTTTCCACCTCGAATAGAAGATGTGGTACTTCCCGGAATCGTCCCTGATGGGCGAGGCTCCCCATGTGTGGTATCTTTCGTCCCTGAACACGGAATTGGCTCCGGCGGAGCCGAGCCGGATGGAAAGTGCGGAGCCGCGGTCTGCGGTACGCAGGGATGTCGGTACTTCTGCGGATTTTTCAAACAAAGAGCTTTTCATACGGAGCCCGGGTACTCTCACAAACACAAGCGAAACGCGCGCGCCCCCCATGCACGCACGCCGCAGTTCATTGTATCAGAAGCGTTTTTCTTCTGCAAGCCCAGCAGCAGTAGGCTACAGTCACGAAAAATGATGCCGGAAGGCGGGGCATGGCTCCGATCTTTACCCCGAGGAGAGTGGTTTTCCCGCCGAGTCCCATGGGGCCGATTCCGAGAGAATTCGCCTGTTCAAGGACGACGTTCTCAAGTTCGGCGAGGGCGGGGGCCGGGGAATGGTCGGTGAGCGGCCTCAGGAGTTGTTCTTTGGCAGATTCGAAACCATTGGCCCGGTCTCCGCCGATGCATACGCCGGCAATGCCGGGGGCGCACCCGTTGCCCTGCGCCTGCCAGACGGCGTCGAGGATGCATTTGCGCACCCCATCGAGATCGCGCGCGGCGCAGAGCTGCTCATCCGGGAGGCTGTACTGGCGGCTCATGTTTTCGCTGCCGCCGCCTTTCATCAGCAGGCTGATGCGGCAGTGCGGCCCGCTGGAGCGCCTGAAATGGACGGACGGGTTTCCGGGGGCGTGGTTTTCATCGATTTGCCTGCCTGAGACCGAGTCTATAACGTTCTTGCGAAGCCATCCTCTGAAGGTGGCGTACTCTACTGCCAGCGCGATCCCTTCTGAAATTGCCTGTGTATCTTCCTCCGGCGTTATTTCGACCCAGAAGGTCAGGGTGCCGGTATCCTGGCACATCGGGGACACGTCCCGGCGGGCGGTTTCAGCGTTTTTCAGGATGGTGCCGAGGACGGAGCGCGGCCCGGGGGCGGACTCCGCGCCCCGCGCATTTTCGAGAGCCGCCTTTACATCGTCCGGGAGGGCTGTCGCCGTGTCTTTTATTATTCCGGATGCGGTGCTCTTCCAGAACTGAACATCGTGTTTCATGCTGTTTCCGTTTTTCCTGCGTCGTGCCGTATCCTCTCTATGCGGGAGATTATGCCGCCGTAGATCTGATCCGGCACCTGAAAGGAACCGATCCCGGAACCGAGGGAAATGCCGGGAGTGATTGATCCGTGGTGATCGCTCCCGCCGGTAGCGATGAGGCCGAATTCTCCGGCGAGTTCTAGATATTCGCGAACCATTTCATCCGTGTTCTGGGTGTAGTATGCCTCTATGCCGTCCAGACCGGCGGCGGAAAGCCTGCACACGAATTCCCGCAGTTCAGTCTTTGTCATTTCGCTCTGGTACGGATGGGCGAACGATATGACGCCTCCCGCGTCGTGCACGACGGATATGGCCTGCTCGGGCGTGATTCTGTACCGGTCGCAGTATGCGCAGCCATTTTTCCCGAGGTAGCGTTCGAAGGCGTCGGCCTTGCTGGAGGCGTAGCCTTTTTCCATGAGTGCTAGCGCAAAATGCGGCCTTGCTATGAGGTTCTTGTCTCCAGCGAATTTTACCACATCGCTGATAGTGATGGCGCAGCCGTTTTTAACGAGTTTTGCGAGAATCTCGCTGTTTCTTGCTGAGCGGCCGTTTCTGATTCTGGCAAGTACTTCGTTCAGTGCCGCATTCTCGGGGTCGAATCCCAGCCCGACCATGTGAACCCTGTGGCCCCCCGCATCCACGCTCAGCTCGACGCCGGAAATGGCTTTTATGCCGCGCGCCTGCGCCTCGCGGATGAATTCAGCACATCCGCGGGTAGAATCATGGTCTGTGAGAGCCATTGCGGTGAGGCCGGAAGCGGCGCCGAGGGCTGCGAGTTCGGACGGCGTTTCCGTGCCGTCCGAAAATGTGGAATGGAAGTGAAAGTCCGTCATTGCACTACCGTTTTGTACGTTTTTGAGACGTCGTCCGGGTTGACCCCGGCAAAATGCGAAGCTATGGCGGCGTCGTATCCGGCGGTCAATGCGAACGCTTTGCGCATAAGGCGGAACCTTGTCGCAAGGCACAGGGTTCCGGAGTTCTGGCGTAGTTCGGAGATGATGCCGGGATAATCTGCGACGTCCGTCACGGATGCTACGCGGATGAAATTCTTGGCGGAAGCCCTTATCATACAGGGGCCGCCGATGTCGATATTGGTTCGTGCGAGCTCCGGCGTGACATCGGGCATGGCAACGGTCTGGCGGAACGGGTACAGGTTCACGGCGACCATGTCGAAGGCGACGGCCCCGGTGCGCTCGAGATCGGCCCTGTGCGCATCGTTGTATTTTTCCCCGAGTATGCCGAGATATATTTTGAAGTCAAGGGTTTTGACAAGCCCGCCCTGCATTTCCGGCTGGCCCGTGTAGTCCGAGACGGACACGAGGTGCCGGGAGGCGCGTTCGTCGCCGAGGATTCTGCGCGTGGCGGCGTATGTGCCGCCCGTGCTGTATATTTTCACACCGGGGCATGTCTCCAGAAGTCCTTCGACAAGGGTGTCCAGCCCGGACTTGTCGAACAGCGTAATGAGAACATTTTTCACTGCCACGCGGTCGTCAATCTTTTCTACGATATTGAATGCCATTTTCTTTTCTCCGTTTTCTTGTACAAATCCGTTCCATGTTCATCTGATGAACATGCCCGATTTCCACTCTCCGGACACTATGCTGCTTTTCTCTCGGAATCCGCACCGCTGATACGCTTCCTCCACTTCGCCGTACTGTGTCTCAAGGATTCCGGAGAGGATCAGCACGCCGTCGGGAGCGACAGCCCCGGAGACGGCCCCGGCGGCCTCTATAAGCACTCCTGAAAGGATGTTTGCGATGACAATGTCTCCGCGCGGCATGGGGCATCCCTCCGTGATGTCTTTCACGGCGAATTGTACGGATACGCCGTTCAAGGCCGCGTTTTCGGACGATATCCGCACGGCGTCCGGGTCGTAGTCGAACCCGTAAACGTGTTTGAAGCCGAGTTTTGCGGCCGCGATCGAAAGAATGCCGGACCCGCATCCGATGTCTATTACCGTCATATCTCCGCCAGCCCCGGCGGCGGATGCGTCAAGGAACTTGAGGCAGGACTGGGTTGTCGGGTGAATCCCCGTGCCGAAACTCATTCCCGGCTCAATGTCAACAACGATTTCTTCGGAGCCGGATGGCGAATACTGCTCCCATGCAGGTCTGATGGTGATCCTGGGGGATACACGAATGACGTGATAGAACTGCTTCCACGATTCTGCCCAGTCGCATTTGTCCATGCATGATATTTCCGGGGCGTGGATGCGGCCGTCGACGGACTGTGCGATTTCCGCCATTTTTCTTGCGGTCTGCCGCATTTCTTCCGGGTCGATGCCGTAAGCCTCGATGAAAACGTCCCCGGAGTCGACGTCTTCCCACGATCCGACGGGCGTGTCCAGGACGGACATCGCCTCGAGCATGTAGTCCGAGTCGTCGCGGCTCACCGGGATCCTTATGCGCAAAACGGCAGCATCTCCGGCGGATGCGGCATTGTTGTCTGTATGCGGGCAAGTGTCTGTCATCTGACTTACTTTCCTGGAATGATTTTCCCGTGACCCAGATTCACGAGGGGAACGGAAACCGCGCTTACTACGGCCTTGATTATCAAGTTCGAAAGGAATATTTCCCAGACCACGGACCATGGCATCGTGAAGGCAAACGCTCCGACGGCGAATACAAGATTGTCTATCGGGACGGAAATGCAGTTGCTCGCGAGAGAACTTTTCCACGGCGCTTTCCCACCGGACGCAAGCTTGTGATATATCTCCGTATCCGTAAGTTCGCTTATTGTTTCGGCCGCTATTGAAGCGATCACGAGCCTCCATACCGGGGCGAGAATGGCGGAGAACTGGCTTTGAAGTTGCCAGGATGCGTCCGGAGGGACGACTGCACATATCTGCAGGTATGCTGCCATGAACAGGTTTATCAGGGCGGATGAAATGACCACGGCTCTGGCGGCTGATCTGCCCAGAAGTCGGTGCACCAGATCGCGCAGCGTGAACGTCACGGGGTAAATGAAGGTGCCCATGTCTACCGCCAATCCTGCGACGCTGCCCACTTTGAGGCTGGCGATGTCCGCCAGCATCTGGCACGATGTATACGCGGATACAACCGCGACGGCAATGACCGAATATTTCACGGCAGCGGAGTTCGGGGAATTGAGGGATGAGATATTGTCCATTGCTGCGGCGTCCCTGCGCTGAATCAGTTTTCCGGCGCCGGCATGCCGGCAAGTTCCGAAAATTTTGCGTGAAAGAGGTCGTAGATTCGGTTCAGCTGTTCCCGCTGTTTTTCGAGCGACCAGAGGACAAACGTCCATTTCTCCCGGAAATTATAGTCTTTGAAGACTCTGGGATCGTAGTTGTCGAATTGCTCCCTACGGTTTATGTAGTTCCAGTACAATTCCCTTGTTTTTCCGGAAAAACCGTCGAAAAAAGCGTCTGCTATGTTGTATTCCGGCAATATTGGATGTTCGTCTGCAAAGCGTCTGACCATTGATGCGAACGAGGAAGTGTAAACATCGAAAATGTTGTCAAGATTTTCCTGAGAGCACGACCAGTCCGGCCACCCCATGGTGCCTCTTATGGAGCAGAGGTGTATCCTCAACGGCATTTCCCGTCCGTAGCGTATATCGTATCCGAATTCGACGATTTCCTTGCCCTGACAGAATCTGTTTGACTCCGTGTCGACCCGGTATTTTTTCAGTACAAGGTTTTCTGCCGCTGCGCCGCCCATGAGTATCATAAGCACGCGGACGATATCGGCGGATTCGCTTTCGGTATCGAATTTTCCGGTGACCGGATCACGGGAAAAAAAGTACATTTTCGGCAGCTTGTTGAATGGCAGTCCGGGGTAACGGCCGCGCGTAAAATAGTGGATGTCTCCAGCGGCGCCGTCGTTCCTGGCGAGGAGTCTGTGCCGTCCGTATGAGATTCCGAGGGATCTGAATGCGCAGACTCTGGCGAGTGTGTAAGCGCCGTATCCGGTGCTCCTCTGCGCCAGACGTTTTTCTATCATCCTTGTGTCTCTGGGATTCCACGAGGTTTTGTATACTATTTCGCGGGATTTGCCTTCTCCGAGCCTGGTTTGCTCGGTATTTGACCTGATTTCGTACACATTGACGTATTCTAGTTTATCGCCATGGCTGATTTCGTGTTCCAGGGAATCAAGAATGGCGATTGTACGCGGGTCTGCGCTGTCGTGTATGAATCGGTTGCCCATGATGTATGTGGCTCCGGGCAGAGCGGTTCGCATATCGTCGAAGGCAGAGGAAACGTTGAAATGGTCGTCAAAGTAGATTTGCCCGGTGATGTTTCTGTATATTGCCTGCATGAAATCGGGCGACGAATCGTCGGCATACTGCGGGTCCATAAGGGCAGAACGGAAATTTTCCGCAATTGCGTTGAACCTCTCTTCTATATTGCTTGTTTGTCGTTCCGGGTTTTCTTCAGTTTCGCGTTTGGCATGCTCGTACAGATCCATGATCGCCGGCACCAGAACGGACTCTGCGAACCCGGTCGGCACTCCGAAGAACTCCACTTCGTGGTGGTCGCGGTATTTTGTGAGCATTATGTTGGGAATAGGCATTTCCTCACTGGTGCCTGCGAGCTCCGCCAGGCCCCGCATGAACTCCGCGCGGTCGGAATGCGCGGTCTGTCCCCATTCCATGAAGTTCCTGTACGACAGGAAGTGCACGCCTTTTACGTTGTGGTAGTATTTGAGGCACGAGTGCATACGGCTGATGCTGCTCGTTATCGCCTGTGCGATTTCATCCAGCGTCCAGGCGAGGGGCTTGATTCTCCATTCCTGTCCCCTGTGGCTGTAGTGCTGGAGCGACGAGTCGGTGCGGTCTATAAGGACGACGTTGCGCATTGGGTAGCCCAGATTCTGGAGCCAGTCGTCCATTTCGACCACATTGTCGGTGGAGACCTCTCGCTGGGATATTTCAACGTTGTTTCCTACGCAGTTTGCGTAGACCATCCGCTTGGTGAGGACCTCTGTCTTGGCTTCGTCGGGGAGGGCCGGAAAGTCCCAGAAATGCCCTGAGAGAAGCGGGATGGATGTTACCGCATGGTTCCCGGAGCTGACGGTCATTATGTTCCCGAAAACGCGTTTGTGATGTTTGTCCGTGTACTCACAGAGCGCTTCTTTTGGAAGCATGATGACGGAGTCCTTGTTTTCGATGCGGTCCCATATGCCGTCCTCAAAAATAAAAGTATCGTCAAAGAGGTCGAACGCAGCGAAAGTGCGCTGCTTTCCCCAGGCGGAAAGAGTTACGGTAGTCGGACGCCTCCGTGAAGACGAAACGAGCGAGCGCAGGAACGTTTTTATGTCGGCGCCTGGCTTCCTTGTGTTATCGCCGGTCATTTTCCCTCCTGTTTGGATCTTTCCACGGTTACTCGTGTTCGACGGAAATAATGGTTCCCAACGAGGTTTTGCCGCCTGGTGCGACATTACGGCAGTCTTCCTGTATGTTGCACGTTTCCACGCATAGCATGCCCTTGTACTCGTCGTCTCCGAAATCGGGCATTGCGGCGGACTTGTTTATCCACGGGTTCCAAACCACGGATGTGGAACTGTTTTCCTTGTGTATTTTTATTTTTCTGCGGTTTGCCGTGTCGTTTATGACGGCGTCGCCGGAGAATCCGGTGTAAATTCTATCGGTTTCCTCGGTGAATGCGATGTCTCCGCTTTGTATCTGATGAGGTTTCTTTGTCCCGGGCACGGTGTCGATGAACGGAACTCCATCGAAGCCGGACACGGTGGTGCGCGCAATGTCGCCCACGTCGAAATACGTGTGCATGGCCTGTGTGACTGTGAAAGGCACGCTGCCGGTGTTTTCCGTGGTGAGCAGCAGGGAAAGTGCATCGGATACGGTCACGGAAAGTGACAGCTTGAATTTGAATGGCCAGATCGTGATTGTTTCCGGGGAATCCGAGACACTCAGAACAACCTGTGTGGAGGAGCCGCAGGCCGATACCTCCTCAATGTCCCAGTCTACCAAGCGGATCAGCCCGTGTGATGTCCGGGCGTTCGGCAGCGCGGCCTTGTCCGGCGCGCCGAACCACGGCCAGCATATGGGGATCCCGCCGCGTATCGGCTTGCCGTTTTCGAACATCGACATCTTGCTCATCCACAGCAGGTCGGCTGAGCCTTTCGGCTTGAAAGAGGCCACATGCCCTCCGTGAAGGTACACGAGCGCATCCGCTGAATTGTTGCTTATTTTCAAAACGCGCATTCCGTGCGCATCTTCTGTAAACTTAACGCTGTTCATATCGTGTGTCTGTCCTGCTGCTGCGGCCTGCGTTCCCGGAGCCGGGATCAATCCCGCATTGTCTGTACTATGTTGAGAATATGGTCGTTCATCCTTCTGAACGACATAAGCATGTCGGAGTAGACGATGCTCTTCACCGGCTCGGTGCATGTTACGGCGAGTCTGCGCATGTGCGCGTTGCGGTATTCTCTCGCCAGATCGTCGATTGTGCGGCTTTGCTCTTCAAGCGCCGTGATTTCGGACGAAACCGGTTTTACGATTACATTCATGGCGCGTCCGCAGTACTCGCGTATGTGCTTGTTGAGGTCTATTATTTCACCGCGGGCTTCCGTCGAGAGGTCCTCACCGGCGTTGCGGATTTTCAGATAGGCTTTCAGGGCATTGCGGACATAGTCGCTTACGGATTCAAATTCGTCTGCCTGTTTGATTTCCCTGCTCACGTTGAGGGCGTCCGTGTGCGAGATGTTGTCGCGCAGCAGGCGGCTTACGTAGTCCACTATCTCCTTCTGGGCAATGTCCATGTCGTCTTCTTTGCGGAAAATCGACTCTTCGAGTTCTTCATCCCGTTCGCTGGTGGAAGTGGCGGCAAGGAGGGTGTCGAGCATTTCTATGCAGCATGAGCCCATGAAGAGCACTTCCTTCTGTGCTTGTGCGATTGCGATGGAAGGCTGCACGAGCAGGCGCTTGTCAAGATAGCGCGGGGTGTAGCGCTCGGACTTTGTTTCCGATTCGCGCATCGGCAGGCAGAAAGTTACAAATTTCGCGAACTGTCCCATGACCGGGAGCATGATCAGCGTGCATATCAGGTTGAATCCCGTGTGTACGCATGCAATGGCCAGCTTCATGTTGTCCGGGCCTATCGGGTGGGACGATATTTTTTCTATCAGAAACCGGCTCGCGTCTATGAACTGAGAGTGGAATACTATCACGAAAAAGACGCCGATGAAATTGAAGAGGAAGTGCGACAGGGCGGCGCGCATGGCATTGCGGGAAGCTCCTATGCAGGCAAGCGCGGCCGTGATCGTGGTGCCGATATTAGAACCCATGATTATCGCCACAGAAGTCTCGAAGCCTATTACGCCGTTGACTGCAAGCCCCATTACTATGCCGATAACCGCCGTGGAGGACTGTATGACCGCTGTTACCGCAATGCCGACAAAAACCGATTTCAGGAATCCCAAAAGCGTTGTGGCTTCGAACAAAGTAAGCCAGTGTTTTACATCGTCCATGTCTCGAAGCGGTTTGAATCCGTCCGACATCATCATGAGTCCAAGGAACAGCATGCCCAGCCCGAGTATTGTCATCCCCGTGTAATGGGTGCGTTCATTTTTCGAGAACAGGAACGGAATGGCAGACAACCCGATGATGAGCAGTCCGTAATCGGCCAGATTCAGAGTAAGTATCCACATCGAAACCGTTGTGCCGATATTCGCTCCGAATATTACGCCTATCGCCTGCATGAGCGACATTATGCCGCTGTTTACAAAGCCTATCACCATGACTGTGGTGGCGGAACTGGACTGAATTACTCCGGTCACCCCAAGTCCAACAAGCACAGCCAGAATCCGGTTGTCGGTGATGGCGCTTACAAGTTTGTTCAGCCGTTTCCCCGCTACAGCCTGCATGCCGTCAGACATGAATTTCATGCCGATGAGAAAAATTCCCAGCCCACCTAGGACGTTCTGTACAATGTCAATTATAATGTGTTGCATAAGTTACGGGTATGTCGTGTTCTAATCAGCAGGAACCCTTTTCCTGACGAGGCGATAAACGCCGCATATTGTACACAAACGGTGTTCATATGTCCACGGAACAATGGAGTTTTATGCCGGAACTGCGGACGCCGGGTTTTGAGGCTGGTTTGCAAAACTGCGCAGCCGTGCGACCTGCTGATTGTCACGCGGCGAGGGGTGTGGAGCAACATTTTTTTCGCAGTTCTCTTATACTCGGTTTAGCATCTTAACGGTGCGGCCACCGGCCGGGAGTATGGCGTTATGCAGATTTTCACGTTCTGCAGGTGCGTGAAGAACAAGCCGTCGCGCTCCTCCTTCTTCTCTGCTGTAGTGAACTGCAAGTCGGATGCAGCAGTTTCATGATGAGGTGCGGCATGTCTGTTTTGAGGTTATTCAGCTGAGTGGGCGATTCTGGGGATTGAGGAGTCGGAGTTCTGGGGGTGTTGAACAGAACTTCCCCGTTCTTTTTCTTCTCCGCCGGATGTTCCTTATGCATATTGGTTTTTTCAACTTTTGTCTGACTTTGAGAAATGCAAGTAAAATGCCGCAGCGAGGGTGGTAGGATGGAGAAGATTTTCATGCGCTGGCTTTCTTGTTGAGGAACGATGGACGGGGGTAGTTTGTGAGAAGGTGCTGCAGGTAGGCGATTTCTTCGTCGGTCACCTTGTAGAAGTCGGT
>CASEAR010000047.1 GCA_949285835.1 uncultured Verrucomicrobiota bacterium | reverse complement strand
CATCGTGAATCTGAGCGTGTTTCCGATTCTGGCATCCATTTCCCTCCTTTCAGCGACAGCCGAACTTGCGTCTTCTCGACAGAGCGGTGCTGAAAATGCATCTTTCGCATATTGCCGCGGCTTAGCAGTGCCTTTTCGGCAGTCCGGTGCCTCTTTGATCCTGACAATGTGTTTTTACGGCGGTTTTGTCAATCCCTGTATTGTGTCTGCCCACAGAGTTTCATTTGCATGGTCCACGACGTCAAGGTGGATATCTTACCGTCGGATTCAATCTGCAGCGTTCAGTTTGTTGTTGCGGCGCCGCAGTGCAGCACCGCCAACGCACGCACGAAGACTCACAGCTTGCTGTTTTCATCCGCAAGCCCCCCCTATATAACGTCTTTACAATAAGGACGGCGTCGATCTAAAACATGCCGGTTCGCGATTGGGCCGGCGGAACTTTCTCTCTTTTCACACTTCGCAGCAGAATAGCTGCCGCGTCCGTAAATTTTCCGGCATATGAATGCTCTTCCGAAAAATTCGGCATCAAAGCCGCAGTCTGCGCACGGGAGAATGTGTTGCCGCCGCAGCGCTGCCGGTTTCTGTTTGCCGGGCAGAACAGCCGACCCCGCAGCAGCAGGCATTAGCCGTTTGAAATACACGAAGTTCCGCGGTCTGCCCGGCCCGAATTCTGCTGTTAATCGGCTATGCCGGAGGAAAAAGCGAGCGCCAGTATGGAATACGACGTGGCAAGCACAGGGTCGTTTTCCCAGAAGCGTCCGTTTTTGTTGACCCAAGACCCGTCTTCATGCTGGAGCGACGTCACTTTTTTTACAATTTCTTCCCCCCACGGGATTGTTTTGCTATCGTCCCCGTGTACGGGAATATTGTCGATGCCTGCGGCAGTTAGAGATCGGCCTATAACATTGTAGAAGAAATAGAGTCCCTGATCTCCAACGCCGGGATTTTCTTCAAGTGTCCAGTGTCTGGACGCCCAGTCCACGGTTGAGCGTACGCGCGGATCGGTTTTGTCGAGATCGCAATAAACGAGCGCGAGAAGTCCAGCGTAAGTTATGCTGCCATAGGAGCGCATGACGACTTTTTCGCCTTGTTTTTCGGAATTTTTTGTTCCATTGACTTTTTCGACGCCAGCCTTGGCGTCCGCCGGGCTGTAAGCGAATCCTCCGGCGTTGTCTCCGGCGTCTTCCCCGTTATGCAGCCGCTCCGCGAACGCCAGCGCGGCATCCCAGTCTATATCCGCCTTTTTCTGGCCTGCCGGGCGTTTGTCTTCATACGACTGTGAGCGGCGCATGGCCTCCATAACGAAGTGTGTATTCATCAGATCAGCGTATGGTCTGGGAGTTTTCTGTTCATATCCGAACCCTCCGCCGAAGGTTTCGTCATCACCGGATATTTGAGATCCGGCTAGAAAAGTACGGGCGTTGAGGATAATTTCCGTAAGGTCTTCACGCTGCGTTTCCGCGAGCGCCGTGAGGCACACGGCAGTGTTGTATGTGCCGAGTCCTCCGCCGCTTCTTCCTGGTACCGCGCTGTAGATTCCGCCGTCCTTCTGGACTTTTGTTTTAAGAAAGTCTACGGCAGAGTCAATGTTCTTTGCATAAGCGGTATCCCCGGAAGAGATCATTGCCCAGAGTGCAAGCCCGGTCAACCCCGGGAATTGCGCTTGTGAAAATGATCCGTCGGGTTTTTGCTGCTGAACAAGCCAGTCCATACCTTTTTTGATGGACTGCGATGCGGCTGCGGGCTTCGTTTCCGCTTTTTCCGGTGAGGAATTTGTGGAAGAGGCAGCAGCGGCGACTCCAGAGAAAACCGCCATGAGCGACATAGCAAACAATATTTTTTTCATACTCGTTCTCCTTCGAATATGTTAAACGGAAATATGCGAAAAAAAGTTCGTGTTTAATCAAAAAACAAGACGTCCGCCTTCCCAGTGGAATCTGCGTCCGTCCGGGAGCTCCATGTCCACGGGAACTCCGGCGGGGGATGCCGCCCAGCCTGAACAATGCCCGTCCGGTGCAGCGTCAAGCGACAGGGAAACGAGTCCGGCCGGGTGAACCATATCAGTGCGGATGTGATTCAGCGGGCCCGGCTGCGGCCGTATTGAAACGGACGAGAATCCATAAGATGCCGGCCTGATTCCCGCGAATGAAGCATGCGCGTGGTACAGCGGGTGGGCTCCCCATGCGTGGCAGTCCGAGCGCGAAGGTTCCGGCGATTCAATGGTTGTCATGAATCCGTTGTCCTCCATCCAGAACCATAAATTGAGCCTTTCATATACTTCTGCAAGCCTGTTTTCCTTGGCAAACGCCTCGAAGAGATAGTGCGAAAAATATACGGTTGTCTTCGCGATATCGTCTCCGGCTGAGAGCAGGGCAGACAGCAGATCTGAACCTTCCGGAGCAAAGTCCCCTAGGACGGCGAGACACTGTGTATGTTCCGAAAAAGACGTTTTTTCCGGGTCCTCGGCTAAAAGTCCTTTTCCCGCTGACCAGAATGTTCGGCGCACAGCTTCTGCGATTCGTTCCGCCATATCCCGGTTGCGCTGTGCAAGGAGCGTTTCTCCCAGAAATTCCTCGAGACCAGCTGCGGACTTGAGAGTAAGCGCGAGCTGCAGATTGGAAACGGCGTTTACTCCCATATTGCGCCCGAGGGGGATTCCTGCGCTCCATGACGGAACCCAGTCCATAAAATTCCATCCGGGGAGCGGACGAAGCAGTCCGTCGCTTCCGACATTTTTCCTGAATGTCTCAAGCACGGCTCTTACTCCCGGCATGCGTTCCTTGACGAAAGGAATATCATCGCGCCACATTGCGTAATCGCACACCATCATCACCCACCACAGCGAAAATGGGGGTATGACCTGCACGTCTATCGAAGGCGTCCGCGACTGCGTTACTCCGTCCGATGTACGCGATTCGTCAAACATCATCATTGCCTTTCTGGGAAGTCTGGCGTCTCTAGTCATGACGTATGTGACAAGCATTTCGATGCGCGAATCGCCTGCGTACATCTGCTGTTCATAAAACGGACAGTCAAAGAAGGTTTCATGAGAACACATCTCAACTGCGCGCTTGGATATTTTAAAGACATTATTCCAACGGGGATCCGACGTCTCAAATCCGGATTCAAACTTGATCGGGTAGTGTGTTTCGCGCAGTTTAAACCGCTCAAGCACCAAGGGCTGGTCCGCCGTACACACTGTTATTCTGACATACCGGCCGGCCTCCCACCAGATGGGTTCCATTTTCATGTGTTCAGAGCCGTCCGGGCGGAAAATATCCGCGGTTCCACGGAAGAACTTGCCGTCTATGGCATTGCGGTTCTCTTTTCTCCACGAAGACTCCGTCTGTTCAGTGAACAGCGCTTCAGCCCAGGCGACTTCAATCACGGATCCGGATCCTCCCGATACCGTGAGGAGCGGCCACGCACAGTGGTATTCGTGTGCATCCAGAATCGCGGAATACACTTTCTGCGCTTCAAATATGAATGGCTGTTCAGCTTTCAGCGCGGCCGAGAATCCGGAAGCAAGTGCGGCATCGGAGTCACGGATTTTGACGGGTTTTAAGTTTTCCTCGTCAAAAGATTTGAAATCGCAGGAACAGCGCATGTATCTGACGTCGCAGACGGAGACTTCCCTCTCAAACATTGCCGGGAGAACGCTATGCCGCAGCAGACGTTTTTCGTGATATCCGTTCGGCAGCAGGCTGCGAAGCTCCACGCGTTCACACGTGAGTGAGGTTTTCCAGTCTCCGGCGCTGTCCATGCCGTCCGCGCATTTCGCCAGAGCTCTGTCTGCTCTGAAATCAGTTCTTGCTCCGATCGTTGTGAACTGCCCGGATATTGATGGGAGGAACTGCACCAGACCGTGCAGTGTCAGGCATTCCCAGTGAGCGATTCCGGTGTTCAGGAAATCCGACGGCCGATCCTGCGCGTAAACCATAAATCCAGGGGTGTTGTAGAAATGGCCCAGATGCGCAAGCGCTCCCCGGGAGGAGGTCCACGTTACGATGGCGCATACCACATGGCGCCCCGGCTCAAGATCAAGGTCGTACGTTTGATAGAACCAGTTTCGGGGATCGCCGCGTTCAGGGCCGAATCCCGTACGTATGCCGTCAACGTAGAGAGTGTAACGCTGATCTGCCGAAACATGTATCCTGATAACGGTGTGCTCCGCAACGGTTACGCTTCGTCTGAAGGCGCAGGCGTGGGCGTCCATCCCGTTCCAGTCCGGATCCCCGATCCAGAAGGCGTTCCATCCGTTATTCCCAAATCTGTACTGTTCCGGCTCCGATACCGGGTCGGATGTGATAAGCACACGCATCTTTGTCCTCTGATTTTAGCTGTACAGCATCGCAGTAGTCTGATCAACAAACCTCGAATGCGAAAATGTTCACTGTTTCTGTGCCCCATGTAGAGAGTGGGGTGAGCCTTACGCCGAGGCAGCGGGCATCAACCGGGGCCTTTACAAGCCTTTGGAAGTTGTTATGTTCCTCGCAAACTGTGTTCCATTTCCCGCTGGAATCAAGCGTTTCGATGCGGAACCCGCGGACAAGCGTTTCAGGCGGCATGAAACCACCGTCTGAAAGTTTCGTATAGTAGCGCATATTGAGGAGCCGCGACTGTGAATTGAGCCGGGAACTGTCTTTCCTGTTCAGATTGCTGTCGAAAACCATCCTCGCAGACTTGATTTCACATTCCTCCGGAAATCTGTATTCTATGGAGCAGCCAGTGCCTCCCTGCCATGAATTTCTGCATCCATCCCATGGTCTGTCGGTGCCATTCCTCAGAAGCTCCGCCCCGTCTCCGCCGGAAGAAGATATTGCTGAGTCCAGGCAAAGGCGTGAAACATGCCTCGTTTTCCACGGCAGCCAGCAATCGTCGTCCATGAGCTGCTTCTGGAGCTCGGCCAGCTTGTGCTCATAAACTCCTCTGGGAGAAAGCCCGTTTGCGGAAGCAATTGCCGCAGCGGTTCCCACGGCCTGGCCCATAAGTGATGTTGTCGCCATAACGCGCGTTGAGCTCATGGCGGAGTGCGTTGCGCTGTGACAGCGTCCGGCGCAGAAAAGGTTGGCTATGTTTCGGGAATACAGCGATCTGTACGGTATCCCGTAAGGGCTTGGCGCCGGATGATAAGTGGTGCTGTGTCCGTTGTGATAAAATCCGTCCGGGAAGTGGTCGTCCATGGACCAGCCTCCATAGGCGACAATGTCCTCGAAACGTCCCTCTGCCGAGACGTCGTTTTGTGTGAGCATATGGTCTCCGCAGTAGCGGCGCGACTCCCGCTTCCCCGGCAGGAATCCCTGCCAGTCCAGCGCGTAATTTCTGAAGCGATCCCTGTCCGGCGAATGGTTCTTTATGTAGTCCCATACTCCGAACGCGATTCTCAGGAGTTCTTCTCGGCATTTTTCTGTGTCGTCGATGCTGTTCATTTCCCCGCCGACTTCCATCCACCACAGGTTTGTCCTTGTGAAATCGACGCAGTGCCCGGCTAGCAGGGCTTCCTTTCCTTCCGTGAAGGAGTACGCCCATGGGAACGGAATGAATTCCTGCGGCGAGGTGTATTCGCGCGCTTGAAGGAGGCAGCTCATGCCCATCGTTTTGCGGTCTGCTGCGATGGGAGCGATTGATTCATTGAATTCGGACCGTGCTTCTCGTCCGAAGTGGTATTCTGCGCCGGTGAGCGGTGCGAGGATTCCATCGCCTGAACAATCTGCAAACAGTTTTGCCGAAACCCGGATGCGTGATTCGCTGGTTCCCTGCCAGGCCTTGACTGCCACAACCGTATTTCCGTCCATTTCCACGTCGAATACGCTTGCGTTGAGAAGAAGAGTAATGTTTTTCTGGTACTGAACTTTACCGTACAGCACCGCATCCCACACAGAAAACGACGGGGTTCTGTTGTAGTAAAAATTGTCAAGCAGCAGTTCCTCAATGATCCCCGTTTCCCTGCGGTTTTCGCCATGCGCTCCGCATACGTGCATGCGCACTTCGCTTGAACAGTTGCCTCCCAGTACCGGTCTGTCCTGCAAAAGAACGACTTTTGCTCCATGTCTTGCCGCGGAAATCGCTGCAATCATTCCCGACAGGCCTCCGCCAACTACGCACAAGTCGGTATCGTAAGTTTCTTCACGCATAAATTACCTCCAGATAAAAACTGCCGGTATGCCCACAAAACCCGGTGTGTTTCTCACAAGACCAACAGTACGATTTTACTTCACCCGACCGGTATAAGTCCAGATGAGATTTAGAAATATGCGTTTTGAAATTAAAAAATGCTTTATTGGCAGCTGCGGAGCAAAACCTTGATCTCATGCCGTTTGAACGAGATTTCAAAAGGGCAGGGGTGAAAGCCAATAGAGGCAAATGAAAAGCAGGGACAGCCAGAAGTCGGGCTGTTTTTAGTGTGCAAAATTGGATGCGAATTCTCCGCCTTACCCGGTAATCCAGCTTCCGGAAATGAACGGATTTTGCACACGCTTCCGCCGAAAGTTCGGTAATGGGTGAGCTCGTTTTCGACGGTTTGCAGGAAAATATCCGGCTGAAGGATGCGTATCCGCAATTCGCCTGTCGCGCAGGCGACAGTGAAGAGTTCTGCGTGAACGCGCATTGTGCCGCACTTGCAGTTCCCGCACTAAAACAATACAGCGGGATCTGTCTTCAACGTTCGCGATGAGTTTCCTCCGATATTGGTCATGCCCGTTTCTGCGGTGACATGAAGCGAACTTCCCCTTGCAAAACAACGGCCGTCTCGGCACAAGGGCGGCCACAAACCCACTGCCTGAATGGCGCGCCAAATCCGGCTGCACTGCAGCAGACAAAAAATGGCGCCCCAAGCTGGGCTCGAACCAGCGGCCTGCTGCTTAGAAGGCAGCCGCTCTATCCAACTGAGCTATTGGGGCGCGATATGTGCCGAATAGTACGATTATATTTTGAAAATGACAAGTAAAATCCGCCGTACGTCGGAAATGAAACAGGTACTGTCCGTCGGAGTTGATAAAAGTGTAAGGCGTACTGGAATTTGAGAAAATTGGAAATATTTCAATTTCCGTAGATCTGGGCGTGAAATACGGCGATTTTTGAAATCATGTATGGAAAAATGTGACAGGACGGCATTTTTGGCGGCGAAAAACTGTATGCGCAATTAGACAGAAAAATTTGAAAAAACGGCATCGCAGGCTTACTGCACACGAGCATGTGCATGACGGAGGAAAATCATCATCGGAAAACCGCATACGGCTCGTTCGGAGATAATCGCGGCCATTCTTGATAAACGTCTTGACGTCGGGACGTTATCGTGGCGTTTTCTGAACTTGTACGGTTTCTTCGTGCGCTAGGCATTCTCTTCGCCAAAGTTATCGGTGTGGACTTCCGGGCAGGTCAGACGGCCATTAAACCCGATGTTAAATGTCCGGATGGCGAGCTGTTATAGCAGCAGACACGGGATTCGCATTAGCGTGCTGTCCAAGTCAGGAGATTGGACAACAGGGCGCCTCCAGAGACCCTTTTTGTTTGCTCTTTGACAGCTTCTGTTCTATGTGCCTGCGGCGGTTTTACCTATTTTTTATTCCGTGACGTGACGTTGTTGGGAATAAACGCCGCATTTACGATGTGCTTTCTGATGTTCTATTCTCTGTACACCGGTTAAATTTATATGTGCCTTTTGCCTTGTTTTGCCCACATTTTGTGTCGGTACAGAGGTATTTTGCGTGTTCATCCAGATGCTTAAGCTTTTTTCAATATATACTGTGCGCAGAAATTGTCTCTGTGTTCCAACTAAAGGCGATTATCCCGACAAAGCCGATTTTGCCACCGAACAGGACAGAACGGCTTGCATAAAAAATCCGTATAGTTATTCGGAGCGCTGTTTGTTTGTCCGAATACGAAACAACCTTGTCATTGTTCTGACATTTATGTGCTTGACAAACAAGCGTTGTTACACTAGTTTCTCACCGTCGTGGTACTGGGTGTGACGTGATTTTGTATGACTTTGTACGCTGAAGTCATTTTGACAGGGGAACCTGTCATAGCTCTTTGACAACTAAACCGACTCAGTTCACATTGAATGCGTGGTGAGTGTAGAGTTCTTTCTTTGAGTCGATCTTCCTGTCCAGCTTTCGGGGCCAACCGCAACGCTGTTGTGAATTGAGTTCTTTCTTTGAG
>CASEAR010000046.1 GCA_949285835.1 uncultured Verrucomicrobiota bacterium | reverse complement strand
AATTGAAATACTGACTGTACAATTCGAAATACTTTCTGTAGACTTACGCAAACAATACGGAAACGTGGTTAGTTCTCTGGCTGGATCGGAGATGCCCCGGCCGGTGTTTTCCGGCGCGGGGAAGCATTCCTTCAGCAACGGAGAAACGCATGCCGGCCCGCAATGAACTGATTGTACTCTGATGATGCAGAAAGGAACAGAGACGATACGGAAGACCATGCCGCGTCAGCGAAGCAAAGAGAAAAAGCCGAATGAAGCTGATTACCGGCGCACTGTCTAGGCAAGCGGATTCCATCCGCCGGTCGGGCGACATGTGGTCTGAGATCAGCGGCGGTCAAAAGACTTGAAAAACCGATTTATGCATAAAAAAGCCTGCGATTGGAGATCGCGAAAAGAGACGAGTCTGCAGAAAGAAATTTTGCTTTTGCACTTGTGAGCCAACATCGCGCATAAGGGAGAAAACATGACCGGAAAAACACCAGATTCAAACGCCGCAATAAAGGCGGACTTTTCCAGAAAGACAGGAAAAATAAACAGGAACCTGCATTCCTCTAACTACATGCCCGCCATCAGCGTGCAATCCGTAACCGACTTCAACGAGGAGTACAAGGCGTTGGGGTTCACCATGGCGCGGACGCACGATCAGGCGCTGTTCAATGCGGGACAGCGGGTATGCGACACCTTTCATATTTTCCCTCTTGAGCATCTCGACGCCAACGATCCGCGCAACTACTTCTTCAAGCCCACCGACTGTCTGCTTGAAAACCTGTATTCGTGCGGGACAAAAGCATTTTTCCGGATGGGAACCAGCATAGAACACTCACTCAGCAACCGGCATTTCAACACTGAGCCTCCAAAGGATTTCCGCCACTGGGCCGAGGTTATGGAGCATGTGATCATGCATTACAACGAGGGCTGGAACAACGGCATGAACCTCGGCATCGAGTACTGGGAGATATGGAACGAACCCGATCTGGGATGCCGGTGCTGGAACGGCACGCAGGAACAGTTCTGCGGTTTTTTTGCCACCGTGCTTAAACACCTCAAATCAAGATTCCCCGGGATAAAGGTCGGGGGACCGGCCATGTGCGGACTGAACCATGAGTGGTTCGACGCCGTTCTCAGCCGGTGCGAACGCGAAGGCATCGCGCCGGACTTTCTCTCATGGCACTGCTACACCTCGAATGTAGATGCCATCACACAGACTGCCGGCGAAATGCGCAAGATTGCCGACAACCATGGGATGCACAACGCGGAGCTGTGCCTCAACGAATGGCATTACCTCAAAACATGGGAAGGAATCCATGAAAATGTAACCGAGGAAAGTTACATCAAAGCCTTGTGCGGAGACGACGGGCTTTTCGGCATCGATTCCGCTGCGTTCAACGCCGCCTGCATAGCGGCATGGCACGACACAGAGCTTGATTCCGCCATGTACTACGGAGCCGGCTGCCACAACAGCGACGGGACATTCGGGCTTCACACACTTTCCAAGGGACTGAACAAGAACTACTACTCCATGAAATTCATCGGAGACTTCATGCGAGCCTGCGAGCACCGCGTATCCGCGTCAAGCGCGCAGAGCACAGTGAAAGTGCTGGCGGGCACGGACAAAAACGGCAACAATCCGGCAATGCTCATTTCGGACTACACGGGCAGCGGCACGGAAATACACGTGGAAGTGTCGGGACTCGGACACGGAGCCGGCGAATGGAGCGTGCGCCGCCTGGACTCAAAATCGGACGACGAGACCATCGCGCCGGAAACACACGGCAGCACGCTGGTACTCCGCAAGCGCGGGCCGGGGTCGGCGGTGTTTCTGTGCACCGGCCGGCCGTAACCGCACGACGCGAACGGAAGCCTCTGGAGTAACAAATTTCCTCCGTTGGAAAATCGTGGACCGTAGCCGCGCGGCGCGGACGGAAGCCTCATTCAAAAAAAGCCTGCAGCGCGGATTCGACCTCCCGGACCGTTTCGTCGAGAGACTTTCCGGATACGGATGCTCCGGCCGCGCGGGCATGACCGCCGCCGCCCCACGCTGAACATACCTGCGCGGCATCGAAAGGCGCGTGCGTGCGGATGCTTATAAACACAGGGCCGCCATCTTCCAACTGTCTCACGAATGCGGCCGCATCCACTCCGCCGACGGCTCTGGCCACATCCACAAAATTTTCGGAATCGTCCGGCCCGCAGTTTTCGGCCGCGTAGTCCCCGGCGGAAAGGCTTGCGACAGCGGCCCTGCCGCCGCCGAAAACGTGAAGCTTGCCGAGAAGGCGGCGCAGGAGCATCAGCCTGTTGATCCGAACGGTCTCGTAAACGGCAGAGTTTATCATGTCCGTGCGGGCGCCGGCCTCCACAAGCAGGGCTCCGCAGCGCAAGGTGGACGCGGATGTGCAGGAGTACGCGAACCTGCCGGTGTCCGTCACAATACCCGTCCACAGAGCCTCCGCAGCCGGGCGCGAAAGCCGCAGGCCGAGGCTGCTTATCACACGCATAACCAGCTCCGACGTGGAGCTCGCGTCCGGGTCGAGGTAGGTGCCTTTCCCGAGTCCTCTGGTGCTCTTGTGATGGTCAATGCTGTACAAAGGCAACCCCCCACGGCTGCGGCGACCTCCTTCTGCAGTCTGGAAAGTTCACCACAGTCCAGGACAAAGACGACGTCTCCCGGTTTGCGGACAAACATTTCCGGAGAAACCATGACGCCCGCAGGCTCCAGATACCGGTACATGGCGGGAACCTCCCCGGACACGACAAATACCGCGTTCCGTCCGGACTCTCGCATGGAAAGGCAGAGCCCCAGAGAACAGCCGTACGCGTCACCGTCCGGTCTGGCGTGCGACACGACCACCGCCCTCCCGCAGCTGCGCAGAGCCGAAACTATCACGCCAAGGTCACGCGCCTCTGCAAAATCCATGCATGCATTCCCAAATTCTTCGGTATTCATACTTTTTTCCTCCTGCCGGAATACTTCCGTGAGCGGCAGATCACAATGCTGCCGGCTCCCTCCGGGACTTCAAAGGCAAGAACATTTGAGTCTTTATCCCATTCAAACCTGACCGGAAGTCCGCCGCCGGACATGACAGACTCCGGGCATTCACGGCACCATGCGGCCATGAGCCCCGGGCGCAGCACGCGGAACTCCGCTTTTTCCGAGGAAAACTCCGCCTCCGCAATTCCGGCCGCGGGTACAAACATGCGGACGGCCCCCGTCAGGGCGATCCAGGAGTGAACCGGAGCGAATGTGACGACCTCGAAACCGCCGGACGCCACTTCCACCACGGCGCACTCCGAACGCCGCAGAAGCTGCATCTTGCGCGCGCAGTGGAACCACGCCGCGTACTTCGCGAAACGCGTCCGGCCTGCATCGGACGGCCGCACGACACACGACTGCGGAGGCGAATCCCCGCCCGGACGGCATGAGCTGAACACGCCTTCCACGCCGTATTCTCCGAATGTGTTCACAACCTTGAGCGGGATGCGCTCCGCAATCGGATCATGGAAAAGGCAGTCCGGAGCGATCCTCCCCGGAGAATCACATCTGCGGACACTCCCGTCCGGAAGCACCGCCGCTTCGATCACACGCGCGTCGTAACGGCCCGGGGCATCAGCTACATACAGCGGAGAGCCTGAAACAGCTCTCGCAGCCGCATGATACGCTCCGGCAGGATGATCACTGAAAAACATATCCCAGTCCTGCCACATGAATTCGCCAAACCATATTCCGGACATTGCATTCGTCCACAAATGCATGATATGCGAGCCGGGATTATCCGGAAAGTAATCGTCTGATCCGCGTATCATGTTATCATATCTGCAGTTGTACCAAATTTCCTGCACATGCGCCATGCACGATATCATATTCCCGCCGAAATGCCTGCGAACGGATCTCATTAGCGCGTCACGCATCTCTCTGAAATGGACGATTCTGCCGCCCGCACCGTCTGAAAGGTATGCCTCGGAAGCCTGATTGTCCACTTTCACACCGCTCACTCCGGAGTTTTCCAGAAACGTGTGAAAGGCGTCGTAGAATGCGCCGTATTTCCCCAGCTGCGGCCATGACACGCGGCCGTTCTGCCAGTTTAGGAAGGTCAGATCGAAACTGCCGGAGGCGTACACATTCAGGGGCACGGGAGAGAATTCGCCCATCTTCCGCTGCGAGACTCCCTTCCAGTATCCGTCCGCCGCGTGCCACACGAGGACATCCTCCACGCCGAAATCAGAGCGGAGACGCCCGGTGAAAGCCTTAAGCCCGCCGGGGAACTTGGAGTTCGCCTCAAACGCTGCCAGGACGTCTCCGCCGGTGGAAATTTTCTCCGTGCTCAGCCATCCGTCGTCCAGCACGACGAACCTCGGCGGGATACCGGCGTCCCGCATGGCGCTCAGACCCAGACGCACTTTTTCTTCGCTCACATCACCGTAAAACGCGTTCCATGTGCACCATCCGAACTTGTCCGCGAAACCCGGCACGGGCTTTCTGCGTCTCAACCTGGCCGAAGGCATCATTCCGGAAACCGCGGCCGCGCCCTCTGCGATCATATCGCGCAGGCATACGCCATGCGATACATACGCGAAGACACCCCCCGAGGCGCTGACGCAGGAGTCCCCGGTTTCCGCGAATGCCTCGAGGAATCCGCTGCCGTTTTCTCCCAGATAAACCGCGCAAACCGGCAGAGGAAGAGGGACAAACATGGAAAAAGAACCGTCTTCGTGCGTAACGGCAAACCACACCGAAAATTCAGGGATGCGAGCGTATTCCCCTCCGGCCGCGGGCCGCGTCCAGAACGGACTGTCCGTGCGCTTCACACACGCGGCGAAACGCAGCCTGTTCGCAATCCTGCCCACGGTGAAACGCGCAATCGGCCCGTCCGGCCCGAAATCGGACGAAAGGAAAACCCCGCTCCCGCCGTCCGCTTTGATCACACGGATGCATTCAGGAACCTGTTCAAGCAGGACAAATCCGTTCAGAGCAATGTTGCCTGCCCCTTTTTTTTCAGCCTCTAACGACATATGCCAGAATCCTCTTCCGGAGCGTCATTTTGCGGCGGTGCGGAACGCTGCTGCGCCGCGCCGGCAATCCCCTGTCTGCGGTACAATTCACGCCGCAGTGCGTTAGCGCGCCCCGACATCGTGCCGGGAGCCGTATTTTTGAGCACATCTTCCATCTCAAACATCACGGCGTCAAGACTGTCTATTGCGCTGAGCACATGCGCCTCCGGGAATCTTGGCGGCACAGGGCTGCCGAATTCCGGTTTTTCGTGATGGGAGAGCACCATATGGCGCAGCAGCATCTCTTCCTCGCATCCGCCGTGTCCTGTGCGCGCAGACGCCTCCGCCACGGCGCAGACTCCGAGAGTGATGTGGCCGGTCAGCATTCCGTCCGCGGAATAGTCTGACACAAGGCCCAGCCCGTTGAGATTCATTTCGCGTGTTTTGGCCAGATCGTGCACCACGACGCCGGCGAGCAGGAGATCCCGGTCCAGAAAAGGATACACCCCGGCAATGCACTCGGCGCACTCGAGCATGGAGCACACGTGATGCATCAAACCGCCGATCTCCGCGTGATGCATCTGAAGCGCAGCCGGGCGATCCATCCGCTCCGGGACTGGAGCGAAGTCCCCATCGTGCCCGCGCTGGCTGCGCGTGCGCACCGCTTTGCCGTCTTCAGCTGACCCTTTCTGTCCACCAACCGCCACACCCTCCACCCCCCAATCTCCTCACCC
>CASEAR010000045.1 GCA_949285835.1 uncultured Verrucomicrobiota bacterium | reverse complement strand
GACAGCCCGAGCTTCGACGCAACGCTTCGGATGCTTGGATGACGGACGCCGTCAGGATATCGGTTCCAGCTTTTCTGAATCATCAAACGATCCTCAAACGTCAAATGTGAGCCGGTTTGTATACATTTCATTGCGTCAGCCTTCCTGTGTGGTTGGGTTGGCTTTGAGGATAGCGTTTGCGCACAGACGGCGGATTTTTTCTTTTGCTTTCCGGAAGGGGCGCGCCGCCCCCCCGGGGGGCGGTAGGAGAAGCTCCTCCTTCACGTGCTTGCATCGCTTTTCCCCCCTCTTGGAATGTGCGTCATTTAATTTGCACTTTTCATGCGCATAAAAATCTGAAATCGATACTTGACAATCGATATTCGAATATCGATAATGTGGCGCATCTTTTTCTAAGAAACGGGTTTCCCGGACAGACGCAAGGAAAGGTTACACAATGAAAAAGACAGAAAAGGCGGAAGTAGTGGTGGAAAAGGACAACGCTGCCAGTGCGGCTCTGGATGTGATGGTGGCTCGAGTGAAAGCCGCGCAGAGAAAATACGCGACATACACGCAGGAGCAGGTGGACAAGATATTCAGGGCAGCGGCGCTGGCCGCCAACGCCGAGCGCATTCGGCTGGCGAAGATGGCTGTCGAGGAGACAGGTATGGGCGTAGTGGAGGACAAGGTTATAAAGAACCATTTCGCCTCTGAATACATTTACCACAAGTACAAGGACGAGAAAACGTGCGGGGAACTGTCTTATGATGAGTCCTTCGGTTTGCGTCGCGTTGCCGAGCCGCTTGGTATAATTGCCGGAATCGTTCCGACGACTAATCCGACGTCTACGGCGATTTTCAAGAGTCTTATTGCCCTCAAAACTAGAAACGCCATAATTTTCTCCCCGCACCCGAGGGCGAAGAAGAGCACCAGAGAGGCTGCAATGGTTGTGCTGCGTGCTGCCGTGGCGGCGGGCGCGCCGGAAAATATCATTGACTGCATCGAAGAACCGACGGTTGAACTTTCCAGTGCGCTGATGAGCCACAAGGACATCAACCTTATCCTCGCCACCGGCGGCCCCGGGATGGTTAAGGCGGCGTACAGCTCCGGTACTCCGGCTTTGGGCGTGGGAGCCGGAAACACACCGGCCGTGATAGATGAGACGGCGGAAATACACATGGCGGTAAGTTCCATATTGATGTCGAAGACATTTGACAACGGGGTGATTTGCGCTTCAGAGCAGTCTGCCGTTGTTGTTGACTCGGTGTATGAGGCTGTGAAGAAGGAGTTTATTGATCGAGGAGCATACGTGCTTTCTCCGGAGGAAAAGGCGAAAGTCGGTGCTATAATCATGAAGAACGGCAGGCTGAACGCGGAAATTGTGGGCCAGCCGGCGTACAAGATTGCGGCATTGGCGGGACTGAATCTCCCGAAGAATGTAAAGATACTGATCGGCGAGGCTGAAAAAGTTGACGACAGCGAGCCGTTTGCGTCCGAGAAGCTTTCTCCGGTGCTTGCCCTGTACCACGCCAGGACTTTTGAGGACGCTACGGCGAAGGCGGAGGCGTTGATCGAGTACGGCGGGCTTGGTCACACATCGTCTCTTTACACGGACTTGAGGAACAAGGACCGCATAAATTACTTTGGGGAGAAGATGAAGACGGCGCGCGTGCTTGTGAACATGCCGAGTTCACAGGGCGCCATAGGTGATATATTCAACTTCAAGCTGGAACCCTCTCTGACGCTCGGATGCGGCAGCTGGGGCGGTAACTCTATAAGTGAAAACGTCGGAGTGAAACATTTGATGAACGTTAAGAATATAGCGGAACGCCGCGAGAACATGCTATGGTTCAAAGTACCGCCCAAAATTTATTTCAAATACGGATGCATGAGCCTTGCTCTGAAAGAGCTTTCCGATCGCAAGCGCGCAGTTGTCGTGACCGATGAAGTCCTGTACAACATGGGTTTTGCCGACAAGGTTACAAAAGTTCTCGAAGAGATGAGGATGGAGTTTGAGGTCTTCTTCGAGGTCAAGCCCGATCCGGATCTTACAACTATACGCAAGGGACTTGATTTGTGCGCTGCATTCAAGCCGGATCTGATAATAGCACTTGGCGGAGGCTCTGCCATGGATGCCGCCAAGATGATGTGGCTGATGTACGAGAATCCGGATGCGAAATTCGAAGAGATGGCCATGCGCTTCATGGACATACGCAAGCGCATATATGCGTTTCCGGAGTTGGGAAAGAAGGCTCAGATGGTCGCGATACCGACGACGTCCGGCACTGGCTCCGAGGTCACTCCGTTTGCGGTCGTCACAGACGATGCCACTGGCAAGAAATATCCTATCGCGGACTACGCTCTTACACCGGATATGGCGATCGTGGATCCGGAGCTTGTTGTAAATATGCCCAAACGGCTTACGGCCTATGGCGGAATCGATGCTGTTACGCATGCACTGGAGGCGCTGGTGTCCGTACTTTCCACGGAATTTTCGAACAGTGTTGCGCTTGAGGCGATACGTATTCTCTTCAAGTACCTCCCGGACAGCTACAACAACGGTGCGAGCGATTTGAAAGCCAGGGAGAAGGTGCACTACGCCGCGACGATGGCTGGAATGGCGTTTGCCAATGCATTCCTGGGCATCTGCCATTCGATGGCGCACAAACTCGGCGCACGTTTCAATATTGCTCATGGTCTGGCGAACGCACTGCTGATAACGGATGTGATCCGGTACAATGCCACGGATATTCCGCTCAAGCAGACAGCCTTCCCGCAGTACACGTATCCGACGGCGAAGAGCCGTTATGCGCGTGTAGCCGATTATCTGCAGCTTGGCGGCGCTACGGACGACGAGAAGGTTGAGAATTTGATCAAGGCGATAGAGGACTTGAAAAAGAAACTCGACATACCTTCCTCTATCCGCGAAGCCGGTATTTCCGTACCGGCATTCAATGCGGCCCTCGACCAGCTGTCGGTGGACGCGTTTGATGATCAGTGCACCGGGGCCAATCCGCGCTATCCGCTCATCTCCGAGATCAAGGAGATTTACCTGAAGGCGTTTGATCGCGGCTGAGGAGGCATGTCCAAAACGGACGCATCCGTTCGGATGCGTCCGTTCTAACCTTTGTTTGGTATGGATGTTCTACCGGATAATGCGCTGCGAACGGCTCCCAGGCCTACGTTGAAGAGGCTTCCGCTTTATCTAAGACTTATACGCGGGCTTGTTCATGACGGAGAAACCTATATATCGAGCGCAGTTCTCGCGAAGGAGCTTAATCTGGATCCCATTGTTGTTCGCAAGGATCTTGCGGTGACAGGCGTCACAGGCCTGCCCAGGCTTGGTTTCCCGGCGAAGGCGGCTGAACTGTCCATTTTAAATTTTCTTGGCTGGAACAATACCACGGATGCAATCCTATGCGGCGCCGGCAGTCTCGGACGTGCGCTGCTTGGATACGATGGATTCAAGCAGCACGGGTTGAGCATTGTTGCGGCGTTTGACGTCAATCCCGGTGTTATCGGGACAATGGAACGCGGCGTTCATGTGCTCAGCATGTCGGAGATGGAGAAGATTGTGCCTCGGATGAGAGTACGCCTCGGCATTGTCACGGTGCCAGCCTCCGCTGCGCAGGAAGTTGCCGACCGTATGGTGTCTTCCGGTATAAAAGGAATCTGGAATTTTACTCCAGTAAAACTTAGTGTGCCCGATGATATTGTTATTCAGAGGGTCGATCTTGCGGCGAGTCTTGCTGTGCTGTCGCACAACCTTTCTTTGTTGGACAGGCATTCTTCTAAGAACCCTACATAGGTAGGGGGAAACGCAAAGCCTGCGTTTTTTTGCAGTTTTTCGATCTGGGTTTTGATTAAAAAGGCATGTGTAATGGGCGCGGACGCGATGCTGTGTTCGATCGGGAGTTCTCCTAATAGAAGCATGCGTACGCGTGTGCTGTTTTGTGATCGTGCGGCCGGTAATACAGGAATACAATTGTAATTTGGCAGACACGATGCAGAGCATCTGCTGACACAGCACCGGCAGTTGTCAGAGCTTTGCACAGCGGATGGTACAGTTCTTGCGTGAAACCAATCGTTTCCAGATAGCATGAAATCCCCGCGGACGGCTTTGTCCGTCTGCGGGAGCGGCGAAATTGCCGGAAAGGCTTAGACTCAGCGGAATGTAAATGTTGTTCCCAGAGGCGGTTTTTCAACAATCTGAAGACCGGTTACGCCGATCCATGTGCCTTGTACATATGCCTGAAGCGCCAGTGATTTTGTGCTGTTGTTCTCAAAAATCATAAAATTTGCACTTTTCGATCCGCTGGCGTCTATTTCCTCACGGGATGTGTAAGTCGTCCTGACAAATGATGCACCCCAGGGCGGGCCTTTCAGGAAATACTCCCCGGCAGGATCCACACGCGGGATACTGCTGCCTTCCAGGTCGGTAATGCTCATGCTGCCGCTTCCCGAAGAGACGCCGGCATTCCAGTAAACGTAGATGTCGTACCGGTCGTATGGTATGCCGGTAATCTCAAAACGCGGGGCAGGGTATATGCCTCCCCATTGCAGATAGCGTCCGTCTGAATTGTCCCATCCCCATGATGCAAATTTCATTGGGAATGCTTTGTTTTCAGAACTGCCTGAAAGTTTTATCTGCAGTCCCTTGACCGGTTCTCCTGTGCTGTCCATAAAATTCGTCCATGAGGCTCGCGTGCCGATGCCGTTGTACTGATCGACATAATCGGGGAAACAGCTGTTCCAGTTTGCCTGTGCTACATCCGGATATCCTGTGTATGCTTCCGGAGGAATCGTATTTGTGGCGGATGATTCGAAATTAACCCCTATAGACCGCCCGACAAAGCTTTCTGCGGCAGCTTCAAACGCGGGGACTGCCGTCAGCCCCATCATTATGAGTGCAGATGCAATTTTTTTGACGCACATACCGGAGTATTCTCTTCTATCCATTTCTACAACTATCCTTTCCATCCTTCGCAGGTACACTCCCATGCGCAGAACTCCGCCTGTACCGATGGCCGTCTGTATCGTTCCTGCGCACGGGTGCTCCGACCCAATCCAGCCGCAGTTTAACGTACAAATCAAAAAATCACAATATTATTTTGTAAAAAAGACGTTTTGCTTACTTCCGGCGTTTAATCGCCGGGTTTCTGCAGCTGTCCGGATGTTTGATGACACGCCGGAAACTTTGCATTATGCGTGACCGTCCGTGTTTTGAAGGCGGAAAATGCAGGACACGAAGCCAGGGGCTGAATAATGATCCCGGGGGGCGCCCTTGCGTGCTGCCTGCGTAAGACCGGCATTCAGGTGAAATTGCGTCTCCATCCGGTGTTCAATTTCAAGTCGGGATCATCCGGGTTTTCGCACCATTGAAGGATATCGGAACGGGAAGCTACCAAGGCCGGATCTATATGCCGGGATTCCGCGTGTTGAGCGATTTCTGCAGCCTTCTTGTCCGCTTTTGCTCTGACGGACAGAGAAAAATCGTGGAAATGCGGAGGGTCTCCGACGATATCGTCTGCCTGCTTCAATATGCTGCAGATTACGTCCGCGTCCCGGGGTAAAACTCCCGGGATAGATGATATCCCCGATTTTGCCTCGGAGAAGAAAACCAGCTGCGCGATTGTTTTGTCCGGCAGTACCCAGCTGCGCGGCAGGTCTCGCTCAACGGCTATAAGTTCTCTCCATTCGCAGAGCATTTTCAAGCGGGAGAATTCTTCGTGTTTTTTTATTTTGGACAATTGTATTTTCGCTTTTTTCCAGGCACCGGCAGCGGCACTGGCGCCGTAAGGAACATGCAGAGATGAAATGCGGTCCATTTCTTCTGTCAACCACTGGAGATTCCCGTTTTTTTCCGCAATGTCCGTCAGGCGCTGCATAAGTGCTGAAAGGTAGGCAACGTCATCTGCCGCATAATGAAGCTGGGAACCGGACAAAGGTCTTTGCAGCCAGTCCGTGCGGGTTTCCGTTTTATCGAGGGTGAAACCCAGATTGTCCTTGACTGCCTGCTGTAAGGATACCGTGGATTTCTGTCCACAGAAGCCTGCCGCTGTTTGCGTGTCGAAAATGCTGCTGATATGTTTTCCGGACCACCTTTCGAGAATTTTTCTGTCCATGGTGTGGTCGTGGAAGATTTTCACGATTTCCCGGTTCTCAAATATATCTCCGAGAATGCCGGGAGCGGAGGCAAGCGGATCGGCGATGGCAACGACATCGCTGGAGCGGAAACTGGGAATGGGGCGAAACGCGGCTCCGCCCAAAGAGTCAGCAATACCGCTTTCCGGAGCAGATGCCGTCTGCACAAGTCCAAGTTTTGCAAAATACGTCGAATTCCAAACGAATTCAGTGTCCAGAGCAATGTATTTCATTCGAAAGATTTCAGGTTGCCGTCCAAGATTGCAGAATCTGCGTGACCGACATTCGCATAACAGTGCAGCGAGTATATTATGCGGAGGATGATGTATGCAATTAAAAATCTGCGTACGGCGAACGCCGGAGGCGCTGGAATCAGGAAAGTTGGGCACTCCTGTGTTTGTGCTCCAGCCGCAGAATGCAAACTTGCGGTGCGGCAAAGTCCGGTTATGGCGATCTACAATGAAATATGTTTCTCAGCATGCTTTTTCAGCATTTCAGTCCATGTATTTTTACTGTGTGGTGTCTGTTTTTACGACGTAACGTGCACGTTGCGTCTGTGGTGTTTTTACGATTTTGTTGTTGATTCAGGCGGCGTGCATGTGGTACCATCGTCTTCGTTTTCAGTCGTGGGCCCTTAGCTCAGTGGTAAGAGCTGGGGACTCATAATCCCTAGGTCGGGGGTTCAAATCCCTCAGGGCCCACCATCTTTTTATCCATTGCCGGTCGCTTTGACGTCCGGTTTTTGCTCTTCTATTTTTTTTGGGGGGTCGCTGATTTGCAACGACTTACAAAATACAGCCTAAGAATAAATTCTCCGGTTGCTGGAGTTTCCGAAGTTTCTGCATAGGCTGCGGCGGATTGTTTTTCTGTGCGCCCGGCATGGCGTACTGCTGCCGTGGGAAAGTCCGAAGCCTACGGGTAAGGCTGCGGCAATCGGACAATGGTGTCATCCGCGAGGGTGAATCGGAAGGAAGCCCATAGCAGCGTATTGGCCAGACGAACAGGAAGCCGGTATGAGGCACGAAACGTGGATGAGAGGGCGGAAATCATCAAAGTACGAAACCCGTTTGGAAATGTTTCACATATACCGAACCGGCATGAATGGGTGAAAGCTGCGGAAGGCAGCGTCCCTGCGCAGGAAGGACAGGCGAGTCCAAAAGCGGCGCATTTCCATTGCCGTCATGCGGACATGTTATTTCCTGGAAACAGTGATGTTTCGCTTTCTGCAGAAAAGCCCCCCCGCGAAATTCGCACGGAAAGGGAACATTATTGAAGATCGTCCCGGATATGCGCATCTCCGTGCACAACTTAAAGGCGCCATTGTTTCCAGCGCCAAAGTCAAGTTTTTGAAGGCCGCAGACGTCTGAGGAAGGCATGGAATAACCGGCTCAAAACGAAGCCCAGCAGCGCTTTCATTCTGGTCATTGCAAAGGCATGCGGCATACTTTAGAGACGCGATCTGCAAAGGTGTGCCACAGGCGTAATTTTAACGTCTGGCATCCGAAGACGAGTCATGCCCGACTAGAAGCTGCAGGAGGCAGCGTCCATGCCCTCAGGGAGGAATAGCGCTGGAAAGAAAAACGTACGGCGGAGCCGCCGAAGGCAGGTAACGTACTCCGGTTCAGTGCGGAAACATGAATGCTGGATCCGCCGGAGCGGTCCTGCAGATTACCCTTGCCTTGAAGATGTGCGGGATAATATAATAAAAAAACATTTTCAATGCGAAAATAGATGAAAGACATACGAATATGACGGCAGACAAACTTCGAGAACTTTATCTTAATTTTTTCAAATCCAAGGGGCACACCATAATATCCGGGGCTTCCCTTATACCGGAGAATGATCCCACGGTGCTTTTCACTACGGCGGGGATGCATCCGCTCGTGCCTTATCTGATGGGGGAGAAACATCCGGCCGGTACGAGGCTTACAGACGTGCAAAAATGCGTGAGGACGGGTGATATAGACTCCGTCGGAGACGCTTCGCACCTGACTTTTTTTGAAATGCTAGGGAATTGGTCTCTTGACGACTATTTCAAAAAGGAGGCGATAAGCTGGTCCTACGAGTTCCTTACGCAGGTTTTGATGTTTGATCCGGAGAAACTCAACGTGACGGTTTTTGCGGGTGATGGCGTGGTCCCGGCTGATGAGGAGGCCGTTGAGATATGGAAGGGTGTCGGCATCCCCGAGGAGCGCATATTTCGGCTGCCCAAAGAGGACAACTGGTGGGGACCTGCCGGGCAGACCGGACCATGCGGGCCGGACACGGAGATGTTCATCGACACCGGCAAAGAGAAGTGTTCGGAGAATTGCCGTCCGGGCTGCAGATGCGGGAAGTATGTGGAGATATGGAATGATGTTTTCATGCAGTACAACAAAAAGGAGGACGGCTCGTACGAACCGCTTGGGCGTCACAATGTAGACACGGGCATGGGTGTCGAGAGGACAATCTGCATGATGAACGGGCTGCAGACTGTCTATGAAACAGAGCTTTTCGTCCCGATAATCTCAAAAATCAGGGAGTTGGCCACGGTTTCGGACGGTGATTCCACGCGGTCGGAACGCATAGTTGCGGATCATATGCGGACGGCGACGTTTATCCTCGGCGATGGCAAGGGAAGTGTGGTTCCTGGAAATCTCGGCGCAAATTATGTCCTGAGGAGGCTGATTCGAAGCGCGGTAAGGCACGCCAAAAAACTCGGCATGCCTGTCGGATTTACGGAAGAGATAGCAGACGTGGTAATTGGTGAATACAAGCATGTCTACCCTGAGCTTGCGGACAACAGGGCGCATATCCTCTCCGAGCTGCATTTGGAAGAAGCGCGTTTTGAAAAAACGCTTGCTTCCGGGCAGAAAGAATTCGACAAGGTTTCTTCGGCGCTTCGAGATCATGGGCAGACACAGCTTTCCGGGCGGACGGCGTTTAAGCTTTATGATACGTACGGATTCCCTCTTGAGATGACAATTGAACTTGCTTCCGAGAGGGGATTGACTGTGGACGTGGACGGATTCAATCAGGCATTTGAGAAACACAGGTCTGTTTCACACGGAGACGGGGGAACCTTCAAGGGCGGTCTGGCGGATCATTCCGAACTTACGACGGCGTTGCATACCGCAACTCATCTTCTTCACAGAGCCCTGAAAAATGTGCTGGGCGAGCATGTAAACCAGAAGGGTTCGAATATTACGCCGGAAAGGCTGCGTTTTGACTTTTCTCATCCTGAGAAAATGACGCCCGAGCAGATCAAACAGGTGGAAGACATTGTCAATGAGCAGATTTCGAAGGATCTCAGCGTAAAAATGGAAGTTATGTCGCTGGATGATGCAAAGAAATCAGGCGCAACGGCGCTGTTCACCGGAAAGTACGACGAGCAGGTGAAAGTGTACTCTATCGGGAATTTCTCGAAGGAAGTGTGCGGCGGGCCGCACGTGGAGCACCTTGGAGGGATGGGGCATTTCCGCATATTGAAGGAGGAGTCTTCGAGCGCAGGCGTCCGCAGGATAAAGGCGGTTCTCGAGAAGTGATGCCGGTGCGGCGGCGGCTCTTTTATCCGCCGCCGCCGTATTCGCGTTCCGCTACGTGCCGGAGACGTTTCATAATCCGTATGCCGTTCCCGGCGGAAATATGCGCTGACTATGTACCGTCATAAAATCTGCGTCGGAGGCATGCGGTACGTTTTATTGCGGACAGGGCACAGAATTCCATTTCGTTGTGTATGTCATGTTTACTTTTGCCGCAATCTGTTCGGCTCACGTGCGGCATACGCCGTTTGTTTGATGCTGATGCATGACTTTTGCGCCGTGTATTGACCATCGGCGTTTCATGCGGACGGCGGCGCATTTGTGCCGTTCGGTTCCTCTGGATTTCCGCAAGTTTCGGGTTCGTGCAATGTTGCTTTGCCGTGCGCCACAGCGCAGCATTCTGAATTAGTCTGTCATGCATGTCAGACAGAGCCGGAGCGCTTCCGGTTCGGCTGTTGCCATGCGGAAGAGCAAAAAAACGTCTTGAAACAAAATGCCGCGGCGTACGGGGGAGAAGCCGGTCTATACTGAATCTCCGTGCGGCGTATCCGAAGGATGACGCCGGAACTGAAGGATGGCTGCACAGCCGTGAGTCCTTGTCAGGTTTAAAACTTCTTCTGCGCATCAGCCGGGGGGCTGAAATGCGTCCGCGGAAGCAGGCTTTGCGCCGCAGCAGCATTTGTCTTTTACAATATCCCAGCATCCCGGGCGGCGGTGGGTGCGTGCGGGATGCGGGAAAATATGCGTGATGTGTTTTCAGCGGTATTTATCCGCCGCCGTACAGCGGCAGATATGTATGCCAGCCGGCCGAAATTATGCCGGCAAATCAATTTGCGGATTCCGTTTTATGCATGTACTGCGGGCATGGACGGAACGATTTTGCAGATGGAGCATCACCAGACCCGAACACGTTGCGTGTTAATACATTGTTTCGGTATGACTTTGACGCAGTTGAATTCGTTGAAAGTTTTTTTTTCTTGAATACGTGATGCTTTTGTGGGACAATCGACAACGATCCGGTTCGTGATTTGAGGCGAGGACGATGCGTTGCGGGAGCGATGTGTGGAGAGAGCGTGGTGCGAGTCCGTGCGGCCGGGATGTTTTCAGGCCCGATTTTGGGGCGTACGATATGGAGGGTGTATGCATCAGACACCGCAAAATGCAGGCAGGCCGACTGATTTTGAAGCTTTTGATCCGGTTTTTCATGCGTCGCTGTCGCTCAACTATCTTACAAAGATGACGGATGCGTCTTTGGGGTATCTGCCGTACTGGCTAGTTTCTCTGCATAATGGACCTGCTTTTGCGGAGCACTGCCGCGTCGATGACGCCGAACTTGTGGCCTCGTGGTATGAGGGGCTTTCATGCGCCAGAGAGATACTGCAGACGAGCGAGGGGGCTGATGTTGAGCAGGCGCTCCTTGGGAAACTGCTTTCCGAAGGCTGGGACACTGAGTCGGGGTTCCGTTTCCCGGTCAAGCGTCCGTGGTCGGCGCCGCTGACATATTGCACATTCCACGAGATGGCGTATGTGCTTTCAGCCTTGAACCGTGCATGTCTTCTCGATCCTGACAATGACCTGGCGGAGGCGCGTGCGTCCGGTCTTGTAGCGGGACTTAGACGCGTCGTCACGGACAGGAGGACCAGAGCCTTGTGGTGCGGCGTGCGGGAGATACCGGAAAAGTGTTATTCGTTCCCGTGCGATGTTTATGTGATGGGTTTGGGTTTTGACAGTGCGGTGGAGACCGGGTTCGGAGACGGCGTTTTGCGAAATGCGACTTTGATTGCGCCGCTGATGGACAGGTTTGAGCTGCGCGGGGACAGGCTAGCGCTCGAGCTGGCGGAGGGACTGGCGAATTATCTGACGATCTACAGCCACTATTTCAACTACAGAATGGAGTTTTACGGACATGTTCACAGCGCTTTGTGGACTGCATACGGCCTTGCAAAGCTGGGACGGCTTACCGCGAACGACAGATTTGTGGCTAAAGGCAAAGGCATTTACGACTACGTCCGGCGTTATTCGTCCGCGTTCGGATGGGTTCCGGAGTACATCCAGTGGCAGCTTCTTGCTGATGAAGTGTGCGAGGGTTCGTGCATCAAGGACATGATGATATGCGCGCTTGAGCTCGTAGACTGCGGCTTTCCGGAATATTGGGACGATGTGCATCGTTTCTGGAGAAATCACCTCGCAGAGAGCCAGATTTCCGATACGTCTTTCATACTGGAAGCGAATGGGGTCGCAGATTCGCCGCTGCGCACGTATTCCAACATGGCGTCGCGGATTCGCGGGGGCGTGACCGGGGCGTCTATGCCGAATCTGATAGACGTCCGTAATTTCCGCGCCGTTTCCGGATCTTCTTCGGCCATGGCTCCTGTTGGAATGCTGGCGGCGTGGAAGCGCGTTGTGGAGATTAACCGCAGCATTATGACTGTTAACTTCCCGGTGAACTGCGATCTGCCTTCGGTGCGCCTGTCTGTGGGTTACCCGAGGGAAAGCAGCATCGGGATCAAACTGAAGAAAGACTTCAAAGTGATGGTGCGCGTTTATCCGTGGATGACCGGGCCGTACGAAGGTACGGTGGACAACCGCACTGCCGGTCTGGAACGGCGCGACGATCTGGTTATATTCGGGGACTGCAAGCAGGGCATGTCTCTGAAGCTCAACCACGAGGCAATGAAGACGCGCCGGATTATGGAGAACGTGGGCGGCATAGACTTTTTCGGAATGTGGCGCGGTCCGGACATGGTGGACATTCTGCAGCACGGGACTTACGGATACAGGCTTTATCAGAGGGCGAAGGGCTTCCCGAGGGAGCTGCCGTCGCGTTCTCACAATATTTCTCCGGACAGGCAGCAGATAAACATCCTCACGGAACCGCAGCAGCTTAAGGAGACACGGCTCAACAGACGCCGGGCTCCGCGGGTGTGACGGCACGGATGCAGGTGTGCGGAGATGCGAGTGATGAGGTCGTCCGGTCTGTTGGGTTATTCGTCTTATCTGATCCTTGGTGCGGGAGAGAGCGGTTTGGCCGCGGCATCGCTTGTGTCCGGCCGCGGCGCGCGTGTGATTGTCGCCGGGAAGCGCCGGGCCGGCGATCCGGAAGCGGCGCGGCTGGCGGACATGGGCGTTGTTTTCACGGGGGAGGATCTCTGCGTTTCGGCGAAACAGTTCTGCGCAAGCTGCGAGTGTCCGTACGACGCCGTGGCGGTCATAAGCCCTGGGATACCGTATTCCAGCGATGCGGTGCGCGTGCTTGAGGGTTCGTCTGTGCGCGTGGCCGGGGAATTGGAGATGGGGGTGTCGTGTTTAAGTCAAGGCACGAAGGTTGTTGCGGTGACAGGAAGCAAGGGGAAGAGTTCCCTTGTGAAATTGATATCTGATTCGCTGAATTTGGCGGGAATGCGCTCGGTGCCGTGCGGGAATTACGGCACGGCAGTGTCGCGAGTCGCTGTGATGGAAGGCGTGGACGCGGCTGTTGTCGAATGCAGTTCTTTCCAGCTTGAAAGCCTGCACGGAGCCCTTGGCGCGGACGCTTCCGTCGTGCTGAACGTTTCTCCTGATCACCTTGACCGGCACGGGACGATGGATGCCTACGCGGACGTGAAAATGAGTATTTTCGGCGGGTGTCCGGCGGAGAGGTGTTTTGTCCCGGGGCCATCCTCCGATGAATACCGCCTTGCGGAGCGGTTTTCTTCAATGTTCGGGCGTAGTCCTGTAACTTTCGGTGTGTCGGACGATTGTTTCTGGGAATGGAGGCCGGGCTGTGTCGTGAACAGGGACGGCTTCTGCGTACCGATCTCCGGAACGTATTTCGACAATCGTATTCTTGGGCCGGCTGCCGCCGCCGGAGCCGCCGTTCTGTCTTCTCTGGGGCTGGATGAGCGCGGCATCGGGCATGGGTTCGCATGTTTTGAGCCGCTGCCGCACAGAATGCAGCGGGTGGCTGAAAAGAACGGCGTATTGTTTGTAGACGATTCGAAGGCTACCAGTTTGTCGGCGCTGGCGGCGGGGTGTGCGATGTCGCAAAAGCCGGTTTTTCTCATTGCCGGAGGCAGACTCAAAGAAAAACCGATCGATTTGTGCAAAGAGTTCGTGACATACGGTGTAAGAAAAGTGTATCTTATAGGCGAGAGTTCATCGGAGCTGGCTTCGGTCTGGAAAGACGGGGTCTCCGTGTCGGTCTGCGGAGTGCTTGAAAATGCTGTTTCGGAAGCATATGCCGACGCTGTGTCGGCTGGCGGAGGGACTGTGTTGCTGTCGCCAGGGACAGCCAGCTTTGATCAGTTCGCCTCATATGCCGAACGCGGTGAAAAGTTTTCTTGTGCAGTGTGTAAGTTGTGACGGTGCGCTGACGCCGTTGTGATTGGTTGGAGTTAAAAAAATGAAAAAGAATACGGTTTATAAAATGGCCGGTATTGTTTCCATGGGAGTGGCTCTCCTGTCAACGGGGTGCCAAACGTTGAAGGCTGGACGCACAGCGTTCAATGACGGCGATGATCCGTACGAAAACAGCGAGTCTGCAGTCACTAATATCAGGCCGGTGGATGTAGAAGTTGCCGGTACTGCCGAATCTGCGGACAATAGCGGAGCTTCGTATCAGAAGTTTGTTATTCCGGAGGGGTACCACGATCCGACCGAAGGACTGGAGAAGCGTTCGGGCAAATCCCTGCCGGCTCCGCGTCCGACGAAGGCTGAGGCCGACAATCCGGTGAAGCCCGCGTCTGACGCGTCTGATCAGGCGTCCGCGCCGGAAGGTTTCATAATCTACACGGTCAAGTCCGGGGATTCTCTCTCCGTTATTGCCAATTCCCACGGCGTACGCACTGCGGAACTGGCTCAGATAAACGGAATAGCTAAGGAAAACTGGGGGAAGATCCGTGTGGGGCAGAAGTTGAAGGTGCCGAAGGGCCGCAAGCCGTTCGCCAGCACTTCTTCCTCTAAGGGTTCCGGGAAGAAGCTCGAGCCCGGTCAGTACCGCGTGGTGTCCGGTGATGCGCTTTCGCTTATAGCGCAGCGTTTTGGAGTGAAAACGGCGGATATTGTCAAGGCGAATAACCTCAAGAATGCGGATGCGATATACGTGGGACAGATCCTCCGCATTCCGGGGGCTGCGGCGCAGGCTTCCGGAAGCGTGTCCTCTGCTGCCGCCGAAAGCAAAAAGGAAGAGGTTAAGCGTCCGAGCGGCGGGATTGTGCCTCCGGCAGGAATCGTCAAGGACGCAGCGCCTGCCGCTGACGCGGTAACGTCGCCGGCCAAGGCTGTGGATGAACTTCCGCTCCCACCTCCCTTGCCGGCGCTTCCGTCTGAAGCTGACGGTGGGATCGATATATCGAGTCTTGTAGTGCCTCAGATCGGCACCGGTTCGTTTACAGCCTCGTCGGTTCTCGGGTCGGATTACGGGACACTGAAGGTGGAAGAGGGACAGACTCTTGAAGCAATCGCTCTCAGGTACGGCTGCACCAAGGAGGATCTGCTCAAGCTGAATTCTTTTCCGCCGGACAAGGTGCTTAAGAAGGACGACATAATCAAGGTTCCCAGGAACTGAGCGGTACAGATTGATCGGGGAATCGGCGGTGTGTCGATTCCCCTTTGTTTTTGAAATGAGGACAATCCTTTCGGTTCTGGCCGTTTCTGTTCTGACGCTGGCGCTTTTTGGAATAGTCATCCTTACAAGCGTAAGCAATGTGCAGGGAGAGGCTATCTTTGACGATCCTCTTCACTTTGCCGTCCAGCAGTTCGTTTTTCTTTTTGTTGCATTGATATGTGCGGTGACGGTATCCAAAATACCTGTGGATTTCTGGTGGAAGCCATGGGTAATGAGGGGACTGATTCTTCTGGTGGTTTTTGCGCTGATATCTGTGCATATCGGCGGGCTGGGGATAGAACGAAAAGGATCCGCACGCTGGATAGATTTAGCCGGTGTGACGGTTCAGCCCTCTGAGTTTGTGAAATTAGCGGCTATCCTTGTTGTTTCTTTCTGGGTCGGCAGAAACAGATATCCAAACGATCTGTTTGGTGCGGGCATAATAGCTCCCGGTATTTTCCTTTGTGTTGTGATGATCGGGTTTTTATCACAGCCCGATTACGGCTCTGTTTTCATGCTGGCGGTTGTGAATGGGTGTCTGCTGTTTATTGCGGGGGCAAAGCCATCCCATCTTGGGCTTGCGCTGCTGCTGTTTTCGCTTGTGATCGGCGTTATGATTTTAAATGATCCGGAGCGTGTAAGCCGGATTGTTTCCATACCGTATTTTTCGTCTGCAGAAGAGTCCGGTGATGACGGCTATCAGGTATGGCAGTCGATTGCTGCATTTTCATCCGGCGGCCCGTTGGGAAAGGGGCTTGGCAACAGTTTGTACAAGCGCAGGTATTTGCCGGAGAATCATACGGATTTTGTTTTCCCCATGGTGGCGGAGGAACTGGGAATCCCGGCGACCATGACTTGCGTGGTTCTTTATCTGGCGATATGGGTGTGCGGATTTCTAGTCAGTCTGAAGTGCAATGACCTGCGGATGCGTCTGGTTTCGCTCGGGATGACGCTGCACCTTTGTTTATCGGCGTTTGTTAATCTGGGTGTGGTGACCGGCGTGCTTCCTACGAAAGGGCTTGCGATGCCGTTTTTGAGTTACGGCGGCAGCAACCTTGTATCTTCATTTATTGCTGTCGGATTTATATTTGCGGCGGGTTTTTCTGTGCTGCGGAGCGAAGGTGCGGAAACGACCGTGAGATTTGACGGGCAGGACGGCGGGTTCTGGAATGACTGACGCATGGAACAGAATACTTGACGTGGCGGCGCCTTTCTTTCTGGGGAAAGGGTCGGATGGCGCACTAAAGGGTAAGTTTGGCAGCTCCATGCCGGGGACGCTCGTGCTTGGGTCCGGCACGTCGACAGGTGTCCCTCTGGTTGGCTGTGAATGCGCAGTTTGTTCTTCTCGCGATCCACGGGACTTCAGGATGCGTTCGAGCGTATACGTCACCTGCGGCGGATATTCGGTTCTTATCGACGCATCTCCGGATTTCAGGTGGCAAGCGCTGAGGTTCGGGATCCCGAGGGTGGATGCGGTGCTGATAACGCATCCGCATGCCGACCACATACTTGGTCTTGATGACATACGCCGCTACAATACGATGCAGAACGGCAGCATTGACCTGTATGCCCGCGATTTCTCCATCAGGATGCTTCGCAATATATTCGGCTATGCGGAAAGGCCGTACACAAAACGCAATGGAGCGATGTACAGGCCTATGCTGCATTTTAACTGCGTCGAAGATGAACCGTTCGAGATCGGCCCCTTTAAGGTGCGGTCGTTTGAGGTGCCGCACGGACCTGTCCCGTCATCGGGGTTCAGGATTGATGCGTGCGGTTTCTCTTTTGTTTACGTGCCGGATTGCCACGGAATGACATCCACTTTTGAGAATCTGGCACACGGCGCAGACGTAATGATGCTGGACGGTTTGCGTCCGCGTCCGCATCCAAGCCACCTTACGATAGACACGAGCGTCTCTTTGATGCGGGAACTTGATGTTAAACTCGGATTTTTCACACACATAGGGCATGATGTGACGCACGCGGATCTGGAAAATGAGTTTTCCGGAAATGTGAGGCCTGCCTACGACGGACTGTATGTCGGGTGGAACGGAGAAGTCGCGTGAATGGCGGATTCACAGATGAAATACTTGGCGCCGAATGCGTTTCGATGGACTTCCGCGTGCGCAGGCGAGGTGTTTTTCGTGCCGTTTCTGATGTGAGCGTGGCGCTGCGCAGGGGTGAGACCATAGGAATAGTGGGCGGAAGCGGGAGCGGCAAGACGACCCTTGCGCGAATTCTTGCCGGCATCCTCGCTCCGACACGGGGACGCGTGCTTTTCCATGGTAAAGACGTATCCGGACTTAATGCCGCTGAGCGCATGGAGTTCAGATCGTCGGTTCAAATTGTGTTTCAGGACACTTTGGGGGCATTGAACCCCAGAATGCGCGCCTGTGACGTGCTGCAGGAAGTGCTGCGCGTGCACAAGCGCGCGGAATACCCTACAGACGAGGCCAGAAGAAGGCGAGTGGGAGAACTTCTGGACATGAGCGGTCTCCCATCGTCGGTTTACTGGAAATTTCCGCATGAAATGAGCGGAGGTCAGAGGCAGCGACTGGGGGTGGCGCGTGCGCTTGCATGCGATCCTGAGGTGCTCCTGGCAGACGAACCTGTTTCCGCGCTCGACGTGTCGGTGCAGGCGCAGATGATATGTCTGTTTTCTGAGCTTACGGGGAACGGGAAGATGTCGCTGGTTCTTATCGCGCATGATCTTGCCGTTGTTCGCAGTCTGTGCGCCAGAGTGCTCGTCATGAGGAACGGATGTGTTGTGGAAGAGGGCGATCCCGCGGAGCTGTTCGCACATCCTTTAAATGTCTATACAAAAGAACTTCTGGAAGCAGTCCCCGATGTCGGACGCAGCCTGAAGCGTCGTTTCGGCGGAGCAGCCGTGGAGGCAATATCATGAGGTTCGTTACAGCGTCGGAGATGCGCGATATCGATAAGTCTACCCCCGCATGGGTTCCGTCGGGCGAGGGACATGCGCTTATGCGGACGGCCGCGTCGGGGATCGCCGGATTTGTCAGAAGGATCGGGAACGTGTCAAAAACGGTCGTCTGCATAATCGGACGGGGCAACAACGGCGGAGATGCGCTGCTGGCGGGAAATATTCTCAGGAAAGAGGGATGGAACGTCGTTTCTCTTGCCGTCTTCGGGCGGGATAGCGTCCCTCCCGGGATTTCATCTGTGATACAGGAGGAGGATTCCTCCGACGGCATTGTTTACGCCGGTTCTGAAGAGGACTGGGACAAACGTCCGGCTTATTTTTTCCCGGAGGGTACCGTTTTTCTTGACGGCGTACTTGGGACGGGAGTGCGCGGTGCGCCCCGGGGCATGGAGCTGGCTGCTGTGAAGTGGATTCGTTCCGTAAGGCGCCGCGGTATTGTCGTGTCTGTTGACATTCCGTCCGGCCTGAATCCCGATACGGGATGCGCATTCGACCGGGATGCGGTGGTTGAGGCTGATGTAACGTTGTGCGTGGGTATGCCGAAAACCGGCATGTCGAAGGGGGAGGCTCCGAATTTATGTGGGTCCGTCCATTTTGTAGACATAGGCGTTCGGAAGGATTTGCGGGCGGCCGGGTATGCAGACGATTCGATGGTTGTCTGGCCGGACGTGAGGGACATGCTTTTTTCGGATCGCAGGGACGCGCATAAGGGAGATTACGGGCACGTTTGTGTCTGCGGTGGGTCTGCGGGGCACATTGGCGCTCCGATTATGTCCGGGCTGGGGGCCTTACGGGGAGGGGCGGGACTTGTTTCAGTGATTCTGCCTGCCGACGGGGTCATTCCGGCGCTGTGCGCCGCTCCGGAAATGATGGCGATCGCTTTGCCTGGCGGGGAATGGAGTCCGGAGAATCTGCGTTCGACTGGATTTTCTTTCGACGGCAAGGTGATTGTCGCCGGGCCGGGGATGGGAGCGGCTGGCGACTGTATTGGTTTGTTCTCGTTTCTCGGAGAGCGTGCGCGTGCAAGCGTGCTTGATGCGGATGCGCTGAATGCCTTTGCCGGAAATACGGCCGCGCTGGCTCGGATTCCAGGAGAAAAAGTGCTTACTCCGCATCCGGGGGAGGCCGCACGTTTGCTGTCGTGTTCCGTGGCAGATGTGCAGTGTGACCGGGAGCGTGCGGTTCGTAAGCTTGCGGCCGATTCCGACGCGGCCGTGGTTCTTAAGGGGGCCGGTACGCTTGTCTGCGCTCCCGGACGCGGGGTTGCGCGTATACCATGCGGCAACCCCAGAATGGCATGCGGAGGCGGAATGGGAGATGTCCTTGCGGGTCTGATCGGCGCTTTGCTGGGCCGCGGACTGGATGCATATGCCGCGGCGTGCGCCGGGGCGTGGCTTCACGCCGCGGCCGGAGATGAGGCGTTCTGGGAGTCGGGGCTGAAAAGTGTGACGGCGACGGCGCTTGCGGAGCACATACGGGCTTTCAGATACGGCTGAGCGGTTTGTCGGCGGGTTATGGAGCGAAAGGAGATATAAAATGGGAGCAAGAACAGCACTCGTCACCGGAGGAGCTAAGGGGATCGGTCTCGGTATTGCCAGAGCGCTGGCCGAAAGAGGTTTTTCTCTTGCGCTTTGCGGCAGATCCGTCCCGGAGAATATTGAGTCCTTGAAAAAAGACATTGCGGGAGGCAAGGGGACGAAGATCGTGTTTTACAAGTGTGATGTTTCAGATGAGGCTGAAAGGACGGCGATGCTGTCAGCATTGAAATCAGACTTCGGAACGCCGGATGTCCTTGTCAACAATGCGGGCGTGGCTCCGCTGGTACGTGCAGATCTGCTTGAAATGTCCGTCGAAAGTTTTGAACGTGTGATGCGCATCAATCTGGAAGGCCCGTTCTTCCTCACTCAGGCGGTTGCCTCGATGATGAAGGAGAGGAAAGACGCTGCGGCGTTCCGCTGCATCGTGAATATTTGTTCCATATCGGCTGATTATGCGAGCATTAACCGGGGTGAATACTGTATGTCCAAGGCGGCGGTCTCCATGGCGACGAAGCTGTGGGCTGTCCGGCTAGCCGAGTTTGGAATTGCGGTTTATGAGGTAAGGCCCGGCATCATCAGGACGGATATGACGAAAACGGTGCGTGAGAAATACGACGGGCTTATTGCAGAAGGCATTCTGCTCCAGCCGCGGTGGGGGGAGCCTGACGACGTCGGGCGCGCGGTGGCTTCGCTGGCGGACGGAAACTTCGCTTATTCCACCGGCCAGGTGGTAAATGTCGACGGCGGAATGACCGTGCTGAGGATGTAGCGCATGAGAGTATTGTCCCGCAAAGTTATTGTGATAGGGAGCGGAGCCGCGGGGCTTGCCGCGGCGCTCAGGCTGAAGAGTTCCGGTGCGGATGAAGTTGCTTTGTACACGGAGGGGCTGAACAAAGGCACTTCCATAAATACGGGGAGTGACAAACAGACGTATTACAAACTCGGCATGGACGGGTTCCGGGAGGATTCTCCTGTGACGATGGCGCGCGATATGTGCGCCGGAGGCGGGGCGCACGGAGATATAGCGCTTGTGGAAGCGTCGGTTTCACCGCTGGCTTTCGCCAGTCTGGTCTCACTCGGAGTCGCTTTCCCGCATGACCGGTTCGGACGCTTTACGGGGTACAAGACAGATCATGATCCGTGCAGAAGGGCGACGAGCACGGGTCCCTACACTTCACGCGATATGTGTCTGAAGCTTATCGACGCCGTGAAACGCTCCGGCGTGGAAATCGTTGAGAACAGCGTGGCGGTGAAATTGATATGCACTGAAGAACCCGGAGGTGCGTGCGGCGGCTCAGGGAAAAGGATTGCCGGAGTCGTGTTTGCCGATTTGAATGCAAAGAGCGCGGAGAACGGGTTTTACGCGGTTGCCTCGCAGTATGTGGTGTTTGCCGCAGGCGGCCCTGGAGGCATATACGGCAGGAGCGTTTATCCCGGATGTCATACGGGCGGAATCGGACTTGCCATGGCGGAGGGCGCCGAGTGCAGAGGGCTGGCCGAATCGCAGTACGGCATCGCCTCTGTAAAATTCAGGTGGAATGTTTCCGGAAGCTATATGCAGGTTGTACCGCGTATTTACTCAGTGGATGAGAACGGAGTGGAAAGGGAATTCCTCAGCAGCGCGTTCGGAAGTTGTGCCGATGCGTGCAATATGACGTTCCTCAAGGGATACCAGTGGCCGTTTTCCGCGGAAAGGTGCGCTGCATCGTCGCGTATAGACATGGAGGTTTATGCCCAGACGGTGCTCCTTGGAAGGCGGGTTTTCCTCGACTACAGGAGAAACCCGTCCGGATGGAATTTCGGCGCCCTTGGCGCGGAGGCCGCCGAATATCTGGAAAAATGCGGAGCCGCCGGCGGAGAAACTCCGTTTGACAGGCTGCTGGAAATGAATCCCGGCGCGGCGGCCCTTTACAGGGAGCATGGCATAAGGCTCGAATCCGAACCTCTGGAAATCGCCGTTTGCGCGCAGCATAACAACGGCGGGCTTTGCGGCGACATCTGGTGGCAGAGTACAAATATCCGGGGGCTTTATCCCGTAGGGGAGGTGAATGGTTCACACGGCATCTCAAGGCCCGGCGGAACGGCGTTGAACGCCGGGCAGGTGGGGGCGTGGCGGGCAGCCGAGTCGATAACTTGGCGCATGCGCAATTCGCCCGCGGAGCGCTGCGGCACAGAGGAACTGGTGCGGTCGGAGTCCGAAGCATTTTACCGCGGCATAGAAGACTCCATACTGCGTACCAATGCCGTCCCGTGGGGGGATATGCGTGCGGCAATTATGCGCAGGATGGACAAGTTCGGCGGATTTGTGAGGGCGCCGGAGGCAATACGCCGGGAACTGGCAATTGCCCGCGCGGAGTACCTGCAGTTTGCCGGAGACGGCTTGGGAGGTCTGGACTTCAGGGAAATTGTTGAGACGCTGAGGACGCGCAGTTTGTGCCTGACGCATCTGACTTATCTGGAAGCGGCGGCGGTTCAGGGCGAGCGCTCCGGATCGCGCGGCGGTTCAATTATCGTTGCGGGCGGAGCCGTTATGGACGCGGATCCGGGTTCATGGGAAATAGTGCCGGAAAAAGACGACACCCGTTCGGAGGTTATGGTCTGCACTACGGATCGTTCCGGTAATTTCAAATACTATTTTGAGAAATGCAGGCCCGTGCCCGACAACGCCGGGTGGTTTGAGAGCGTATGGAAGGATTTCGCTTCCGGAAAAGTTTATTCTGAGGAGAGTGAATAGTGAAAATTGCCAAGAAAAGCGGACAGTTTGCGAACGCAGAGGAACTCAGGGCTTATCTTAAGTCCTCCGGAATATGTCTGGACATCGCTGACGACGGGGCTCGCGAGGCGATGTCCAGACCCGCCGAACTCTTCGGCAGGAAGCTGTCGAACAGGTGGGCCGTTCTTCCGATGGAAGGGTGGGATTGCAGCGCCGACGGCACGCCGTCGGAACTGACACTGCGCAGGTGGAGGAATTTTGCGTCTGGCGGGGCTGGCCTGATTTACGGGACTGAAGCCGGAGCCGTTATGCATTCCGGCAGAAGCAATCCCAAGCAGCTGCTTGTTTCGGAACGCACGGCAGGAAAACTGACTGAAGCCGTCAGGATGATGCGTGAAGCGCACAGCCGAGCGTGCGGCGGGGAGATTGCAATTGGCCTGCAGCTCACGCATTCCGGGCGGTTTTCACATCCGGACAGGCCGGATAAGCTGGAATCCGTTGTCGCTTACAACCATCCGCTTCTGGATATCAAGTATGGGGTCGGGAGAGTGGTGCAGGACTCAGAGATACCCGGGATTGTCGAGCATTATGCGGCGGCTGCATGCGTCGCGCAGGCGGCGGGATTCGATTTTGTGGATGTTAAGCTTGCGCACGGTTATCTTGCGCATGAATTTTTAAGCGCTGTGGATCGCCCTGGCCCGTACGGCGGAAGCTTTGAAAACAGGACGCGGTTTTACCGCGAGATAGTGGAGCGCATAAAGAAGCGCTGTCCCGGTCTGAACATTTCTTCGCGGCTCAGCATCTTTGACATTATGCCGTTCGTGAAGGGCTCGGACGGGGTCGGTGTTCCCATGGGGTGGGAAGCCGGGAAACGTTATCCCTATGCATTTGGCGGAGACGGAAGCGGTCTGGATATGGATCCTGATCTCGATGAGCCTGTTCGGCTTGCGGAAATGATGCGTGGGCTTGGTGTGGACTTTGTGTGCGGTACGATCGGCAGCCCGTATTATAACGTGCATATGCAGAGGCCGGCTTATTTCCCTGTATGCGATGGTTACGAGCCGCCGCAGGATCCTCTTTACAACGTCGCCAGACACGTGAAGGCTGCCGGACGCCTGAAAGAGCGCTGCCCGTGGCTTGGCGTTGTTCTTTCCGGCATAACGTGCCTGCAGGAATACGCCGCCAATGCGGCGGAAGCGGCTGTTGCGTCCGGCAAAGCGGATTTTGCCGGGATTGGGAGGATGGTGCTGCCTTACAGCGACTACCCGTCGGACCATTTGAACGGGAAAAAGTTCGACCGTCGGCGTATATGCAGGACGATAGGGGACTGCACAAACGCACCTCGAAACGGAATCGTGTCCGGATGCTTCCCTCTGGATCCGTTTTACCGCGGACTTCCTGAATGCGCGCAGTTGAGAAGTGCGAAGGAGAAAATGCGCGGAGCCGCAGCGCAATAAAATTCGCTTTTTTGATTGCGTTTTGCGTTGTTTGTGCAATGTAAAACAGGTAGCGGCGGTCCTGTCCGCTGTGTGCGTGGGCGTATGTGTGTGCGGCAAAAGACGAAAGAGAAGGGGTGTAGGATGTTTGTTACCGAAATAGATCCGGATTATAAGCGTTTTGTTCTTGCCGTGCGGAATGTTCGGCCTCCGGTATTGCCTTTGTACGAGCACACGGTCAGCCCGGAGGTGATCGGGAAGCTTACCGGAGAAAACCTCCCGCAAGCCTTCGCAGAGGGCAGCCTGGATGATGCTTTCCGGATGTACTGCACATTTTTCAGGAACTCCGGTTACGATGTTGTACCTTTTGAGTTCTGCCTCACATCGGTTATTCCTTTGCCGGGGGCATTGTGCGGCGGAAAAGGAGTGATACAGAGCAGATCCGACATGGACCGCTGTCCATGGAAATCTCTTCCACGGATCTGGTTCGACAAAGCGGCGCCGCATTTTGAAGCGCTTTTGCGGAACATGCCCGAAGGCATGATGGCGGTTGGCGGTGTCGGCAACGGGCCGTTTGAGATTTCAGAGTTTCTGGTGGGGCTGGAGTATCTCCCTTTTCTGGACGCGGACGACAAGCCTGCACATGATGATCTTTACGCGCGCATCGGTGATGTCCTCGAAAGGACGTGGCGGCTGTTTCTGTCGGAATTCGGTGAAGGATACTGTGCCTGCCGCATAGGTGACGATCTTGGGTTCAGGAGTTCTCTTTTGACGATGCCCCGCATCGTGAGGGAGAACGTTATACCTCAGTATAAGCCGGTGATTGACATTGTCCACTCACTCGGTAAGCCGTTTATTTTACATAGCTGCGGTTGCATTTTTGAGATAATGGACGACTTTATTGAGATCGGAATCGATGCCAAGCACTCGAACGAGGACGCTATTGCTCCTTTTGAAAAATGGATAGAGGATTTTTCCGGGCGGATTGCTCTCCTTGGAGGGATCGATATGGATCTGCTGGTGAGGACAAAGCCGGAAAAGCTCAAGGAAATTGTTAAGAGCAAATCTCGCATGTATTATTCCGCGGCAAATGGGTTTGCGATAGGAACCGGGAATTCCATACCGGATTATGTCCCCGCGGAGAACTATGCCGCAATGCTTGAAGCGTTTGAAGAAGTGCGGAAGGATATGATTTCTCCGGGATCCTGACGTCATATGTCTCCGCTTCTATCCTGCCGGCGGTTCCCTCGGTGCCGGCAATCTCCGGATACCGTGCTTAAATGTTTGCGGCGGTGTGGCCGCATGCTTGTTTGTATGCATATGCATACGGATGTGTGCATTCTGGAATGCTCACTTTGCCGCAGTTTGATGCTTTTTTGAGGCAATGCGTCTTGAAGGCATTCCCTTTTTTTGGTATTTTAGGGGAAACGGGTGATGCTGTTTTTCATAACTTGTTGATTTGTTTTGAGGTGCGAAGAGCATGGGAATGTCGATGACGGGTGAGTTTTTGCCGGAAAAACGGCAGCGTGCAGTAACGTTTCGTTCTTTGTTTTTCGGTTTTCTTGGCATATATATCATGTCCGGCCTGTCCGGATATCACGACGGTGTGGTCGGTGGTCCGATGATGGTCGGGAACCACCTTCCGGGCGGCGCTTTTGCCTATATGGTTTTTGTCGGACTGATCTGGAACGGGTTCTGGCATATTCTTAAGCGGCGTTCTATGATGCTGAATACCAAGGAAATGTCCATTGTCCTCCTGATGACGTTTATTGCTTGTTATCCGCCGACCTCTGGACTTGGCCGTTATTTTCACAGGATGATAATGCTTCCGTGGTGGTTTCTCACTGGCAAGGCCGGCTGGATACAGCATGGACTCCTCACCGATTTTCTGAATCCCGGACTGTTTCCGGATCCATATCCCGGGGGAGATACGACGTCGCCGGATTATGATTTTGTTTACAGGGGTTTTTTTACCGGCCTTGCCACTGGGTCGGATACAGTGCCTCTCTGGAAGCTGCCGCTTGGCGCATGGATGCGTCCGCTGTCATATTGGGGACCAATGATATTTTTGTTTGCTTTGTCAGTGATTTCTTTGCAGTTCGTCGTACACCGTCAGTGGGCATATCACGAACAGCTCAGTTATCCTATTGCGCAGATAATGAACAGCTTTTGCCGGATTACTGGGAAAAATGGAGCTCCGGGGTATGGTGTTCCGGATATTTTCAGGAACAGGCTGTTCTGGTCAGGGATGGTGCCGGTCTTTCTCCTGCTTCTGATAGAATATTTGTCGTTATGGTTTCCAACGGAAGTGCCTTCTCTGAAACAGATTCTTCCGGATTTCAGGAGTTGGAACCTGCCGGTTGTGAACACTTGGACAGCGGCAAAGAAAGTTCCGGGTGTGTGGTGCCTGAATGGGCAGACGCTTTTCTTTACAATTGTCGGTATAGCTTATTTTGTAAGTTCTGAGATAAGCCTTACAATGGGTATTGCTCCGATTTTACTTGTTTTGTTCGGAGTGTCCTTTTATGCGTCTACTGGTTTGACTTTGGATGACCAGTGGATATCATCCGGTCGCGCCGGTGCATATATCGGCTACACTATGATCCTTCTTTACACGGGCAGAACATACTATTCCTCGGTTTTTAAACGGGCGTTTACAATCAGGCGGCGGAAATCAAGTGATGATTTTACGAACGAAGCAGGGCAGCTGGATGCTTCAATAGTGGCTGCGAGATTGTTTGTCATATCGACAGCCGCGTTTATGTATGTGCTTACAATTATGGGCTGTTCCTGGCCCATGTCTATTTTCTTCTCGCTTGCGCTTTTGATAATGATGCTTGTCATCTCGCGAGTCATAAGCGAGACAGGCGTTCCCTTTCTTCAGTCCGGATGGTCTCCCGCAGAAATAATTGCCAAGCTAATCGGTCCTGCGGCCATGGGGCCGCATTCCCTAACGTTTCTTTCATGGGGCGGCACAGGGATGCTGGCCATTGATCCGCGTGAGAGTCTTATGCCGTACGTTTCGACTGGACTTAAAGTTTGCGATGACAACAAGATAAATCTTCGCCGTGTTTTCCGTATTGCCGTGATTTCAGTTGCCGTTGCGCTTGTGGTTGCCTATCTCAGTTCCACGTATGCGCTGTACAATTACAGTCCCATGAAAGACTCGTGGGCCTCACAAGCCGCTCCAGTTCAGTGCTTTGACCAAGTGGCACGCCACTTTCATTCGATGAAAACATCCGGCGTCTTTGAAGAGAGTCTTGCGGCGACGCCGCTCCAGCGCCTGAAACTGGTGAATGGAGATTCTTATGCGACATCGTTTTTTGTGGTCGGGATTTGTGCTGTGGTACTTTGCTCAATGATCCGGTTCAGGTTTTCGAAGTTTCCGCTTCATCCGATATTGTTTCTGGTGTGGGGGACGTATCCCAACCAGACTACCTGGGGCGCGTTTCTCATCGGCTGGTTTGTCAAGATACTGGTCGTGAAGTTTGGCGGCGGGGGCGTTTACCAGAAGATGAAGCCCCTCTTTGTCGGCCTCATTTCCGGAGAGTTGGTGATGATAGGAGTGGTGCTTATCGTCGATTTTGTTTATTTCTTCACGTTCGGAACATCGGCCCGTGCGACGTTCTCGGTTCTGCCGGGGTGATTTGACGTCCGTCTCCTTCATGTGGCCTGAAGATATTGGTGCGGTATGAGTAAGTACAGGGAAATAGATGTAAAAAAGCAAAGGTCGATGACGTTTTGCGAAACGTTCGGACTCTGCATAAAAGGCGTTAAACATAGGATGTTCCGGTCCCTGCTCACGTTGGCGGTGGTTGTGCTGGCCGTGGCCTTCTTCATGTTTCTTCTTTCCGAGAGTGTTTTTGTAAAAAATATCGGGAGCGGGGTTTCCAAGGAGATAAAGCACGACAGGCGCTCTCAGCACACGCTCACCAGGATATCTTCTCCGGCCTCCGAAATGGTTACCATAAGGCGTTTGTCGGCAGCTTACGTTACTAACGACGAAAGGGCGTTTGGGGAATTTTCCTCCGTGACGGGCATTGCAAAGGACGAAGTGGTCAAACTTGCTTCCGGAGCAAATCAGGAGCGTATATATGCGGACTGGTTTGATTCCATTCCTTCAGGCCGCCGGTTGATCCTAGTACATAATAATACAGGAAGAGGCGCCATACGGTATGCATTGTCCGATCGAGACTCATTTGCTGAGAGGCTTGCCCCGATGATTGATCTGCGGATTCCCGGCAAGCAGGTGGGGCTTATGAGCTTTTTTGACGCATATTCAGGCTATGCAGAACAGCTTACTCGGTTCAATACGCTGTGGAACCGGAAGGTCAGCGCGGCGTGCAAGGTAATCGAGGAGATGAAGGGTGGTTTTGAAAAAAGCGATGCGGAATGGATCGTAACCAGATCCGAGGAAGAGCTGGAATTGTTCAGGAGCAGGATTTCCGAATTGGGATTTGCTTTCGGAACGGAAGACGTCAAACTGATGCAGGGACAGTTCAGAGAAGCATTAGTGTACTCCAGAGTTTACGCCTTTCTCGGCTCCTCCTCGCTCAGGGAGGAGTGGACTCGGGTTTTCAGGGAAACGACGGTTTCCCCTATAGACGAGAAATTTGAAAAACTCAATGATGGGCGCGCTCGCAGCCTTCTTCGCGGTAATTTCACAGACGAGGAGCTGGACCTTGCGTATGAGCATTACATACGCGAGCGCAGGCTCATGTCCCTGGAAAGGAAACTGTCGGCGGTAATGACGCTGGATGACGCCAGCGCCGGATTGAACGGACGGCAGGTCTTCCTGCTTGTTATTTCGTTTGTTGTGTGCATGGTTGGTATTACGAATGCTATGCTGATGTCGATAACGGAGCGTTTCAGGGAAATCGCCACAATGAAGTGCCTCGGGGCAACCGACGGATATATATTGCTGCAGTTTATGATGGAAGCGGCTCTCCAGGGATTTTGCGGAGGAATAGTTGGTGTCGTGCTTGGTTTCCTGATCGCTTTTTTGCGCGGATTGATGTCATACGGCGGGTATTTGTTTAAATACTGGTCCACGTCGGGTGTTCTGGCTTGTTCTCTGTTTTCCCTGATTGTCGGGATTGTTTTGGCCGTTCTTGCTTCGGTTCAGCCGTCATGGTCGGCCTCCAGAATGGCTCCTATGGAAGCAATGAGGGTTGAGTGATGGTTAATTTCGACGAAAAAAAATATGCGGAAAACCGCGAAGTGCTTGTCGCCGTGCATGATGTGCATCGTGTTTTCATGCGCGGTGAAGAGGAAGTGCATGCCCTCAACGGTATAACGCTGAATATATACAGAGGCGAGTATATTTGTGTTATGGGGCCGTCCGGATCCGGGAAGTCAACTTTTTTCAATATGGTGGGCGGACTGGACTCTCCTACGAGCGGACGCGTGTTTATGGACGGAGTTGACATGGCACAGCTGAATGCTGAGGAGCTGGCGTTTTTAAGGTGCCGCAAAATCGGGTATGTTTTTCAGACGTTCAATCTTAATACGGTCATGACTGCACTGGAGAACGTGACTTTGCCAATGGTTTTTGCCGGTGTTCCCAGCGATGAGGCTCGGTCCAGAGGAATGGAGCTTCTCGACCGGGTGGGTCTTGGTCAAAGATGGAATCACCGGCCGAAAGAAATGAGCGGAGGTCAGATGCAGCGTGTAGCCATCGCGAGGGCGCTTGCTAATAATCCTTCTATACTTTTGTGTGATGAACCGACCGGAAATCTGGATTTGAAAACGGGTAAGGAGATACATTGGCTTCTGCATGACTTAAATAAAAAAGACGGGGTGACCGTGATCTGCGCCACTCATGATCACAATATGCTTTCCGTTTCAGACCGAATGGTGTGGATTTCCGACGGACAGATCGAGCGCATCGCCGCGACTGAGAATGTCAGAATTGAAAAAGCAAGTCTGGGAACCGAAGACGATGAGTAATTCCTTGTGCAGTTTCAGAGCTCTGTTTCGCTCTGTATTGTTGTTTATTATCGGGACCGTTCTTTTAACGGATGGTTTTGCCGATTCTGTTTACAGCCGCGTGTACGGCGAAATGGCCTCTCATCCGAATCGCATTGCCGGGAGCGAAGCTCTGGAGTCCTCGTTTGATGTGCTGGAAAAAGAGCTGAAGGCGGCCGGGCTTAATCCAAGATACCAGACGTTCAACACTCTGGTGCAGAAAACTGAGAAGTGCGAGATGACCTACGCCGGGAAAAAGGTGTCCGGCGTGTTGATGATAGACAACGGGCCCGCGCCGTTTGTTCTTGACAGGCCCCTGGAAGGGCCGCTTGTTTACGCTGGCAGCGGCAATATACATGATCTTGACGGGTCGGACATAAAGGGCGCTATTGCTGTTGTCGACCTTGCCCGTTCCAATGTGCGTATAGACGATGTGTTCATGCATGGGGCCAAGGCCGTTGTTCTCGTGGGTGATGATTCGGTGAGCCAGTGGCAGATCGCACGCACTGCGTATCGGGCGATATCCCTGATTCCAAGGCTGTATATAGACAGAGAGAATGCGGAAAAGTTCGGGTTCCTGTCGGCTGACGGTTCCAGAACAGCGACTATTGACGCCAGAGCGGTTCTTGTAGACGTCCCGGCTAAAAATTTATGGGTGGAGCTCCCATACAAGGAGGGATGGACCGGCAATCTTGACGGCGAGGAAGTGCTTGTCCTGTCCGCGCGTATGGACACATATGGCTTCACGCCGGACTACTGTCCGGATCTGCGCTACGCCGCCAATGCCGCGCTTCTGGCAGAGACGGTGTGCCGTATCGCAGAGTCGGGAGAGCCGCTTAACAGGCGCGTTATCGCGGTTTTCTTCGGATCCCATTATGCAGGGCAGGATGGGGCGCGTTTCTTTTACCATGCCGTTGATATGGCCGACAAGCGTGCAAACGGTTTGGATCTGACGGAGCGCGGCGCCAGCTATGAGCATGAGTTGGAGGTTACGGAGACTCTCCTGCGGCTGGCACGCGGAGAAAATATAATCACTGCGCCCAGGACGCAGGAGATTCGTGAGCTTCAGCAGCGGCTGAAAAGAGAAATTATCTCCGCTGTTGGGAAGCAGCGCGGGCCGACCGGCAGGATGCGGGCCGAGTTGTCTGATCTGACCAAGGGATATGAAGGCGGCAACAGTGCGGTTGATGCCCGTATAAGCGTTTTGAAAGAGCAGATTGAAGCCGCGGATTCCGTTCGGAACAAGTGGAATGAACTCCGGCGTCAGCTTGTTAATTGTGAATTTGAAGACACCCCGGAAAACGTATCCGTCTACAACGAGATGATGTCCGGGGTAATCGCGGATCTTGAACTGCGCAAGCGTGAAATAACGGAGCAGATCGCAAACAACAAGACGTGGGTCGAATTGAGCGATTATTTTTTCAAGAGGAACCTTGTAGGGCATTTTGATTTTGATTTTGCCTCGGCGGAAGATCCTTGGATGTTTTCTGTCATAAATGCGTCGGGGCTCTACAGAAATGCCGCGATAGACATCGGGTCTTATTACAGGTATTTCCATATCTTTTCCGAGATATACTACGGGGATGACGGAGAATCTGGCATTTCGAATGGCAAGAACTGGAAGGCACGGCTTTACAAGCCGGCGTTAAATCCCACGTACAAACCGTATTCACTGAGTGTCCCGAATCAGCGCGTTGTTCCTTCTGTTCTCGGCGTGGGTCTGGGGTACGCCGGATTTCAGATGATGACCGTCGGCAACAATCTGGCTCACGATGCTCTTCCGTTCGGAGACAATTACAATCTGGAGCCGCTGACAGGCCAGATGGTTGATTTTTGCCGCGAGCTGGGGAACTCCGTTCTTCTTTCGATCAGGCGCGTTTATCAACGTGAAAGCATGGAAAAGCGTTATCTTTACGAGGTAAACGGGGATTATTCGTGGAAGGGCGTTAACTTCCAGAATTACGCACATGGGTCTACCGACAACGAGGGGCTGCCGGACAATTCAATTCTTCAGTTCACCGGCATCAAAATGGCGGATCCTGTCTGCGGAATGAGCCATATGCCGCGTTCCCGTATTCTGGCGAATGGGTTCGTTTATATGCCGTATGTTTCGAGGAATACAGCGGTTTCTACTCAGACGGCAAACACAATCGGCATCGGCTACGATGAGAATGGCGCGTTTGAGCGAATTTCCGTAGGGACAGATTCTGCGGGCATCGTTGCCACACCCATACATATGTTCTACGCGTATGGTGGGATTTCCTTCAGCAATGGTTATCCGCCCGATCCAATAGGCGGGGATATGTATGAGCCGAAAATTATGATCGCATCCAAGGACGCGATACATAAGACTTGCGGCAGCTATGGTCTTGAGACTAATAAAAAATCGGAATTCTTCGCGGATCGCCCGGATCCGATTAAGAGGATTGGCTCGAACGGAGAGATGATACTCGGTTCGAAATTGCTTGAGGACGCTTCTCCGTCTGAGATGCTCAAGGCGGCTATGGGAGAGGGTGTGCCGCTGGAGTCGTCAGATATGCTAAGTTTTGATGGCATAGCTCAAGGCGCGAATGATGTCCATGTACTTAACGAAATCCGCCTTCGCGTGCTGCGCGAGCGCAATATAGTCTGCGACGATTTGGAGCGTCTCCATGCTGATGCCAAGGATCACATAGAGGAGGCAAAGGAGCTTTCGGCGCGAAAAGAGTGGTCGCTGGCCCGTGCTCATCAGGTTTTTGCCACCTGCATAGAGGGGCGTGTATACCGCCCGCTGCGCGGCGTGACGGAGGATCTTGTGCAGGCGGTTGTGCTTCTTCTCCTTCTTAACATACCGTTTGCGTTCGCCATGGAACGCCTTATCTTCGGATTTACCTCGATTTATAAGCAGATACTGGGCTTTTGCGGATTTTTTATCGCCACCTTCGGCATCCTCTACTTCACGCATCCTGCGTTTGCCCTTGCATCCGCTCCAGTAGTCATCTTCCTCGCTTTTGTCATAATTTTGCTGTCGGTGGTCACGGCGGCCATCATGATGGGCAAGATAAAAATGGAGATCAAAGCCATACAGGGACTGGCTTCGACGGTGCACGGAATGGAGAACGACAATTCAACAATGCTTTCCGCTGTGCTCATTGGTATTGCCGGGATGCGTAACAGGCCTCTGAAAACCTTCCTTACCTGCACGACCGTCGTTCTTCTCACGTTTACAATTCTGGTTTTTGCGTCGTTTACTTCGCAGCAGGGAGTGGTTGAGTCGTATCTCGGCCGCGGACAGGGGGAGAACCGCATCGAACTCCACAGGCTGTCTCTTCTGAGAATAGACAGAACCCTTGTCGAGTCCATAGAGGATCTGTATTCGGACAATTTTCACGTTTTCAGGCGCGGCGGACTATTCCGCGATCTTACCAGAGGCAATGACGTCGGGGCCACTCCGTTGACTGCAGAGAGGATTATTTATTGTCCGAGAAATGGAAATTCCGTCGAATTGAGCGCCGTAATGGGGCTTGATCCGGGAGAGTTTGATTATTCAGCGCAGTTCCGAAGCGTTATTCCAGGCTTCTCGGATGAAGTGGAGGAAGGTACGCATCCGATGTACCTTCCGGAAATTATCGCCAAGAATCTGGAAGTTAACGTCGGGGATGAAATTCGTATGAACGGCGTTTCTTTTGTCTACAAAGGCATTTTTGACGCCAGAGCTCTTCAGGGAATTTCGACGCTGGACGACATGCGTGTTCTTCTGCCGGATTTTCAGGCGACAATGCGAAGTTCCGGAAGCTCAGCAACCGGTGCGGCCGCGCAGACCACACTTGAGGACATCCCCTCCGGGAGCTTTGAGTGGTTTTCTTCGGAAATGATTGCTATTACGCGCATGTCTGATCTTATTGACCTGTTTCCGACGGATGTCATAATCAACTTTATGACTCTGTATCCCCAGAGTGATTCGTTAGAGCCGGAGACATATGCGCGCAGTCTTGCGACGGTTTTTCAGGGGACGGTGCATGTGAAATCTTCAGAGGGCGTGAGGAGGATGTTCTTTACGAAGGCGGTGGAAGGATCGGGGTTCGCGGACGTTATCGTGCCTCTGCTCCTCGGCGGTCTTATAGTTTTCAGTTCGCTTATGGGGTCGATCGTTGATCGTGAGAGGGAGATCTTCACGTATTCGGCGCTTGGTTTGTCTCCTCCTAATGTGGGTGCTCTGTTTTTTGCCGAGTCAGCTGTTTATTCCGTCATTGGCGGCATGGGCGGGTATCTCTTGTCTCAGGTGGTTGCCAAGGTTTTCAGCGTTCTCGGCAGAATGGGGGTAATGACACCGCCCGAGATGAATTTTTCATCGCTTACTTCTGTATGTACGATTCTGATCGTTATGGCGGTTGTGATGCTCTCTACGATTTTTCCGGCGATCAGGGCCAGCCGGTCGGCGAATCCCGGCGTTGCCCGCAGGTGGTCCATGCCGAAACCTGACGGCAACGAGATGAAATTTGTTTTCCCATTTACTGTTTCCGAGGTGGATTTTGCCGGAATACTTTCATTCATTAAAGAGCATTTTAACAACCACAGCGATGCTACGCTGGGCAGTTTTGCCGCAAGGGATGTCAAGCTTTTCAAGATACCCGGCGGCAAGGGAAGCCGAGGGGAGGATGCTCTCGGAATAGAGGCAGATATCTCTCTTGCGCCGTTTGATCTCGGTATATTCCAGAAATTCAAGATGTATTCCAACGAGTTTGAAATAAAGGGGATTGACGAGGTTGTCGTTGAACTCAGACGTGTCGGGGGAACACCGACGTCATGGGTGCGAAGCAACAGGGCGTTTGCGGATGAACTAAGAAAACAGTTTCTTCTCTGGCGTTCTCTTCCAATTGAGACGATAGAGTATTACCGGAAGCAGACCAGAGAAGAGCTTTCAATTTCGGACGCATCTTTGAAATGCTAGCGTGGACATGTAGCAATGAAACTATCTCAACTTTTTAGACGCAGGGAAAAGACCACCGACAGGGAACTCGAAGAGTTCAGGCAGCTTCTTGAGGTGCCTGATACTTTCGAGAACGGGTACAACATAACGTCGCTTATCGGAACGCTGTTTGTGGCTGCGGTCATGGTTCCGGGTGCTCTTTACATGGAGCTTGTCGCCGGAACGGGGATCGGAGGTGCGGCGCAGTGGGTGACCGTTCTACTCTTTGTGGAAGTCGCAAAAAGGGCGAATGCCAAATTAACCAGAGCGCAGTTATTTATTTTGTTTTACATGAGCGGCATGGTTATGGGGCAGCGAGTCATGGGAACTCCTCTTTACACACAGTTTCTCGTGAGATCTGATGCCGCGGTCTCCACGGGAGTGGCGGCCGATATTCCGATATGGGTCGCCCCGGAAAACCTTGATTCGCTTCCAAGGACCTTTTTGAGCAAAGCGTGGCTTCCATTTATCGGCCTGATGCTTTTCCGAGAGATTATGTCGCGTCTTGACAGCGCCATACTCGGTTACGGTCTTTTCAGGCTGACTTCAGATGTTGAGAGATTGCCGTTTCCCATGGCGCCTGTCGGCGCACAGGGAATCCTTGCCGTTGCGGAGCAGGTGGACGGCTCTGCGAAAACAGCCGGAGCCAATATACGGTGGAGGATGTTTTGTATCGGATGTGGTATAGGCATGGTGTTCGGTCTTATATACATGGCGCTGCCGACGATTACTGGATCTGTTTTTGGGAAAACGCTTATGGTTTTCAAAATTCCGTTTGCGGATTTCACCCCGTATACGGAGAATTTCCTTCCCGCGGTGGCGACGGGCATGTCTTTTGATCTTGGTAATGTAATATTGGGGATGACTCTGCCGTACTTTTCGATGCTCGGTTCTTTTATTGGACTGATTTTCACGTTTGTCATGAACCCGATACTTTTCCATTTCGGAATGATGCCGACTTGGGAAAAGGGAGACACGACGGTCCTCACGCTCTTTGCAAATAACGTTGATTTCTACTTCAGTTTTCAGATCGGAGTTTCTCTGGCAATAGCGCTGTACGGAATCGGTGTTGCCATTTCGACGATCTTGCGAGGCAGAAAGACTCCGGAGGGGACAAAAACCAAGGAACATATCATGGAGCTTTCCAAACGTCGGGGGCATGTGCCGACTCCGTTGGTTTTTGCGACGTATGCCGTTACATGCTCCTCATACATTCTGCTGTGCGGATGGCTTATTGACTGGCACCCGGGAGTGATGATCGTGCTGTTCTTCTTCGGATTCCTTTATACGCCGCTTATTTCCTACGTTACCGCGCGTTTGGAAGGGTTGGCGGGACAGGTTATAGAGATCCCGTTTATCAAGGAACTCGCATTCATAATATCCGGGTATACAGGCGTGAAGATATGGTTTCTGCCTGTTCCCATGTCGAATTACGGGGTACAGGTTGTGAGCTATAAACAGGCGGAACTGCTGGGGTGCAAGTTCGGTTCTATCTGGAAGGCGCAGTTTTTCCTGTTTCCGGTTATAATCATATCGACAATCTTTTTCTCAAGTTTTATATGGAGCCTTGCCGAGATTCCATCGGCGGTTTATCCGTACACGATGGAGATATGGGATCTGAATGCAAAGAACGCGTGCCTTCTTTACTCTTCCACACTTGGTGAGTATTCCCAGTTCAAAGAGGCCCTAGGATTCGGCAGATTTTTCTCTGGTCTTTCTTCCGCGCTAGTTCTTATGGGAGTTCTGGGATGGTTTGGAGCCCCGACAATGCTGTTCTTCGGCGTTGTCCGCGGCCTTGGCCAGACCATGCCCCATACAGTTGTCCCCAATTTTATCGGGGCACTGATCGGCCGTTACTATTTTGAACGGAAGTTCGGTCGTGAGTGGCGCAAAATGATACCGGTTGTTTCTTCCGGCTTTTTTGTCGGCACCGGGCTTGTTTCCATACTTTCTGTTGGTGTCGTTTTCCTTCTTAAGGCGATAAGTACAGTTGCCTACTAGAGTGAATTTTTTCGAGGGTGGCAGATATGTCTGAAGAAAAAAATTACATGCCCCCGCCTCCTCCGGCCGGGAAGGAAGTCCTGGTTTCGGTTCGCGGGGTGAATAAGGTATTCGTAAAGGGAGACGAGAAGGTTTATGCCTTGCGCAACATAAACATAGACGTTTACAGAGAGGAATACCTTTCTATCATGGGGCCGTCAGGTTCCGGAAAAACCACACTTTTCAACATGGTGGGTGCGTTGGATCGGCCTACGGATGGCGAAGTCAAGGTTGGAGGGGTTTCTCTGCCGAAACTGAGTTCGAGAGAATTGTCTTATTTCAGGTGCAAGCATATCGGGTACGTTTTTCAGTCATATAATCTGATTCCATGGCTTACGGGGTTGGGGAACGTTATGCTTCCAATGACATTTCTTGGTGTTGATGACGCAAGCGCGGAGAAGCGGGCCAGGGAAGTCCTTGAAATGGTCGGACTCGGGCACAGACTTAATCATACGCCAGGAGAGATGTCCGGCGGACAGCAGCAGCGTGTGGCGATCGCCAGAGCGCTCGCAAACGACCCTGCCATCATACTTGCAGACGAGCCGACGGCGAACCTCGACCAGAAGACGGGCGAAGAAATTATTGAGCTGCTCTCGGAACTGGTAAAAAAGTCCGGAGTCACGGTGATCACCGCTACTCATGATCACAAAATGCTTGCGGCGTCCGACCGAATCGTGTGGATAAAGGGCGGCCGTGTGGATCGCGTGGAGAATACCTCCGATATGAACATCAATGTCGGTGCGATCCATCTGTGAGGTTGCCTGTTTTGCACGATGTGGCGATTATATCTTCGGCTATGCAGAACGGTGGACGGACGGGTATGCTTGACAGTATTAGAAGGACAGACACAGACAGCGGGTGCTCAGTGATAACTGTCGCCAGAACTGACGTTGAAAGCGTGGCTCTTGGTTTTTTTGCAGGAGTCGGCAGCAGGTACGAGTCTGCGGAAGAGAGCGGTTATTCGCATTTTCTGGAACACATGCTTTTCAAGGGCACCCGCAGGAGAAGCGCAGCGGCGGTTTCGAGGGCGGTGGAGAGCCGCGGCGGCAATATGAACGCTGCGACAGGTGTGGACAGTACGTTTTATTACGTGGTGATTCCAAGTGACGGGTTCCGGTACGCCCTTGACGTTATTGGAGACATTTACACCCAGCCGCTGATTTCCGAGCGTGACACTGAGCGTGAGCGGCTGGTTATTCTGGAAGAAATGAAATCGTACGACGACGATCCTTCCTCGAAAGCCGATGAGATGTTTCAGGAGTGCATGTGGCCGGAACATCCGCTGGGACGTTCCATTATCGGTACTGAGCAGTCTCTGGGTGCGGCATCCGGGGCATCGCTTTTGGAGTATCATTCACGATTTTACACCCCGGGGAATACTGCTGTGGTGGCAGTGGGAAATTTGTCGCATGATTATCTGGTAAGGAAGGCGGATACTTTATTCTCCGCATCTCGGCGAGGTGGTCTTGCCGATTTCAGGAGTTTCAATGGGGAGTCTCCGGTAAAAAGACTTTCCGCGGACATCAGGGATATAGAGCAGATTAATGCAGTGGCGGGCTTCCGGGTACAGATAGGGCGCTGTGACAAGCGGATGCATGCTTTACGGGTTCTGAACCTGATCCTCGGCGGGAACATGAGTTCAAGATTGTTTCAGAGCGTCAGGGAGAGGCGGGGTCTGGCCTATTCAGTGTCTTCGTTTGCCGTTGTTTTGAAGGAGACCGGTTTCGTTGCAATTTCGGCCGGGTTTGACAAGGATCGCGGGGTGAGGGGGCTGCGTCACTGCGGGATAGAGTGCCGGAAGCTTCTTGAGCAGGGAGTTAGCCCGGTTGAGTTGGCTCGTGCCAAGAGATATCTGTCTGGTGCTTTAAAAATCGGCCTTGAGGGTACGTACAGTCAGATGAAATGGATTGGCAAGCAGTTCTTCGACGGAAAATACTTATCCCCGGAGGAGTACGTTGACGGACTTGCCGGCGTAACGTGCGACGACGTGATGTCGGCTGCGCATGATGTTTTTAAACGGGAAAACGCCGCTCTGTCAATTGTTATGCCGGAGAAATGCACTCTGACGCCGGAAAATCATCTGGAGGCTTTTGTAAGTGGGCTCGGACAGTAGCCGGAGATAAATTTCAGGAGGAAAACTATGAATAATTTTGAATTATACACTCCAACCAGATATGTATTCGGATCGGGATCAATATCGCGTGTCGGCTCTCTTATCCCGTCCGGAGTCCGTGTGCTTATGACGTACGGAGGGGGTTCAATCAGAAATAACGGCGTTTACGATCAGGTTGTTGCGTCGCTTTCTGCCAGAGGGATCGAGTATTCAGAATTCGGTGGAATAGAGCCGAATCCCAAGTACGAGACGTGCATGAAAGCGGTTGAGAAGGCAAGAGCAGAAAACGCCGGTTTTATTCTTTCCGTGGGGGGCGGTTCCGTTTTGGACGCGTCCAAGTTCATTGCGGCAGCGCTTTGTTACGACGGCGCGGATCCGTGGGATTTTCTTACGGGCAGAGCCGTTGTAAAGAAGGCCATACCAGTCGGTGACGTGATTACGCTTCCGGCCACAGGTTCGGAGATGAACGGCAATGCGGTGATTTCACGCATATCGACATCAGAAAAACTTGCATTTTCCTCGGAACTCATTTGTCCTGTGTTTTCTGTCGTCGATCCCACGGTTACCTTTGGTTTGCCGCGGCGTCAGACAGTGAACGGCATCGTTGATACGTATGTGCATGTCATGGAGCAGTTTGCGACACGGGAAGTGAACACTCCCGCACAGGATCTTTCAGCTATCGCCATTATCAGAACGCTTGTTGCAGAGGCTCCGAAAGTGCTTGCGCATCCGAATGATTACAATGTGAGGGCAAATCTTTTCTGGTGTGCCACTCTGGGGTTGAATACGTGGATTGCGCAAGGGGTGGTGCAGGATTGGTCCACACATGCTGTCGGGCACGAACTTACGGCGTTTTATGGTATTGACCATGCCATGTCTCTCGCAATAGTCCTGCCGAGGCTGTGGAAGCATAAATTCGAGTCCAAGAAGGTGAAACTCGCCGTTTTGGCCCGTGAGGTCTGGGGGGCGGCGGGCGATGACTCCGCTGCCGCCGAGACGGCGATATCTGAAACGGCAGCGTTTTTCAATTCCATCGGCATGCCCACTGAGCTTTCCGCTTACGGTATCGATGCGCGTGAAGCGTCTGACAAGATTTCGAACAGGTTCCGTGAGCGTGGGGCGTCGTGCGGGGAGGATGGAGACATTGATGCGGATGCCGTGCGTGAAATACTGTTGACTCCGCCGCTGTAATGAGCTTTTCGCCGGGCACAGATGATTTTGTACTTCCCGGATTAGTGATTTTCGATCTGGATGGTACAGTTTACGCCGGGGATTATGAGATTCCGGGAGCCGGCAGGTTTATCAACGACTGCAGGTCGCATGGTATTGCCGTGGCCTTCGCCACAAACAGGGCGAACAGACCAGTCGGCGATGTCGCCGCACAGCTCCGTTCCTACGGTGTGGCTTGTCATGATTCGGATATAATTACCAGTGCGGTTGCCGCGGCTGAGTATGTCGGAAACGGCAGAAGCGCGTTTCTTGTCGGCGAAAGCGGGCTGTATGACGCTTTTTCCGAAAAAGGAATCCGGCTTGATGACTGCAGGCCGGACTGCGTTGTGGTCGGACTGGACCGGTATTTTAATTACGAGAAACTTTCAAAAGCTTCATCTCTGATAAGAGGCGGCGCCGCGTATATCGCGACGAATACTGACAGCGTACTTAAACTTAAGGACGGTGTAGTTCCCGGGACGGGGTCGATAGTCGCCGCGGTCACAGCTGCGTCCGAAAAGGAACCGGTAGTGATCGGCAAACCTGAGCGCTGGCTGTTTGATATACTGATATCGCGGCTTGGCGCAAAGCCTGATGAGACTTTGGTTGTAGGAGACTGTCCGTCGACAGATATCGCTGCAGCCAATAATGCAGGGCTTCGTTCGGCCCTGCTTCTTACCGGTGTTTATGTCGATTTGGATTCGATAAAGCCGAAGAAAAAGGATTCTCCGGTTCCTACCATGGTTTGCCGCGATTACGTTGACTTGTCGCTCCGGTTCGGATTTGTGTGACAGAGCTGTGCATTCTGGTGGCGGTGCTAACGGCACTGTGCTGCTGTGTTTTCGTGTGGCGTGCAATCACGCGGCGTGCTATTGGAGAGTCCAGCAGTTTCGTTCCTTACGTTGGGCGAAAATCGGTTGTTTCGATGCGGCGCGGCATGTGCCATGCTTTCTGCTTTTGGGGCTGCCTTTCTTTTGTTTGTTTCTGCCTGACCATAATGGAGGCGTGATATCTCTTTCATTTTCACCGGGATCCCGCTCCGGGGACGGAAGAAAGAAACTGACCATTCTTTTTTTGCCCTCAACCGGGTGTTCCGTTGCCAATTGGACTCTTCTGTGGTATTCCGGATTACTTTTGAGAAATGCAAGTAAAATGCCGCAGGGAGGGTGGTAGGATGGAGAAGATTTTCATGCGCTGGCTTTCTTGTTGAGGAACGATGGACGTGGGTAGTTTGTGAGAAGGTGCTGCAGGTGGGCGATTTCTTCGTCTGTCACCTTGTAGAAGTCGGTGTCTTTGGGATAGAAGCGGCGTGTGAGGCGATTGAAGTTTTCGATCAC
>CASEAR010000044.1 GCA_949285835.1 uncultured Verrucomicrobiota bacterium | reverse complement strand
AATCGTTACTCGTCAGCAATCCTGTAATCGGAACAACCGATTTCCGTCCACATCACTCATTTCATTCGGTGTCCATGCAAATGAACAATAGAAAACGGTCTCTGAATGCTACGGTGTCTTTTCTATTTGACAAACTGCGATCGGCAACCCAATGGAAAAGAGGATGAAACTGCGTTATGCAGCGCCTGTACCTGCAAAGGCGGGGACCGCTGTGAAAAGAAGAATCAAGAAATATTTCGTACCATCATTGCCCATCGGAGACAGCCCGCTGCAAAACAGTGTTTCGCTATTCAATAAAAAACAGGAACCGCCGCCAGTATACCGTCCGCCCTCAGGCCCCAGATACGCCGCACGCATTAATTCCGCACCCGCTGAACCGCCGCTCCTTTGCCGTACGAAAAGAAACCGCACACATGCGCGCGTCCGCTGAACCTAGGGAATTTGGCCGCCGTAACCTTCCCGCTGCGATGCATTGCACATACATGCGCGCGACCGCTGGACTTTTGACGTGGCAAAAAGAAAATGACTTAGATGAAAGACTGCACACACATGCGCGTTCGATAAACCCTAGCGGCGTGTCTTATGCATCATAAAAGAGGCCTGCACACTCGTGCGCACGTCCGCCGCCGCCCGTTTCAGCGCAAAACTGTTGCCGTAACTACTGCACACACGTGCGCGCTCGCGCCGAACCCTTAGAGACGGCGTTTATCCTACGGGCTGAAACACCGGGAGTAAACGGCGGCTCAAACAAGGTTTAGTGAGTGACAGGACGCGGGAATGTCTTTTCCCCCAAGGCGTTTCCCTACAGCAAACCGGCAGTTTCTCACGTCACATGACTTAAGGCATCAACCGTTTGTACCTCTGCGCTCCAGGCCTGAAAGGGAACGCTGGCGCATTGTTCACGCCCCAAACGCAGGCAACTGCAAAAATGAGGCAACAAGAGAACGCGGGAAAAAGGCGGAAAATGAAGTACCCACAGCAAAAGAAAGGAAGTGGTGGCGGGTGAGGGACTCGGACCCCCGACAGACGGATTATGATTCCGTTGCTCTACCGACTGAGCTAACCCGCCGGAACAAAATGACGTTGCCTAGGGTATCAGATATCCGGTAAAACCGTCAATCAAAAATTTAATCGCCACGAAAGGGCAAAGTTTCAGAGTGTAACATCCATGCCAAAAGGAAGGATTGCAGCCATGAAAAGAAACGCCCAAAAGAGGTGCATCCGCATTGCCGCCATGCGGGCGGATCATTCTTGGAAAACAGTGATGTTTCGCTTTCTGCTGAAATGAAACCCTCAACACAAACCACGCCATCATGAGAGGGTATAGCAAATATTCTCATCCCCGGGCACATCTTAAGTTTGAAGACCGCGAACGTCTGGGCAAGGCATGGAATAACTGAAAGCTGCAGGACATAACGTTCTTGCCTGCAAGAGCAAAAACCAGAATGAAAAAAAGAGCTTGCAGATGCGATACGGCTTGGGCGTCATGAATTTATTGCGGCAGAGGCACAACTAAATCGGTTTGCGGCTGCCGTGAAGCTGACGCACGCAGACCACACGAAGTAATGTCATTCCCCAGCGCCCGATGGTCAGCTGACGAATTTGGTCAACTGCGAGACAAAAGAGAAAAAGCAGGGAGATTTTCGCAACAGCATGAAAATACGGCTGGCTGACGTGAAGGACATTTGGAGATATCTGCTGCCAGACCAGATGCGTCAGTTGCATATGCAGGAGATAGATGCCGAGAACTGATTTGGCGATTCTGTCGACTATACGGCAGGAAAACGAAATACGAGAAAAAAAGCAAAACGAAAATACTGCAAGAGGAATGGAAAAAACAGAGTTAAACGAGAGGAAATGCACAGCGTGGGCGACCAGGGAATCTTTTCGAAGCCACAACCCGAACAAGTCCATGACTCCGACGGACAGGATCATACAGAGGAAGAACAAAACAGCTAACACGCCATTCCAAACATTGCGATACTGTTCGTGAGGAGCAAAACGGCGCAGATACGCACCGGCCAGATACATGATGAAAAAGAAGTCAAGATCTCCGAAAGTCCATCCGAAGGAGAAAGCTCGGCTCGTGAAAGTCGGCAGCACACACCAGAAGACACCAAAAAAGGCGAGCAGACCCAAATGTTGTCGTTTTGAAAGGGCGCCTATCATAGGATTCAAAAACGGAATGGATATCCAGAACACTATGTAATTCGTTACGAACCATATTCTATCGCCAATGAAAGGAACAAACGCAAGCAGCAACCCTTTTGATGAAACTGTCTGAAGCCCGAACATGGAAAGAACAAAAAACGTGACGGAAGAGTAAAAGACGGATTCCGCCGCAAGAGGCAACACTTTCCAACTATGTTCAGGTTTTACGCCAGCCGAAAGAAAATATCCGGTTATAAGGACAAAAACGGAGCATGCTGTCCTACCGAACATGCCAATGGACTGTATAAAAAAATATCCCCATGTCAGATCCTGCCAGCCGCGCGCGGGAATTCCGCCAAGAACGGAATAATGGTTCGCCAGAATCAACAGAATGCAAATAATTCTAAGCAGTTCCAGACTTGAATTTCTTTGAACCATTCCCCAAAAGTGAGACACGGGTGCGCTCCTTTTGTCGTCAGTGGAGCTATACTACGAAATCGCTTGGCATGGTGTCAAGGGCATGCTTAACTTCTTGTTGGAGCGGCGGGGAAGCGCCGTCCCCAAAGGGGCGGGCCGAAGGCCCGAGGCGCGCACCCGCCGCTCCAACAAGGAAAACCCTTTCCGCATGGCAAACAAGCGGCCTGCCAGCGCCCATCACGGACATCGATTTGTCGTGAAACGCTTCCCTGAATTGAACGGGCGACATGTAGTTGAGTTTCTTCTGGATTCTGCCCGTGTTGTACCACGGAATGTAATCGTCGATCAGCGACTTGACCTCTTTCGCCGACAGCAGGGTCTTGTATCCGCTCTTTGTCAGCCCAAGATCCGCCTTCAACGCCGAGAAGAAATTCTCGCTCAGTGCGTTGTCCCAGCAGTTTCCCCTGCGCGACATGCTGCGAACGATCTGGAGCTTTTCGCAGAGCCTGACCCAGCCGTTCGACCAGTACACCGATCCCTGGTCGTTGTGGACCAGTGCATTTTGGAGGGCTTCCGGCGGCAATGCCGTGAGCATGCTCTTGACGAAATCCTCTGAGTTGGAGGAGCTGATGGAGTACGAGACGATTTCATGATTGAAGAGATCGAACAGCGGACTGAGATAAATGAACTTCTGGTCGCTGCATGGAATGTAAGTGACGTCCGTCGTCAGCTTCGCCATCGGCCTTCCCGAGGAGAATCCGCGTTTGAGGATGTTCGGGGCGCGGTTCCTCTTCAGCATCTCCTTTACGGCCTTGTAGTAGTTGTCCGGATGCTTTCTGCGTCGGATGCGCGAATGGATGTCGTGTTCCTTCATCAACCGGTGGACTCTCTTGCGGTTGACTCTGGATCCGTTGCGCAGTATCTTCGACGCGAGTTCCGGTCCCGACTTCAGCAGGCGGTTGTTGATCTCGCCCGTCAGACGTTCAAGCCCGTAGGTCGAGGACACGTGCCCGTCGTTCTCGATGTCGCACATGATTCTGACGAGCTCCGCGTCGCTCTTGGCTTTCGCCGAGGGCACGCGTGCGCGGTAATAGGAGCACCTCGGGATTCCGGCGATGCGGCAGGCGTCTTTGACCGAGCGCCCCGAATCGACCAGCGTCCGGACGGCGGCTATCTCTTTTTTTTTGCCAGAACCTCCGGCGAGAATCCGCTCACATGCTCCATCAGCGCTGTGTAGTGGAATCGCAGCAGCATGTTCTGCGCTTCCAGCCATTTGACCTTCTCTTCCGGTGAGAGACCATCCGGAACAGACGCGGGATCCGTCGCCCGCAGTATCCGTTCCACTGCCCGAGATGAACGTTTCGATTTCACGGCGATATTTTACCAAATCCTTGGCCTCTGCGCGCCTCGCGAATTTCGAACCGTCTCGCGACGCCCATGATTCGTCGCCGGACTTGAACCGTCTGCACCAGTCCCTTACAGTGTAGGGCTTCAATCCGAGCGTCTTTGCCGCCTTCCTGAATCCCATGCCTTGCTTGAACAACTCAAGGCATGAAGACTTTCTGCAAACTTCGATAGACCTGGCTTTAGCGTAATTTTCCGACCAATCACCAAGCACCCCATTGACTTGTCGTGTCATTTGTCTCCCTTTCTCGACGAAAGGAGACTCAAATGTCAATGTTTACCGTGTCTCAAATCCGGGGAATAGTGCAGGGCTCCTCCTTCACGTGCTTGCATCGCTTTTCCCTTCTCTTGGAATGTGCGTCATTTAATTTTGCACTTTTCACGACTAAAGACGATTAAATTAGTTTATTGTCATGTCCTGCCCTTTGTGCGATAATCGGCGGGTAACTTAGTTGTCCGGTTTCAAAAGGTTCAATGACAAAAGATACTTGTTCAGTTATTACGTCCGACGGTGTTTCGTTTGATTGGGCACGATGCGCAAAATCACGCGAGGGGATTCTTTGCGTTTCTGCGGAAGGGGTATTCGGAAACATTCCTGCGAGAAAAAATGTTCAGCACGATTTTCAGTCGGAGACTTCTGTCGGCTCTCCTACCGAAGATTTCGATTCTGCCGCAGCTGCTTTCTCAAAGAAGGTCTTTTCAAAAATCCCTGAAAACTTTACGCTTGCGATGCCTTCGTCGGAAATTATATTCCGCACGCTGCGCATACCGTCCGCGGATAAGGACGAAATCAGGGACATTGTCGCCAATCAAGTCGAAAAGGATGCTCCGCTGCCGCCGGAGGATATGGTTTTTTCGTACGAGAAACTTCAAGAGAATGGCGAAGAGACCACGGTTCTTGTGGCATATGCGCCTTCTGCGGCGGTAGAGGAGTCCGGGGACATAATTTTCGGCGGAACCGAAAAGGCGCAGCCAGGCCGAATAGACAGGATAGACGCCAGGATTCTGGGCGTAATATCAAACGCGTTGAATGCGGGCGTAATACCAGACAAGGGACGTACGATTTGCCTCATAGAAGAAGGTGACTCTGCTGTTCTCGTGATACTTGACGGCCGCATCCCGATAATGATACGCACTGTTTGCGGGAATGACGCCGGAAGCGCGGCGCTTAAGCGAATTTTCAAAATATCATTGATACAGGCTGAAGTTGAGTTCGGACCGGAAGATACGGGCAATGTGATATGCCTTGAGGAGAGCGGTTCCATATTGGTCAATGCAGAGGAAGCTGCAGCCTCCATGGGATTCTCAATAAAAAACATAAGCATAACCTCCATCCCGTCTGCCGCATTCGGGTGTGCGCAAAGAACTTTGTCAGGGAGTTCATTCAATCTGTTCCCGGGACGGTGGAAACAGAAGCTCAAAGAGGCCTCTTTCAGGAAGCACAGAGGATATGTCATCTCCTCCATGACCTGTCTATGGCTCATTATAATGGCAGTGCTTTACGGCTGGCCCGCTGTTCTTGATGGGAGGATAGACTCTTTGAATAAGGAAATCGCAAGAATAGCTCCGGCCTCAAACGCCGTAAGAGATTTGAGGAACCGCATTGACATTATCGGAAGGTACTCGGACAGAAAATACTCCCCACTGGAAGTTCTGCTTGAAATCTCAACGGCGCTTCCGCAGGGAATTGTACTTTCAGCATACAGGTACCGAGGGGCGGAAAACCGGGTACAAGTTGAAGGCCGGGCCGATAATTCCACTTTCATATACGACTTCATGAATAAGCTGGACACAATTCCAATTTTTGCCGAGAACAAGCTTATTTCCGGCCCAACGCTGAATAGACAGCTCGGGAAAAACGTATTTGAACTCAGCATATCTTTCAGCGGAAGCTCAAATTCCGGAGAGGAATCGGAATGAATCAGCGCGAACAGATGCTTGTTATCATAACGGTTTTCGTTCTGCTGTTCGGTGTTTCAGCGGCGAATGTACGCAAGCGCATTGACTTAATCTCTTCGAAACGCACAGCTATAGCCACCCTCAAGTCTACACTCAGCCTCCAGAAGGAACTAATAAATTCATCGTCTTTGTGGCGGGAGCGCTATAATGCCGTAAAAGACCAGATGCCAATATTTGAACCGGACAGACAGGTCGCCACGTACTGGCTCAACATCATGGACTTGGCCGCCGAGCGCTACGGCATACGCATACGCAACCGCCGGGCAGGTTCAGAAACGCTTATCAGCGATGTCTACGAGTTCCCTATTGAGGTGAGAGACTGGGAGGGAACCCTAGAAAGTTTTATAAAGTTCCTGTACGCCATGCAATCCGAGGGGGCAATGCTGTCCGTACGTGATGTCACGATTTCTCCCGTACCAAACAGACAGGGAATACTGAAAGGCACGTTTACTCTTTACTGCGCTTACATGAGGGGCTCCGCACCCGCTGACGACTCAGACAGCGCAGAGGGTAACGTGCATACTGAAGACACAGTCCTGCCGGAAACGGAACCATACAACCCAAACCAGAACATCGCAGCCGGCGAGGCAGAGTCCGGCACAGTTCCTGAACGGGAGACCGCAGGAACACGTACAGGCGGAATGGAATCGGACTTGCCAAACGACAGCACCCATACCGTCGGTACACCCGCAAAAAGCCACAGTCCAACGCAAACCGCACCCGGGACAAGCAATATATTGGGGAATGCCAGAAATTCTCAGACGGAAATCAAATGAATACAAAATCTCCAGAAGTACTCAAAAAGACAATCCCGCTGACGGCGCTGCTCTCAGCCTTCGCACTAATCTGCACAACAGCTGCAGCACAGCAGCCGCAACAGCCGCAGCAGCCGGGACGTACGGTACGCTCTGCGGGAACTCCGATAAATACACGCCAGCGGACACCGGCGCCGGCCGCCAACACAGCTTCGCGCAGAGGAGTTGTAAACACACGGAATCCATCACCATCCATGCCGGCCATACCATACGACGACAGCCCGAATGGTTTGAACTTTCAGGAAGCCGCTGCGGATCTCGTGATCATGGAATACGCGTCGCGAACACAACTCACCGTCATAAAAGACCCGGCGACCCCAGCTCCGACTATAACGCTGAGATCAACTCCCGGAATCCCCCTCTCCGATGAAGAATATCTTTTGGCTATAAAAACCGCCCTCAATCTCAACGGAATCGCACTCGTGGAGGAACGCCCATTCCTTAAGGTCTTCCCCAGTTCTGATATACGCCAGCACGGAATCAAAATGACTTTCGTAACGGATCCGAATTCGGAAAACTCGCAATTGCCGGAAAACGGGCAATTTGTGTCCAGAATGATAGAGCTGCGCAATATTGACATCACGGAGGCGCAATCTGTAATCGAAGGATTTGTCAGGGCCGGCGCAAAAATACAGACATTTGAACGGTCAAACAGCATCCTTGTTACAGATTCCGTTGAAAATGTTAACCGCATAATAGAAATCATAGGATATATCGACAGACCCATCATTGCCAGAGAAGAGTCTAACATAATCCACATAAGATACGCCAAAGCGACGGATATAAAAGAAAGACTGGTTGAAATAATAGAGGACTCGCAAAACGCCGACGAAGCCAATAAAAAAACTTCATCGGCTCAAGAGCGCAATTCAGGCCCGCCGGGAACTGTTGCCCGCAGACTGCCCAGCGGAGTAACTCTCCCAAACCGGAGGAATCAACCCGCAAGAGAAGCACAGTCAAATGAGACTTTTGAGGCGCTCATAGCCGATGCACAGCGCGGGATAATACGCGGCAGGGTCAGCATCTTCGCGGATGAACGCACCAATTTGCTCATAATCATTACTAGACCCGAAAACATGGTGTTCTTCAACAAGATAATTGAGGAGCTGGACGTCCCGACGGCCCCTGATTTCGTGGTCGAAGTGCTGCGTCTGGAACATGCGGTCGCCGAAGATGTTGCAAACCTTCTCAACGAACTTATAAGCAGCGACGCCTCCACGAGTTCCTCAGACAACAGGGTGAGAGCCCAGAACGAAAATGAATCGTCTAGCGAACAAAGGACTCCTTCTGCGCAACAGCAGCAGCGCAGAAATGCCCAGAAGGCCTCAACATCCGACAAGAATAAAATCGGTCAGCTTGACGCTGAGAACATAAAGATCCTCGCAGATGAACGCACCAACGCGATAGTAATCATGTCCAGCTACGCAGATATGCTCTCAATCAAGCAAATTGTTGAGCAGATGGACATAATGCTCTCACAGGTCGTCATTGAAACGGTTATTGTCTCAGTCACATTTGCAGATTCCAATGAAACCGGCATGGACTGGGTGCAAAGGGCTATGCTCTCCGGATCCGGCAGCGGCGGAGACAGCCCCGGAATAGCCTTTGCAACGGCAGGCGGCGGCGGAACAACCACGCCGAGAAACGCCCTTACACTTACATCTACCAGTGACCTCACCACTTCAGACCTTAACGGTGGCGTCACTTTTATAGGAACAATTTTCGACTTAAACATAGATTTGATTCTGCGTGCCATACAAACGGACAATCGTTCAAGGCTGATGTCTTCCCCAAGAATCACGACGCTCGACAACAAAGAAGCCGTACTCGAATCTACAGATCGAATATACTGGAAAGAAGGCACCACGTACTATTCAAATTCCGACTATACGTCAGAAAATATAAAGAACGAAGATATCGGTATAAAGCTTACTGTAACACCGCGCATCAATAAAAATGGATATATCACACTTACTATAGAGCAGGAAATCCAGACCAACGACGGATTCACCACTTTAAACGGTTCGGATTATCCCAATCTCAACACCCGCAAAATGGGTGCGGATGTGGCTGTACAGAGTGGAGAAACCGTTGTTCTCGGCGGTCTTGCACAAAATTCAATTTCCACCTCCCAGACAAAGGTACCTATTCTTGGGAGCATTCCCGTACTGGGATGGCTTTTCAGGAGCACAAAGGAGGAGCATACGCGTCAGGAGATAATCGTTTTTCTAACACCGAGGGTTATCGATACGCCGGCCGCAATAGAAGACGACGCCAGAAAAATAAAATCCACAGTAGACACTCTCGGTGTGTGGGACAGCTCATGGTCCAACAGCAGACTTGCGGATCCTGTTCCGGAAGACTTCCGTAAACACATTATAGAACTCGGCAGAAAGACGGTTTCGCCGCCATCGGCGCCGCTTTCCGGATATCTCTCAAACCTTAATGATGAATTCTTCACGACAAACAGTCTGCCGGAAGCCGGGAGCAGTTCGGACACAAAAGAACCCAAAGAAGAACCGATGTTCCCATATACGCGCTACGGAGACCATGATAATCAGCAGTCCGAATATCCATATACGCACTTTACAGACGACAAGTATCTGCACAACTTCAAACCGTTGCCGCGCGGTGTCGTGCTTCCGGAGAACATAGACTCTGACACTGATGTAGCGCCCGAAACAGTACCGGAATCCCGGAATTCACAGGAGCAGGGAGCTGCCGCCGTTCGTACGGCGTCTGGACAGACGCCGAAGCAGGACAGCAACAGCTCCCCCGCCGCCCCACAGGGAACAGCAGGCGAATTGGAAAAGACCATAAACGATATTCTTGATCAGAATATGTAGAATGCGAATACGTTCCGTAGATCGCTGTGAGAACAAAAGAGATAACGCTTCGAGAAGTGGCGGCGCATGTTGGATGTTCCACGGCGCTTGTATCGCATGTACTGAACAGATCCCGCGGGAATATTTCATGTCACCCGGAAATGCGCCGTTCCATCATACATGCGGCCAGGACACTGGGCTACATACCTGAGGACGCTCTTAATGCACAAAGGAGCCGAAAGTCGTTTTCGTTTTTCGCAGCCTTCGATCACAACAATCCGGCCGAAAGCGCAATATTGGGCGGAATTTTGAGCGCGTGCGCTGAAAAATGCGCCTCCGTATATCCTCTGGACGCTTTCGATGTCGTATCCGCGTGCAGGTTGTACCGCCGTGTCTCACATCTTACATCAAACCCCGGAATTGTGTGCCTATGCGGAAAAAATGCCGACGAAATATGCGCCGGATCAGGCCTTTCAGAAAATATGATTACAGCCGTGTCTTACTATGGAACCAGCCAGATCCCACGTGTTAATTTTGACATCATGCCGGCTATGGAATCCGCTCTAGAAACTGTCCTGTCAAACGGCTTCCGGGCGCAGGGCGTGCTTTCTGAACATTTTGCATCTGAGTTTTCCGGCAGGTTCCTGAAGAGCACCGTATACGAAACAGCCCGCAAATGTAATGTTGCGCCGCCACTGACGGCGGCAACCGCAGCAGAGGCCATAGAGGCATTCCGTTCAGATCATTCTGACGGCAGGGATATTTGGATAACGCTGTCTGTTCGCCCGTGTATTGAACTCACCGCGAACAAAATCCCGCATTTAATCATATGCGAGGACGCCTTGGCGACGGCATCAGGGATAGGAGACGCTGTATTTGCAGCTTTTCCATGCGTCGCTGCAGGGAAAGCCGCCGCCGAACTCTTCTGGGAGTCAACACGGGAAAACAGCCTGATCAATGCGCGTGAAAAATTGCTGCCGCCGTTGTTGAACTCTCGTTTTCGCTTCAATAATATTTTTTTACATACTTGAAAGGATCCGCTCATGTCCATACAGAGTATACATTCCGTCAGGCCGGAACAATTGGGATTCACTATAACTACCGCAAAACAAACGGCTTGCCTGCCGGGTGAGTTTAAGATTGCAGCTGTATCGGCAGAACACGGGCACCTTTTCGGCATGGTAAATTCCCTCAAGGAAGCCGGAGCTCAAATAAAATGGGTATACGACAAGTCCCCAGATAACATTTCAAAACTCAAACAGAAATATCCAGAAGCATCCGTCGCCAGATCCATTGATGAAATTTTAGACGATCAGGAAATAAGACTCGTCGCCGCAGCAGACGTGCCATGCCGGCGCGCTCAACTCGGAATAAGAGTTATGCAGTCCGGGAAGGACTATTTCACGGATAAAACACCGTTCACCACATTTGAACAGATAAAAGAAGTAAGGGAAACCGTAAAATCGACATCCCGCAAGTATATGGTATATTTCGCCGAACGCATTGGCGTGGAATGCGCAATGCTTGCCTGCGAGATGATCAAGCAGGGCGCAGTGGGACGCGTACTGAACATAATAGGCTTGGGACCTCATCATCTGGGGCCGCTTTCTTCAAGACCGGATTGGTTTTTCCGCAAGGAGGACAGCGGCGGAATTCTTTGTGATATAGGAAGCCATCAATGCGAACAATTTCTGGAATTTACCGGTTCCGAAATTGCCAGCGTAAATTTTGCGCGCGTATGCAATTTCGCGCACCCGGAAGTTCCCGAACTTGAAGATTTTGGTGAAGCATCCCTCATTGGGGACAATGGCGCATCATTTTACTTCCGCGTAGACTGGTTCTCACCGGATGGTCTCAGGAGCTGGGGTGATGGCAGAACCATGATCATGGGAACCGATGGTACTATAGAACTCAGAAAGAATATCGACATCGGCACAGATCTAGGATCGAACCGTATGTACTATTTCAACGGATGCCGGGAGGTAAATGTATGCGTTGAAAATACGGTGGGTAAACCATTTTTCGCCAACTTGATACGTGACTGTCTGGATCGTACGGAAACAGCAATGACTCAGGAACGCGTATTTAACGCTGGAAAACTCGCGCTGGAATGTCAGAAAAAAGCAGATTTGCAAAGGATGTGCAATGATTTGCCGCCGCATCTGCGGTAAAAGTGTTTCATGCAAAGAATCGACTCGGAGCGGTGTCGGCGCACCTTCACTGCCTGCATAATTGACCATAGGGCGGCCAGCGCCGCTCGTACACGACGACCTGCGCCAGAATGGAGCATGAACAACAGCAGTCCAGCGGCCTTATCGCATTATGAGTGTTCACCGATTCCGCAATCTTCTCCCGGATCGCTCATGAGACTGCCGAAAAAACATTCTCTGATCAGAGATCCCGCACAACGCACCGGACAGATAATGATCAGTCCAAAACCGTGATACAGAGGAGACAACCGGACCCGCAACGCTGAAGACAGAGCCGTTTCCCGCAGTAGCATATGCCGTTCGGTTACTTATCTGCCTTGCGTGCAGAAGGCTCGTTTGTAGAAGCAGGAGCAGGGAAAATGCCGTCCCTGATGAGTTCGGAACGAGGACGAAGCCTGATATTTTCCAAACCTATCGCCTTTGAAACGACAGAGAAGATATTTAGATTAAGCGGGTGGAATCCGTGAGAAAGACAGTCGTCCATCGATTCCGGCGTTGGCGAATACCGCAGATTGGACTCGCGCTCCATACGGTAACCAGCACCGATGCAGTGTCCCAACGCCTGAAACATCCGCTTCCCCATTCGAAGATTAACTATATCGCTGCCACCGCCGCTGGCCTTTATCCATCCTGAATTCACAACCGCCCAATTTTCATACGGAGCTGTCATAATCGCAGGGGCATCCTTGTTGTCAGTCACAAGAATCAGTATCTTCGCATCAGGGCCCGCCTTGGTTTGGAGCATCCTTGCCGCCGCGCGGTAGTCTGTTCCCAGATCCCCGTCATAATTCATGCTTTTTACGTTTACGAAAAGCTGCCCCTTCATGTAATCACACTCAGATTTAAGCCATTGTGAATCTAGCGCACCGTTGTGATTCACAATGACAATATGCTCCTTCGGATTTGTAAAAGCCTCCGGGGGCAGCCGCACTACACGTTTTGACATGGGAGCATTCTCAGAGACTTCTGCACAAAGACCGTGACAACAGGAACTCATAAAGACCATTACAAAGACAATCAAGGCACTTTTCATAAACACTCCTGAAAAAAAGCCGCCGGCAATTTACAAAACATATGCATCCCGAGAACTAATTTCCCGGAAAAACTCCATCATCGTGCATCACGCATCCGGAAGACCCGTCTTCCAGATTCTCCAGAATTTTAAGTGTCCTATCTCCATTGGCAATAGCTGTCGTACGCTTAAAATGCAGCTTCGGCGTATATTTCAACGCGAGCCGGTCTGCAATTATCTGCTGGAATTCGACACGATGACGACGCAGCCACTTCATTTTCAGCTCAGCATCTATCCCATCCTCGTCCATTAACGACACGAACACCGCGGCAAAGTGCAGATCCCTGGAAGTATCCACCTCCACGAACGAGATTGATCCGGGATCAACCGACTCGCCGCCTCCAATCCTGAAGACGGACATCGCCAACTCCCGGCGAATCATCTCGTTTATCCTCTTTATCCTGTCTACCGCCACACGAAAACCCCTTCAAAAGCATCAAAGCGTTTTTGGAAGTTCCTCAAATACAAAGCACTCTATTATGTCGTTCTCGTGGAAGTCTTCAAAATCCGACAGGATTATACCGCATTCCTGCGCCTGACTTACTTCCTTGACTTCATCCTTGTAGTGACGTATCGATGCAATTCCGCCTGTATGCACCACCTTCTTGTTTCGCAAGACACGAACCTTCGCAGAAGAGGAAACAACTCCATCCAGTACAATGCTGCCGGCGGCGACACCAACACGGTTAAGCACAAATATCTGCTTAACCTGAGCGTGTCCTTTTATGACCTCACGATGCTCTACAGGTATAATATTCAGCATCTCCTGCTGCACGAAATCCAGCAATTCGTATATAATCTTGAAGGTTCGTACGTTCACGCCGTTGTGCCGGGCCTCCGAGAGCACACCAGGCTCCGGGGATACGTTGAACCCGATGATTACGGCTTTGCCTCCTCCTGCCTTCTGTGCGCCTCCGCTTGCCCTCTGGACATCGTTAGAAGTAATAGAGCCTGTTCCCGCCTGTATGATCTCGCACGAAACCTTAGTGCTCTTTATCTGCTCTATGGACGTCTGAATCGCCTCAACGGAGCCCTGAACATCTGCACGCAGAATGATGTCAAGCTGGAGCTTTTCCGCGTCATCCATCTTTTTGAAAATGTCATCAATGGAATGCGCCTGAGTGGAGGTCCCGAGCATCTCAAGTTTCTTGTTCTCCGCAAACTCCTCAGCCAACTCTCTGGCTCTCTTCTCGTTTGGTATCACACGGAACTCCGCGCCCGCATCCGGAACTCCGGAAAGTCCCATGATCCGAGCAGCCATCGACGGCCCTATTTTGGATACCCTCTTGCCGGAAACATCAACAATTGCGCGCAGTTTCCCATAAAATTCACCGCACAGCACAACGTCTCCGACCTTAAGAGTGCCGCCCGTTACAAGTACGCTTGCAATAGGCCCGCTTCCGGGTTCCATCTTCGCCTCGATAACGGTTCCATTTGCGCGGCGGTCAGGGTTTGCCCTGAGCTCGAGAACTTCAGCCTGAAGCAAAATCATCTCCAGAAGATGATCAACACCCTCACCTGTCTGAGCGCTTACGCTGCACACGATCGTATCACCGCCCCATTCTTCCGGAGTCAGGCTCTCAGCCTGAAGCTGACGCATGACCCTGTCCGGATTCGCCTGAGGCAGATCGCATTTGTTTATGGCGACCATTATCGTGACATGGGCATTCTTGGCATGCTGTATTGCCTCCTTGGTCTGTGGCATTATGCCATCGTCTGCCGCAATGATTATGACCGCAATGTCCGTAAGGTTCGCACCGCGCGCCCTCATTGCAGAAAACGCCGCGTGTCCCGGAGTATCTAGGAATGTTATCGGCTGCCCCTTCACATCCACGGTGTATGCGCCGATATGCTGGGTAATGCCCCCGGCCTCACCTGCCGCAACATTTGACTTCCGGATGCGATCCATCAAAGATGTTTTTCCATGATCTACATGTCCCAGAAACGTTACTACGGGCGGGCGCGGTTTGAGCTGACTAGGAGTATCCTCTGGAATATCGTCGTCGGCGGCCGGATCTTTGAAAACGGGCCGGTTTGCGATGGAACGACGCGACTTGTCCTGTTCCACAGCAAACCCGTGCGCCTCCGCCACCTTTATGGCGACATCCATTGCAACAGTCTGATTTATCGAAGCGAGCACGCCCTGCTTCATCAGCTCCGTTATGATAAGGTTGGGCTTGCTCCCGAGTTTGGCGGCAAGGTCTTTGACAACCATTGGACCATGAACTTTGAAAATCTTCGCGTCTATGTCGTTCTGTACGGACGACGGTACCTGCGGCAAAACAGGTTTTGCCTGCGGTACGGCTTGTACAGAGGGCTGTTTCATGGGGCGAGCACCGCCGCTGCGAACCGGTCCAGTATAGTTCCGCGGGAAGCTGTGATTGATGTCGTCATCAAAATCATCGTCGTCCGGCACAAACGCACGCAGTGACTTTTTCTGGTGTTTCTGGGCTTTCGCTAGATTCTTATCCGGACGCAGAAGTCTGGACTCATCGGCCTTCGCCGCGGAGGAGCCTTTTTTGTCCGTTTTTTCCGTATTTTTCTCAACAGGAGACAAATCATTCTGCACAGGCATGTGTCTGCCTGGAGCATCCGATTGCGGAGCGGCGGCCTTCTGCGGCGCCTTCGAAGGCTGAACAGCAGACTTTGTCGGCTGCTGCACCTTCTTCGGGCTGAATTCCGGGCGCGGAGCCTGCATCTGCCGCACGGGCAGGTCCTTCAGGAACGTACTCTGCGATTTCAACGGCTGAACCGAAACGCTTGCGGGCTGCGCGGCAGGCTCGGGACCCTTTTCTTCGGAAAAGGCTGCCGGCTGTTCTTCCGGCTCTTTCTCATTTGCATCCTCTGCGCGGATACCTTCTGCAGTTTCCGTGAGCGGCGCCGGCGTGTCCCCGGCATTCTCTTCAGGCGTCACACCAGACGCAGAAGCAGATTCCAGAACAGCCGACATACCAGCGGCGGAAGCAGCCTCCTTTTCCTCCTTCAGACGGCGCGCTTCGTTAATCGCTGCACGCAAAGCTTCCGTCTCGGACGCAATTCTCTCCTTGGCCCGGGCTTTGGCACGCTCGGCTTTGGCTGCAATTCTGTCTGCGGCAGCATGCTGCATATCCGCCAGTTCGACAGAAGAGCGTTTTTTGAATCCTGCGCGAATGACCCTCTCGTCCTCTTCGGAAAGAAGACATATGAAAGAAGGCGCATCGACATCCAAATCCGATGCCTGTTTTACGAGATCTCCCGGTGTAGTACCGAGTTCATCCGCCAATTGAAACAATCTCATTCTATGCATTCACTATTTCCCGGAAACAATTTCTTTCGCTTTGTTCCAAACCATGCCGGCGACTTCCGCATCAAGTTCACACTCTTTGACAAAGTCCTCCTGCGTAAGCGCCGTTATGCCTTCAGGCGTAAGGAACCCATTCCTCACAAGGATTTCCGCCGTTTCTGAAAACACTCCCCCGAGCGAGGCCAGATGGCTGACAGCCTGCCGCAGCTTTTCCTCGAACGGAATATCAGAGCCGCGGTCATCTTTGGAAATATTTATAACCCAGCGGTCACCCAGAAGCTTTCCTGCCAGTCTGACGTTCTGACCGCGCTTCCCGATGGCCTGAGTATAGTGAGAAGAATCCACTGTGCCCACAATGACATGCGGATTGTCTTCTGAAACAGAGATCGAGAGCACTTTTGCCGGCAAAAGTGCATTCTTGGCAAAAGTCAATATATCGTCGCTCCACTCAACTATGTCGATCTTTTCGCCGTTGAGGGAATCCCTTATGTTGTTGATCCTGTTTCCCCGAATCCCCACGCAGGCGCCAACCGGATCGACCTTCGGGTCTGTGGAACGCACGGCAATTTTCGTCCTGAAGCCGGGATCTCTGGAAATATTCAAAATCTCAACGATACCTTCTGAAATCTCAGAGACTTCCTCAGCAAACAGCGCGTGAATAAACTTTGGAGTGGTTCTTGAGAGCCTTATGCTGGGAGATGCCTGATCGGATGAGATTTCAACAAGGAGTGCGCGGAAGGAATCTCCCGGGAAGAAATCATCATTGGGGGCGTGATCTCCGGACGCAAGGATTGCCTCAGACCCCTCAAAGTCACATATGTAGTCGCCGCGGAGGTTCTGCCTCACAACAGCCGTTACCAACTCCCCCACCCTGTTTTTGTAACGATTCACCACAATGTCCTTCTCGGCCTGACGCAGCTGCTGATTAAGAGCCTGTTTCGCAGACTGAGTAGCGATACGCCCGAACAGAGAATTGCTGACCGGCTTTTCAACCGTGTCCCCAAGCTCCGCATCCGGCTTTATTTTCCGTGCTTCTTCAAGTGTTATCATATCATCGCCACGAACGGCATCATTTACGATAAAGCGTTGATACACCGTGGGCTTACACGTCTTAGGATCAATTTCCACCCTTACGTCGCAGGAATTTCCGAGAGTCTTCTTTGCCGCCGAAATCAATGCCGTCTCAACTGCTTTAAGAAGAACGGAACGGTCAAACCCCCTCTGATGCTCAAGCGTGCTGAAGCTGGATATCAAGTCGCTGTTCATTCTTTACCTCCGTCAATGACCGTTCTTATCAAAAACAAAAGAAGCGGAATCACGCAAATGACTCCACTTCGCAATCCGTGGCGCAATAATATATCAGAGTTGTATTGCGAGTCAAGTTGATTCGCAGCACCGCGTCCGAAAACACAAAACTTTTACGTCCTGAAAATTCCCGTGCGGCGGGCAGAGCCCGCCACGCTACGGGTCGTGCCATCCGTGACAGATATACGAATGCTGCCGCGTATGCCCCGCGCATGCGGCAATGTTGCGAAAAAAACAAGAATTTGGTACCATGTGCGCCGATTTTGGGGAAAAGGAATGCCATCCATTGCCGCTGAATTTCAAAACATCGTCAACTCTCTTGTTCTTTACATCCGGAACGAAATAGACTCCGGACGCGGGATTTATGCCGTCTCCGAACAGGCGGCGTCTGCTTTTCTGCGCCCGAGTCCTGTGCATGGGGACCGTAAGCCGAAGGACAGAAAAAAAACTGAGGCTGCAGGTGTACGTGCAGCTTCTGCAGGCCTGCACGCTCCAGCTCCCGCCAAACACGGATGCGGCACTTTCAGAGGGAGCAGGGACAAGCCGCTTGTGATGTTTATTTCCGACTGTCCCCGCATGGATGAGCCAGACGGAGCAGTGCCATACAGCGGAAAGGATCGCGTCCTTTTGAGCAAAATGATTTCCGCCATGAATCTTTCTGAAAACGAGGTGCTTCTGGCCTATATGTCGGGAAAACACAGTGGATCCAACGTAAAACCGGACTATGAAGCATGTATGGGCTGGCTGGATTCGCTGATAAGTTCGGCCGCGCCTTCGGTCATAATCACATTCGGAGATGTTGCCGCGCGGCATGTGTTCGGCGTAAAGACGTCGGTTTCTTCCGTACACGGCATGTGGCATATGAGATCCGGCATCCCCGGCGTGCCGACATTCGATCCGACATACCTGAACCGGTACCCCGAAGCGAAACGCAGTGCCTGGGGAGATCTCAAAGCCGTCATGGAAAAAATCGGCAAAGCCGGCGCCTGACAGCAACATGCGCCACAGGATCAGGAGGTTTCAAACAGCCATGCAAATCCACAATTACAGCGACTCAGCAGAATTCCGTAATACAGAGACTGCAGCGAATTCATATGCGGCTGATGGCCAGAGGTATGAAACCCGCCCGCCAGATATACCTCCCCCGCCCCCGGGCCCAAACACGTCCGGTCGGGAAAAAATCGGGCCATGGGGATGCCTCGGAAGATTGCTGTTTGGGCTTTGCATCATTGCGGCCGCTGTCGTAGTTGCCACGATTCTAGCTACGGCGTCCATTATCCGAGCTGGAATGCATGAATTCAACACGAGCATGTCCGCGTCTACAGGTGAAGGCGACTACGAGTTTTCAGACATCTCGAAAAAAATTGAAAAACCTGGATGCGACAGCGTGCAGGTACTGCACATGAAGATAAACGGCACCATATCTTTCGAATCAGGTTTCTCCCTGCGCTCCGAAGAAAAGAGCGCGGCCTTATTCGTAAGGCAGTTGGCCAAGGCCCGCAAAGATGAGGATATCGCCGGAATAATACTTGAGATAGACTCTCCTGGCGGAGAAGTTACAGCGGCGGACGCGGTTTGGCATGAGCTGTGCAGGTTCAGAGAATCCGGGAAAAATCGTTTTGTGATTGTCGTCATGGGAAGCACAGGGGCATCCGGCGCCTACTACATAGCTTCTGCTGCCGATTATATAATAGCCGCACCAACAACTATAACCGGATCAATAGGCGTTATTATACGGTCGGTAAATCTGAAAAACCTGACCGACAACATAGGCATAAAAGACGCGTCCATAAAGTCCGGCGACAATAAAGACCTCCTGAATCCGATGTTAGAAATGACCCCGGAACAGGAACGTCTGATCAGCAGCGTTGTGGATGACATGCACAACAGATTCGTAAATATCGTTGCGCAAGGACGCGGACTGCCTGAAGCAAAGGTAAGAGCCATTGCAGACGGACGAATAATGACGGCAGGACAGGCCCTTTCGGCCGGTCTTATAGACGAAATCGGATACTATGACAACGCATTGAAAAAGGTTGAAGAACACGTCGGCACAAGCGATTTCACCATCGTGAACTATACGCAGAATGTACACCTGTTCGACATCATAACATCCCCCTCGTTCATTGGTTCGTGCGCCGCCGAAACCTTCAGACAAATTTCATCCGATGCGAACACCGGAATAAGATGTGAATTGGAAATAAAATGAACGGCAATAAAAGAAAATTCGACCACGTAGCGGTTTTAATGGGCGGAGATTCCAGCGAATGTGAAATCTCCATGATGTCTGGCAAGGCAGTATCGGACGGACTTGAAGAGGCTGGATATACCGTTTCAAGGGTTGTGCTCGGCAACGGTAATTCGTTCAGCATCCCAGACGGAGTTCAAGCCGTATTCGTGGCGCTGCACGGCGCGTTCGGAGAAGATGGACAAGTCCAGAAAAAACTGCGCGAAATGGGACTGCCGTATACGGGTTCCGGAGAAAAAGCCTCGCAAATTGGATTCGACAAAGTCCTTTCCCGGAGAGAATTTGCACGGGCGGGGATCCGCATACCGAAGGGAATGCATATCGATCAGGCCGTGGCAGATTCTCCCATGAAAATGAGACCGCCCGTGGTAGTCAAACCTGCCAGACAGGGATCAAGTGTGGGAATATCCGTTGTACATGATGAATCCGAATTCGCTAAGGCGCTTTCCAACGCCCGGGAGTTCTGCCCCGACGTCGTCGTAGAACAGTACATACCCGGCCGGGAATGGAGTGTGCCGATCCTTCTGAAAGAAGTGCTGCCGCCAGTCGAGATAACGCCGAAAACAGGCCTTTACGACTGGAAAGCAAAATATTTCTCGGGCGGAACCACTTCTTACACTTTTCCGGAGGACAATCATCAGGCGGATTTGAGGATTATTTCAGAAGTCTCCGAAACAGCCATGCGCGCATTCAATGCTATCGGCGCAAGAAGTGTGGCAAGGGTGGATTTCAGGATCGATCCATCTGGTACGCCATATGTGCTGGAGATAAATACGATACCCGGATGCACAAAGACAAGCATTTTGCCCAAATCTGCAGCAAAGCGCGGCATACCGTTTTCCCGGCTGTGCGCTGCGATAATGGAGGATGCTGAATGCGGATAACCAATAAAGACGTCGCGACAGCGGCGACAATTTTCTCTGCCACAGTACTCCTGACATTGACTAATTACTTTGCCTACCGTGCCAATCCTGACTACCGGATCAGGCATGTCGATGTGCGTACCGGACTGACCGAACTGACCAGAGAGCAGATAATGGATCTGCTGACGACAAAAAAAGGCGACAAAATTAAAGTAGGTGATGAAGGCGATAAAATAATGGACTTCGACTGCGGCAAGAGCCGCAGCCAGATCCTCAGGGACCTTCCTCAGCTGCGGGACATCAGCATAGAGAAAATTTTCCCGAATACAATACGGATAAGCCCCGTGGATCGCATACCGGTAGCAAGAATCAACAACAGCAGGTTCGTCGTGGACCCGGACGGCGTTGTAATGACACTGCCCCGGACAAGAAATGACCTGCTTCATTCTCTGCCTGTGATAAACGATGCAGATATCGCAGACAAACTACCTGGAGATGAGCTTAAAACGGAAAAATCAATTACTGCAGTATCCGCACTGGACTGCTTTTCAAAGTTTGGGAACCCGGGATTCAAAATTGTTATGGCGGATACCGCTAACGGAATATATCTGACGCTCTACACTGACACCGGCAAAGAAATATGCATCCCATGGGAAGACATGAAAGGAACGGGAGATATAGTTATGGCGCTGAAACTTGCGGCAAGACCCGTGGCCAACAACAGAACAAAACGCCGGTTCACCGTATTAATCAACGAAAAACGCGTGATTGCCGGTTAAATGAGGAAAGCGGGAACAGGTTATGAGTTATTACCCCGTAACGGTCGTTGAGGTCGGTACGACATCCGTCAAGGTGCTAGTGGGGCAGCCTGACGAGGAAAACATAGTAAACATTCTTGGCTGGGGAGAAAGTTTCACCGCAGGAATGCGCAAAGGTGAGGTAACGGATCAGAAAATCGTCAAACAGGCACTGGACAAGGCGCTCGAAGCGGCATCGCGGTCTTCAGATACCGATATAAAAAGCGTAGTGCTGGTATGTTCATGCGGAGAGCCTCAATGCCAGAAACTTACGGGTACCGTCAACGTCGCGACGCGTCACGGCAAAATTGACCCGGATACAATCGCGGACGCGGAAGAAAGTGCGGAAAGTACGCGTCTGGACTCTTCGCGAATGAGCCTTTGTTCGGCAAGGCGCCACTTCAGCGTCGATGGCAGATCCGGCATCTCGAATCCTCTTGAATTTACAGCATCCAGCCTCACCGTCGAAAAACTCAGGATGCACATAGACAAAAACTGCTTTGAAACACTGAAAGACACTGTTGAACAAGCGGGCGTGGACGTAGTGTCGCAGACCTTCTCTGGGATCTGCGCAGTGACCGCTTGCACAGATCTGGAGCAACGCAAAAACGGTGTTCTTGTCATAGATCTGGGCGGCGGCGTCACTAAATGGTGTGCATACTATGGCGGCAGTCCGTGCTCCATGGGTGCGTTGGCAGTCGGCGGAGACCATATCACCGCAGACCTGTGCACAGCATTCAAAATAAGCAGGGAAAATGCCGAAAAGATAAAGAAGAGGAATTCTTCGGCCATAGTGGACGCTGGGAAATGCAATCCTAGAACCGTTACAGTAAACGAGACACTTTCACAATGTTCCATTGACATGCTTTCCGCAAACACTGTAGTGAACGCAAGAATAGACGAAACGCTGCGCATCGTATACGAAAAACTTTCTGACGACGGATATGCCGACTTCATGAATTCCGGCGTGGTACTGTGCGGCGGAGGAGCCTGCCAGAATGACATATGCATCGTGGCCAGAAAGATATTCAAGACGCCGTGCACAATAGCCGAAATCCCCAGTATACACAGCGAACTTGATCACAGAAATGACATCGTTGCTTTCGCTTCAGCATATGGAGCTCTTGTCAAGGCCGCACAGCGCGAAATCGAAAATGAGAAAAGGGAGACGGACGCCGGATTCTTTTCCAAGCTCATTCGCAGAAGGACACATGATGAAGTATGATTCTTTCAAAATCGTGGGAACCGGCGGCGCGGGAAGCAGAATAGTGGATGCTGCAGCGGAAAACTCCGACTTCATACCGTACGCAATCGATACGGATCTCCATGCTCTTTCTTCTTTGAAGTGCTCAGAAACCATCTGTATCGGCAGCAACAGATTTTCCGGCATCGGGACCAATGGCGACATGGCAAGCGCTCAAATGGCCGCAGACGAGGACACAGAAGCACTGGCCCGCATAATTTCAGACGCATCCCTTCTGTTCATAGTTTTCGGACTCGGCGGCGGAGCCGGAAGCGGGATCGCCGTATCACTCGCAAATGCCGCACACAAAGCGTCCATACCAACAGTAATTTTTGGACTGTCTCCATTCTCCTTTGAAGGCGTGGAACGCGATAGAAGAGCTTCCAAGGCAATTTATGCGGTGCAAAAGACAGGCGCGGTCTACGCAATCTGCCCCAATGATGAGCTTTGCGGCACTGAATCCAATCCGACGATAAAGTTTTCCGAAGCCATGAACATCGCCGGGAGGAAAATGGCCGAGGGAATTTCTATGCTCAGGAATATAGCCATGCACCCCGGTTACATACGGATTGATCCGGCCGCTATAGTGAGCACAGTAAAAAAATCGTCTGGCCAGTTCTTTTTCGGAACCGCCTCCGCATACGGAGCGGACCGTGCAAATGAGGCCGCCCAGAACTTGAAAAAAGGACTCTCCGCCGCTCTTCCGCAGACGGGAGCTGCCCTTATCGGAATATGCGGCGGAGACGATTTGCGGCTTTCGGAAATTGCAACCGTAATGGCCGGAATAACTTCCGCCGTCAGTCACGGAACTGAGATAAAAATGGGGACCGTTGTTTCCGGCAAAGAGAACACGCAAATCACGGTTTCTGCCATGCTGTTCAGATCTTGGAAGGATTCACTTGGCGGCATTGCGGAGTGCCAGGAGGGCGGAGGCACAACCATAGACGCGGCCGCCCGCTCGGCACATGCTGCACAACACATGATTCCCGGCAGGTTTAACGGCACACGCTCCGCCGTAGCTGGCGGGGAACAGCTCGATATCCCAACATATATAAGACGCGGAATACATATAGACTCCGTCAGGTAACGTTGCAGCCGAACAATGCAACAAGGGAGGAAAAATATGTCTAAGTGGACACCTGCAAAAATATCATCACTGAAGGGAGAAAGAATTCTTCCCGCCGTCACCGCATATGATTTTCTAACCGGCAAGATAGCCGATGAAGCCGGAATTCCCTTAATCCTCGTTGGCGATTCCCTGTGCACAACCGCACTTGGATTCTCCTCCACAATACCGGCGACCATGGAAATAATGCTTCACCATACATCTGCAGTTTCAAGAGCCGCCGTAAACTCGATGGTCGTTGCCGATATGCCGTTTCTTTCGTACCAGATTTCAGACGAAGAAGCCATACATAATGCCGGCCGCTTCATAAGAGAAGGAGGCGCCGACGCCGTCAAACTCGAAGGCGGAGTAATACGCGCCGGACTCATACGCAAGCTTACAGACAACGGCATCCCTGTCATGGCGCACATAGGTCTGCTCCCGCAGTCCGTCAAGGCTCAGGGGTATTCCTCAAAAGGGAAAACCGAAAAAGAGGCTCAGCTCCTTCATGATGACGCTCGGGCAGTTGCCGAGGCAGGAGCATTCTGCGTCGTGCTGGAATGCGTCGATCCGGACGTGGCATCCTCCATAACGTCAGAACTGCCGATTCCAACCATCGGCATTGGCGCCGGAGCCGGATGCGACGGTCAGATACTTGTTATTGCAGACATGCTTGGCCTTACACAGGGGAAGACTCCAAAATTTGTAAAACGTTTCGCAGAATGCAAACAGATAGCTGTTGACGCTGTACGCATGTACATGGCTGAGGTTGAGGCCAGAACATATCCGGGGCCGGAACACACGTATTCGCGAAAGCCGGCTGAAGCCGGCGAACAGCCTTACGGAACAGCCGGCCGCATGGATTAACCGCGGCGGATCGCAAGCGCTTAAGACCTCCGCACCGCACAAAGGAGCCGCATGATCTACATAGATCTGGATGATGTTGTCGCTGAAACCGGACTCTCCCTCTCCGCATTTGCATCCGAGTACCTTGGACGCAGTTTTACAATTGAGGACATGTTCGAATACGATCTGAGGAAATCGTTTTCCCTTGATGAAGATTCATACCGGGACTTTATGCGCGAGTTTCATACACACAAACTCGGAGAGATTGGTATAGTGCAGGGGGCCGCAGAAACAATAATAAGCTGGAGTAACTCAGGCTGGGACCCGGTAATTGTCACTGGACGTCCCACGTACTGCCGTAAAGAAACCCAGCAGTGGCTGGACGATCACGGAATCGGATTCCTTCATGTGATAAATGTCGACAAATACGGCACATTGTTCTATGAAAATCAGGATCCCTTAATCATGCCTTTCAGGCGTCTTGCCCAGATGAACGTACGCTTTGCCATCGACGACGCACCCAACGCCGCAGATATGATTTCGGAAATGCGGCTGTGCCCGACTGCACTCTTCAATAAACCATGGAACAAGAGATACACGCCGCCTGAGGGAGCGCAGGTCAAGCGCATATCCTGTTGGGAAGAGGCTGCCGAACTGGCACAGAGAATCATGCTGCAGGCGCCGGGAAAAAGCGCTGCGCAATAAGACACCGCAATCCAGCATCTGCCGAACCACATGAACGGCCCGGCGGAAATCTGGCAGTAGAGAGCATATGGATCTGGCGGCCGCCGCATCTTCGAAGCGGTCGGCGCCGGCAGCAGATTCGTCTACACCCCCGCCACAACAGCGAAACCGCGATGCCCGTTGAGATCCATTTCGGGAGTCCCGGACGGAAGATCTGATTCCGGAACAATATTCAGACAGACGCAGAGCGTCTCTGCACACACGTAATCCCTGTGCTTCTCTATAGCTTCGACACACTCAGGGTCTCCGGCGACACACAGTTTAATACGCCGTGCGACGTCGAACTCCGCATCCTTGCGCATAACCTGCACTTTCGAAACGAATTCACGCGCAATTCCTTCCAGAATCAGGTCCTGTGTCAATGCAGTCTCAAGAGCCACCGTAACATCGCCCTCGTTGGCGACAGGCATACCCTCCTTCTCCATACGAATAATCTGCACGTCCTCCAGAGAAATTTGCACGGCCCCCTCACCGTCCCCAATGTCGATGTCTATGCTCTTTCCTGATTGAAGCGCGACAAGGCTCTCCGCCGGCAGCGCGGCTATTGCATTGGAGGCCAGCTTCATGCGCTTTCCCAGTCTGGAACCCAACGACTTGAAGTTGGCTTTGGCAGAAAGTGAGACAAATCTTGACTCATCCGACGCAAACTCGACATTCTTTACGTTAAGTTCTTCCGCTATAACGCTTCCCATAAGTCTGACCGCCGACAATGTGTCTTCAGACGAAGAAGCGATGACCGCACGGTTCAGCGGCTGGCGCACCTTCAAATCCTTTTGCTTGCGAAGTGAGTGCCCCAGATTAACGGCCGTCTGAGCAAGCTGCATCTGGCGTTCCAAAAGGCTGTCGCGGGCAGCCGAATTCGGTTGGGGGAACTCGCACAGATGAACAGACTCCGGCATGTCGCTCCCACGAAGATTCCTATAGATTGATTCGGAAATGAACGGCGTAAAAGGCGCGGCGACCTTGCACAGCTGCACGAGAACATACCTCAGCGTTCTGTATGCATCCGCCTTGTCCCCATCGTTCTGTGATTTCCAGAACCTGCGGCGGCTCCTCCTGATGTACCAGTTGGTCAGGTTGTCCACGAAGTCGACAAAAGGACGGACCGAACGCTGCAGATCGTAACGATCCATGCTTGAGGTCACATCACTGATCAGCGTTTCAAGGGACGAGACAATCCATCTATCCAATTCATTTGACGAATCAGGCGCCACAAGGGCGTCCTCATGCCACTTGTCCACATTGGCATATGTGACAAAAAATGAATACGCATTCCACCACGGAATCAGCAGATCGCGCAGAATCTGCCGAACCCCGGTCTCTGAGAAACGCAAATTTTCCGCACGAACTACGGCCGAATTTATCATATACAGCCTGAGCGCATCCGCACCATATGTGGTTATCACGTGCATGGGATCCGGATAGTTCTTAAGCCGTTTGGACATCTTCTTGCCGTCTTCAGCAAGAACAAGCCCGTTCACCACGACATTGCGGTACGGAGCCTTGTCGAAAAGAATTGTGCTGAGCACAAGCAGCGTATAAAACCAGCCGCGCGTCTGATCAAGTCCCTCTGCAATGAAATTTGCAGGAAATCCTTTACGGAATTTTTCGGCGTTTTCAAACGGATAGTGCTGCTGCGCATACGGCATCGAACCAGATTCAAACCAACAGTCCAGCACCTCCGGAGTACGGCGGTAAGTTTTTCCGTCACGCCTTATCAATATCTTGTCAACATAGTGCTTGTGGAGATCTTCCACCTTTTCTCCGGAAAGCTCTTCAAGCTCTGCAACAGAACCCACGCAAATAATGTCCGAGGGATCCTTTTCGTTTATCCACAACGGAATGCACGATCCCCAGAAACGGTTGCGGGATATGTTCCAGTCCTTCGCCTCTCGCAGCCAGTTGGCAAAACGCTTCTCTCCAACATACTCCGGCATCCACGAAACCGTGGCATTGTTCGCGGACAGCTTGTCACGCAGATCCTCCACCTTCACGTACCAGGCGTCTATCGCGCGGTAGATAAGCGGTGTGTCTGTGCGGTCGCAGAAAGGGTACGAATGTACGATCGTTCCCTGATGTACAAGTTTTCCCTCTTCCTTCAGCCTGCGAATGATAGCTTTGTCCGCATCCTTGCAGAACTGGCCCTTGAAATCAGGCACCGAATCTGTGAATCTGCAGTCCCAATCCAGCCCATCGGCAAGCTCTGTAATACCAGCCGCACGGCATGCATTAAAGTCGTCTTCACCATACGCCGGCGCCATGTGCACAAGGCCGGTACCATCTGTCACAGTTACAAAATCACCGTTGAGAATACGGAAGCAGTTGGACAGTCCACTGAAATACGGAAAAATGGGCTCATATCTCCATCCGAGCAGTTCCGAACCTTTGCACTTGCCGACGACTGTATACCCGCCGTTCTTGTAAACGCTCTCAAGACGGGCCTCTGCCATCACATAAACACACCCGTCCTCTGAATCGCGCACAGCGACGTAGCATATGTCGGGGCCAGCGCAAATCGCTTGATTTTCCGGCAGTGTCCACGGAGTGGTCGTCCAAATCAGAGCATACGCCTCACCCCATTCCGCGGGAGCTCCTTCGGTAAGCTTCACACGGACTGTCACCGTGGGATCCTGCACGTCTTTGTAATTGCTGCCGGCCTCAAAATTCGACAGCGGCGTATTCAGCTTCCATGAATAAGGCATAATACGGTACGACTTGTATACACGACCCTTTCTCCAAAGTTCCTTGAAGACCCACCAAACGCTCTCCATGAAGTTCTTGTCCAGCGTCTTGTAGTCATTGTCAAAATCCACCCAGCGTCCCATCCTGGTAACCGTGCGGCGCCACTCCGCCACATATTTGCTCACCATCGAACGGCATTGCTCATTGAATTTGTCCACGCCGAGTTCACTAATCGCGTGCGCTCCGGAAACACCAAGCGCATCCTGCGCCAACGCCTCAATCGGAAGTCCGTGGCAGTCCCACCCGAACCTGCGCTGTATATGGTGCCCGCGCATCGTCTGATACCTCGGAATAATATCCTTGATGGTACCAGCCAGAAGATGTCCGTAGTGCGGCAGTCCAGTAGCAAACGGAGGGCCGTCGTAAAAAACAAACTCATCGCGGTTTTTTGTCTGTTCAAGACTTTTCCTGAAAATGTCCGCCTCCCTCCAGAATTCAAGGACACCTTCATCCATTGCGTTGAAATCCGTTTTCCCGGATACCGGTTCGTACATCACACCCTCCTTACCGCTGCAAGCAAACTAAATATCCGAACAGCGTGTAATACTAACAAAATACAATCACTTTGGGCAAGTATGCCGCCAATCCTAAATAAGCGTCAACAAGCCAATCCCAATGCAATATGCGCCAAAATACCAGAAACTTCCATGTTTAAGCGATTTCACAAGAAGCGAAATAGACAGACATCCGACAACACATGAAACACCCGCCGCGACTGCATACTCCCAAACCGGTATATTCACGATTGATCCGTCCACGCCGCGCCTGGCGACATCAACAATCAGAGCGCCCGCTATCACCGGGACAGACATCAAAAGCGAAAATTCTGCAGCTTCTTCCCTGGAGATTCCAAGCAGACGTGAAACAAAAATCGTAGACCCAGACCGGCTTACCCCCGGAAGCATCGCTACACACTGCGCAAGCCCTATGATAAAAGAAGTTATCCAACCAATATGCGCGTCAGAACGCTTGCCCGCATCCCAAAAACGAAAAGAGAACAGAAAACACCCCGTAAAAATCAAACAAACCGACACGCAGAACGTGCTTTCGTACGCCCTTTCAAAAATATCTGAAAACATTGCATAAGCCGCGCCGGCCGGAATCATCGACAAAAGGATGCAGCCCGCATACCGCAGTGAATGCCTATCCCCGCAAAAAATTCCCCGCACAAGCCCCGCAATGCGCTTCCGGTAGTAAATCAGAACAGCCCCAAGCGTCCCACCGTGGAGAACAAGCTCAAGGGTTATCCCTCCAGAATTCAGTCCAAGGTACGATTTCGCCAAAACCAAATGTCCGGAACTGCTCACGGGTAGAAACTCTGCCACCCCCTGCAGTACGGCAAGTATAATAACTTTCAGAAAATCTGACATCGTCGGCTGTACACTTTCTCTTTGTCAAATTGTTAAAAATAAAAAAAGCCGTCTCGAAAAAGACGGCCAAATGGCGGGAGAGACGGGGTTCGAACCCGCAACCACCGGATCGACAGTCCGGTGCGCTAACCAATTGCGCCACTCCCCCTCGAAGGAATGAACGCAGTTTATCACATTGATACTAGTGATTGCAAGCCATTTTTAAAAAGACTTTTTTCCACTCGTAAAAACACGCAACACAATTGATTCCAATACATTACACGACGCCACCCATAAAATGCTCCGGCAAAACTTTTACCGGGTTGCAATCCGTTCGTATTTTAACGCAACTCAACGCCTGAATCGTCCGGATGACCGCCGAAAATACGCTCTGCAAGTTCCATAAGCCTTCATCGAGAACTTTTCCTCCATTCCGCGTCCCCACACATCTGCACACATTTTCGTGCGGCATGCGGCTGTATAAGACCACACCGCATCATTTAGTGCAAACATCATAACGTCTAGTGCCGTAATGAGTTACAAATATCTGAATTAGAAAAGCTGCATAAAAAGAACACGAAAATCAGAGCTGCGGGCATGCATTGAAAACATCTGCTTAAGAAAATGCACAACATCGGGCCGCCACAGCGAGAAATAACGTCGGGTTACCGGCGCGGTGGATCAAGCCTTGCATATGCCGCCGTACGGCACAGCTGCGTACGGAATGGAATCTGGAATGCCATTTTCCCTAGAAAAACTTGTTTTCATATTAGGCTGCCCCGAGAATATTTTACGCTTCGGAGAAAATTAACGATTGAAATACCAGCAGTAAAAACTGGAGGACGGATAACTATCCGGAAACCAAGGGAAGCGGCAAAAGCCCACCCTTCCCGTCTGCCGGGTTTACGCAATCGGCAATCAGCCGCACACTGCACATATGAATGACGCCTGATCATGGAAAAACATGACAAGCGCGAGCGGCGTGCGGATATTGAATCCGACAAAGGGAAAACCACATCGCACCCATGAGCGAACCCGCCAAGACATGTTTCGTATATTTATTTAGTTTTACGGAATCACCGATACGGACGCTGGACGCCCGATACAAAATTATGGACGTCACACAGGAGAGATTTCTATGACATCAACAAATGCCTGACTATTCAGAATGCGAGAAACGCCGCTTTTATGCCCAGTGCATTATATTTCTCTTTATGCCGGAGCATACTTCTTTATTGGAGTACTTTCGGTATCAAGCGGGAATATGCTGCGCAGCATTATCGCGATTGTTTTTACAGACAATACTTCACATGGGTTCATCGGCGTAATTTTTGAAGCAAGCCATCTCATATCCGGCTTCCGGATCTCTTAGCGCCCGCCTTTTTCCCACGCTTATCCGCCGGCTCCGGCAAATGAAATTCTTCAGGAATTGGATTTTCCCCGGACTCCATTCTCTTTCTTATCTCCGCCATTTCATCGCGGAGGGCTGCCGCCCGCTCAAACTCCAAATCTTCTGCCGCCTTGATCATCTCCCGCTCTATCTCTTTGACAATGTCTGCAAGATCGTAGCCGGAGGCGGATTCCGATACCATACGGTGTCCGTCGTCCGAGGTGTCCGAGAAAATTCTGGCAGCGGCGTCCTCGTTAAGCGGCCTTGACACGCTTTTGGGGATAATTCCATGCGCCGCGTTGTATTCCATCTGCCTGCGCCGCCTGCCGGCGGTAACGTCCATCATGACCCTCATAGAATCAGTTATGCGGTCGGCGTAAAGTATGACGCGTCCGGAAGCGTGCCTTGCAGTTCTGCCGGCCGTCTGAATCAGAGATGTGCTGCTCCGCAGAAAACCCTCCTTGTCTGCATCCAGCACCGCCACAAGAGCGACCTCCGGCAGATCCAACCCCTCTCTGAGCAAATTAATGCCCACAAGAACGTCAAAATCGCCCTTACGCAGCCGCGTAAGTATATCGACACGTTCAAATGCGTCTATGTCAGAGTGTAGATACTCGACGCGGAGACCCGCCTCCGACAAATAATGCGACAAATCCTCGGCCGTTCGTTTGGTAAGCGTCGTTACAAGAACACGGCCCGATTCCTCCGCGCATCTGCGCGCCTCTTCTATGAGATCGTCTATCTGCGTAGCAAGAGGACGCACTTCAACGGGAGGGTCAAGCAGTCCCGTTGGTCTGAGTTCCTGCGTCACAATCTTGTTGGCTATCGAACACTCATACGGCGACGGAGTGGCAGAAACATACAGAACCCGCCCGAGCTTGGAATTAAACTCATCAAAGTTAAGCGGACGATTGTCTTTAGCGGACGGAAGCCTGAAGCCATGACGAACAAGCGTATCTTTACGCGCCTGATCACCGTTGTACAGTGCCCTGAGCTGCGGTACCGTAACATGCGACTCGTCTATGATCGTAAGAAATTCTCCGCGGAAATAGTCGATGAGGCACTCTCCTGGAGTCCCAGGCGCACGTCCGGATAAATGCCTGGAGTAATTTTCTATTCCGCTGCAGTATCCAATCTCTCTTATCATTTCACTGTCATACCGGGTTCGCTGGGCAAGGCGCTGAGCCTCAATAAGTTTCCCGGAACGTTCGAAATCCGAGACACACTGCTTGAGCTCGGCCTCTATGGCAGCAAGAGCGCCATCCATCCTGTCCTTGGGCATGACGAAGTGCTTCGCCGGTGAAATTATTGCCCTGCGCATACGCTTCCGCGTCTTTCCACTCACGGAATCGAACTCGCTTATCCCGTCGATCTCATCGCCGAAAAATTCCACACGCACACCCGTGCCGGACTCATACGAAAGAAATATGTCGACGGTGTCACCTCGCACCCTGAAAACACCCGGTTTCGGCTCATAATCATCCCGGGCATACTGCATTTCGACGAGGCGCGACAGCATATCATCCCTGTCCAGATTCTGTCCTACGCTGATGTCAAGAATCATGCACATGTAATCGTCAGGAGAACCGAGGCCGTATATGCATGACACTGATGCGACGACAATCACATCGCTGCGAGTAAGCAATGAATTTGTTGCCGACAGACGGAAGCGTTCGATTTCGTCATTGGTTGAGGCATCCTTGGCTATGTATGTATCTGTTTGCGGGATATACGCCTCAGGCTGATAATAGTCGTAGTACGAGACGAAGTATTCGACTGCGTTGTCGGGGAAAAAGGCTCGAAGTTCGCCGAAAAGCTGGGCGGCAAGCGTCTTGTTGTGAGAAATCACAAGGGTGGGCAGTCCCATTTCCCGTATAACATTGGCCATGGTGAACGTCTTGCCGGAACCGGTCACGCCCTCCAGCACCTCGACCTTTGCGCCGGACATAAATCCGGAAATAATGCCGCGTATTGCTTCCGGCTGATCTCCAGCTGGAGCGTACTCGGAAACAAGATTGAATCCCGCCGCCCGGCTGCCGTCCGGACGAAATGCAGGGATGAAAGACGCGCCGCTCACATCAGCCTGTCCGATCTATCTTCTCCCTTCACAAAAACTCCGAGCACATCGAAACTTTCAGGATCAAGCATCGCCAAATCAGCATCAAATCCGGGTGCAACCCGGCCAAGTTCTCCATCCAATCCTAATTCAACCGCCTGATTAAGCGACGTAGTTCTCACAATATCCTGCAGCGGCAGACCTGTAACGTCGCGAATATTTTTTAAAGCCTTATTCATGCGAAGCACAGATCCGGCAAGCGCGCCGTTCGAAGTAAGCCTTGCCTGTCCATCCTTGACAATAACATCAAGTCCGCCAAGCGACGACGGTCCATCCGGGAGATGACTGGCCATCATGGAATCCGTAATCACGCATATTTTACTCAGCGGGTGGCGCGCGAACACAAGCCTTATCATATCGTCGCACAGATGCACTCTGTCGCATATGAGTTCGAGGACCACATCGTCGTGCAGCAGTCCGGCGCCGACAAGTCCAATATCCCTGTGATGCAGCGGCGTCATCTGGTTGCAAAAGTGCGTCAAATGCCGCAGCCCGGTGTGATATGCACGGGAAAAATCGGAATAATGCGCCTTCGAATGACCGCATGACGGCACAATCCCAGCCTCTAGACACATCCGGGTAAATTCTGAATCCGGATCCTTTTCTACAGCGAACGAAACCTCCGTCACACGCACAACTTCGGAAATTCGTTTCACCTCATTGATATCCGGTGGACGGACGAAATCCGGGTTCTGGGCGCCCAAACATTCAGGGTTTATATACGGGCCCTCAAGATGGAGACCGATCACATTGGCATACTTCGCCGATGATGCGTACGAAGCCACGCGCTCCGCCGTACGTTTGAGTATATCTTCAGGCAACGTAAGCGTCGTTGGAGCAAACAGTGTACAGCCTTCTGAAAGCTTGGCGCCAGCGACAATCTCAACAGCCGACGGATTATCGCCTGTGACTTCCTCCCCCATCGCACCATGCGTATGGATGTCAATAAACCCCGGTACCACCAGAGAACCGGCGGCATCCTTCACTTCATCGGCCGACGGCCTGGGCTCCCCGTTACGGATTACAGACTCTATCCTACCTCCGCATATCAGCACGGCTCCGCACTTCTCTTCATATCCCGGAGAAACTATCCAGGCATTATCTATCAAAGTTTTTTTCATCTTCCCGCTCCGTAAATAACCAGTAGACACCACAGCATGCCGCTGTCCAGCCCCTATACCGACGGCCCGCCGGCAGCAGCAAACGCCCCCCGGCGACGCCCTATCTCGCCCCGCCGCAGAGTTCCGACAGTCTGCACGAAGCAGAAAACTGATCGTACGGAGTGCGAAGAATCGCAACGCCCTCCCTCTCTGCAGCATCCTTCATGTCCTGGGGCACATCCCGATCGTGGCACACTGCCACGATCTTTATTCCCGCCAGTGTACATACAGCAATCGTATTCAGGTGATTCTGTATGGTTACGAGCACCGAATCGTCCGGTGCATTACCCATCACATCGCTAAGCAAATCCGATGTGTATGCATTGGAAACGGACTGGGAATCATCCAGACCGTCCGTTACCCACACGCCATCTAGAGATTTTCGCACTTCTTCAAACGTCATTTCTCTGCTCCGTCAAGCCTGAACGCTGCATACACGGTAGTTCCCTTACCAAGTGTGGAAGATATATCGAACTTGTCCGCTACGCGCTTGGTGTTGGCAAGCCCCATACCTGCGCCGAAACCAAGCGACCTTATCCATTCATTGGCAGTAGATGTTCCGTCTCGGCACGCCCACTCGACATTTTCTATTCCGGGCCCGGTATCCCTGGCAACGACTTCCGCCACTCCGTTCGATATCACAAACGAAAGTGTTCCTCCGTTGGAGTGAACGCATATATTTATCTCAAGCTCGTATGCCGCCACAGCTATACGCCGGGTCAGTCTGGCTGCCACCCCCTGCTCTCTCAAAAGTCTTTTGATCTCGTTCGCCGCCTTTCCTGCGTTTTCGAAATCATACTTTACCACGGGAAACTCCCGCAGCATGTAGAGCTGAGCCCCTTCTCCCACCCTGTCTTCCGGCGCCCTAGTGTGCTGCCGTTCCAGCCTGTTTATTTCCTGTGTAAGCTCGTAGAGCATCACGCGGCTGATGTCACGCTGACTCACAATGCCGACAAGCGCCCTGTCCTTGCTCAGGACCGGGAAGCGCCCATATTTGTAATTCTCAAAAAAACCGAGAGCAAACGATACAGGCATATCTTCTTCCAGCACGATCAGGTGTGTCGACATCCTGCTCACACACTTCTCGGAAATATACCCGCCGTCAAGCGCCTGTATAATGTCGTCTATGCTTACGATCCCGTAAAGACGTCCGTTTTCGGCGATCGGAATGCCGCTTATGTGGTTTTCACGCATCAGCAGCTGCGCCTCACGCAATGTCGCAGATCGTGACAACGTCACAAGATTCCGCGTCATCACGTCACGCACCTTGAGCCTCTGTATAAGCTCCATGACGACCAGTGCATCGCCCTCAGCTTCCGTCTTGCGAACCGTGGAGCCAACCGCATTTACCGACTGCGAGTCCATACTCTACTGCTCTTCGGAACCGCTTTCAGCGCAAAGCGCTTTATAAAGACGGACGCAACTCTCATATTTTGCATACGGACACGTAACGAGCGGTATGCCAAGCGTTTGAGCAACGCTCAGCATACTTGCCGGAAGCGGCTTGTTGTTGTGCACGACAACACCCATGGCTCCAACTATCTGCGCTGTACGAATTGACTGATCGCTGGCAAGCGACGTCAGAAGAAGTATGTCATCTGCGTCCACCAGAAGCACATCGCTCATCAAATCGGACGCCACCACCTTGCCGACATGGCGCTCATCCTCTTTGTCCTTGTATAAGACTTTACCGTCAAGTATTTCTGCAACCTTGTCTACTGTCATTTCACCCCCCATTAGACGGCCATCACTGTCTTCGCAGTGTCTGTAGAACATTGTACCATATCCAAGACCTGTTTGTCATGACCAAATCCAGCCGCAATCCGCGTAAATTTGATAAAATTCCCACCGTACAAAAACCGCATTCAAATCAGGCTGACGGCTTTTAAAATCGCCGCAGAAAACAATTTGCATCCGTATTTATGGCCGCTGTCAATTATGGATACAGCATTGACGTCTGCAGCACCAAAATCAAACGAAACCCTACAAAACCAATGCGACACACAGCGAGACCACGTTCATCAGGCTTGTCTTCCCATGTCATTGACGACGAATGACATTTCGAAACGTTATTCTCGGCGGGGAATTGCCTGTTCCGCGCAACCCGCAGACAAATTCGAAACTTGGCGCCGCCAGATAAAGATGCAGCAAGCCATATCAAATCTGAACACAAAATGAATTCAAGCCGTACTCGGGTTAAGCTAGCGGCCGCCCAAATTTAATATGAATGCTTTTGATTGCATATGCAGAACTCTTCTCATGACACCCGTTTTTAGCACAGGCATGGACGCTGTGTTTTGCAACTTCCCCGAAATTCCAACGTATTCCGGCATACTTGAAAGGCAAAGCGAAAAAAGGTAAACTCCGGACATGTGTGTGAAAATATAGGGGCTCTGAATGCCAATCTTTGAATATACAGCAAAAAACAAAAGCGGAAACAAGGTTTCCGGACGGGTGGAAGCTCCGGACAGGCGAGGAGCGTTGTCCGCTATAGAGAAGCTCGGTGTTCTGCCGTTGAAAGTCTCGCAGAAAAACACTTCGTCAGCCTCCGTTACGCACAACACTGCGCGAAAATTCAGACTGTCCAGACCGAATCACATGAGCGGGCGCGAAGTTCTGCTTTTCACAAACGAACTGTGCGACCTGCTTGAAGGCGGCATGACTCTGGGGAATGCGCTGAACTGCCTTGCAAGCCGTAACGATGCAAACTCAGGGGCTTCCGCAATCATTGCCTCCCTCCGAGACTCTATAATCGAGGGCGCCAACTTCTCAGATGCACTCGAAAAGCATCCTAAGATATTTTCAGCCATATACATAAACATGATTCGTGCGGGAGAAGCCAGCGGCGCCATGACTGAAGTCCTGCACAGGCTTATAGAACACTATGAGCGAATACAGGCAATGCGAGCCAAAGTCATTTCGGCGATGGTGTATCCGGTTATAGTCCTTGTTATGGCATTTATAGTGGCAATCGTCGCAGTCACCGTAATATTGCCGAAATTTCAGGTTATCTTCGATCAAATCGGGCCGGATGGCCTGCCGCCCATGACAAAAATCCTCGTAGGATCAAGCAATTGGCTGAAGCAATACGGTTTTCTGCTTGTCATCTTTATGGTCGGAGGAGGGATTGGCTTCTGGAAATGGACACAGTCTTCTTCAGGCCGTCCGATTTGGGATAAATGGAAGCTTAAAATGCCGCTCATAAAAGGCATTGTGGCGAGCAGCATATACGCAAATTTCGCGAGAACGCTCCAGTCGCTGCTCGCAAACGGAGTCCCTGTTCTGGGCGCATTGAAAATAACAGCACAAACTGTGGGGAACACAGTTATCGGAGAAGAACTCCTCAAAGCCCGGGACCGGGTAACAGACGGCACCTCAATATCCGGGCCGTTGGCTGCCGGAGGAATCTTTCCGCAAATGGTTATAGACATGATAGCCATAGGAGAAAGAACCGGAGACATGCCGTCCGCCCTTGGCCACGTCGCAAAACGGTACGAAAGCGAATTGGAACGCAACGTCGGAATATTCACAACAGCGCTCGAACCGATAATGATATTTGTAGTTGCGCTGATCATCGCATTTATCGCCATTTCCGTAATGCAAGCCGTCATGGCTGTGACCAGCGCAGCGCATCTCACGTGAGGTTCTCAATGAATCCCGTAATGATTTTATTTTTTGTTTCAATCACATTGTTATCCGCCGGATGCATTTCTCCCGTCGATCAGGATGGATATCTGAAGCATAAGGACATAACCGTAAGCCTGTCCGATCTCGACTGGATCGAAATAGCTTATTTCCCCGATACGGAAACTTCGGATATACAGGATCCATGCCGCCTGTCATTTTTCGGAACCGGCCAGGTCGAGTTCCGTATAGGAAGAAGTCCGCAGATCTGGTCGGATTTTGCAACAAATTTCGACCATCCGGATTGGAATGACATTACGGTAGACAGAATGCATCTGTCTAAATCCGAAATGACCGATGTCTTCCAAACATTTATCGACAATGGACTGATCCCATCAGACATGGCCCGCTTCACAAAATCGGCAGAATTGACCACTCCTTATATCAAGGTCCTCGGAAGTATTGGCTTTGAAAAGTTCAAACGCGTAACCGACAACAAGTATCTTGTAGAACTCACTGAAGACGCACTTTCGAACTTTGAGAGCATATACAAGCAAAGAAATTAATACATAGACCAGTGCAGAGACGCATTTAAATGACTCAAGACGAAATAGACGCTGTTTACAACATACTTCTGCAGGAGTTTAAGGACAACCCTGCACCCGTAATTGACCTTATGGCGGCTCAGGGTGCGGAACCCTATAAAATACTCATTGCCACGATACTCAGCGCAAGAACAAAGGACTCAACCACTTCAGATGTTGTCCGAAATAAGCTTTTCCCCGCGCTGAACCGTCTTGAAGACTTGGATTCTATGACTGTCGAACAAATTGAGCAACTTATTTTTCCCGTGGGATTCTATCGACAAAAGGCGGCGTCGCTGAAGAAACTTCCGGCAGTTCTGCATGAGAAATTCGGGGGGAAACTTCCTCAAACAGTGGAAGAATTGTGCGAGCTCCCGGGAGTTGGTAGGAAAACCGCCAATCTGGTAGTAGCGCTCGCTTTTCAAAAACCTGCGATCTGTGTCGATGTCCACGTAAACCGCATCTGCAACCGTCTCGGCATCGTCTCCACATCAACCCCTTACGAAACGGAGGAGGCGCTTCGCAAAATATTGCCGCAGCGCCTATGGAGGACATGGAACGCGTGTTTTGTGTCTTTCGGACAAAGAACATGCACGCCGCGCAATCCAAAATGCAATCTGTGCCGCGTGTCAAAATTCTGCCAGACGTTCAAATCTCAGTATGAAATGACTCAGAGCCGTCAGAAAGAGAAAGATAAGGGAATGCGTCCGGCAAACCCGGCATCATGACACACATGCTGTCATAATGCAGCGTCTATAAACTCCCTGACATCATCCAAAGACATACCTTCAACGCAGATCCTGTGCCAAACTTCAAGATTTATTAATATCCAAAGCCGGAAATTGTGGTCTGCACGCCCGGAAATGTGCTCCTCGGCAAGCTTTAACATCTCATCTCTTTTGAATATGCCAAGTTCCACAAATCTGGACTCCTGAAAAATGCGCTTCATGAAAGCAGCCCACTCTCCGCGCATCCATCTTGCGATCGGGAAACCGAACCCCTGCTTCGGTCTGTCAATCAACCTTTTGTCCATATACCTCTCGGAAACCTTCCGCAAAAGATACTTAAGCGTCTTCCCGTGCAACTTCATACTGCAAGGAAGCGACGCTGCAAATTCCGTGACTTTGTAGTCTATAAGCGGAGGCCTGGTCTCTATAGAATGAGCCATGCTCATTCTGTCGGAAATCGCAAGAAGATGATCCGGCATGCGAGTCATCAGATCCGTATAAAGCATTTTATCAAGGAGCTCCGATGCAGTGCCATCGTTAAAGAAATCAAGGATTTTGCTCACAGAATCAGAATTCTCAAGCGCGGATTGAGCAGACTGGGTAAAAAGAGATCCTTTAACCTCGTCGGTAAACCGAAGGAACGACATACTCCTTGCGTACCGCTCGCCCGAAGAAAAAAACGACATGTCATTGAGCCACTTCAACTTCGAGGCGAAGCTCTTGTACCCGAATGATTCCGGCACAAGATTGAAGATTCTGCCGAAAACATGCCTCCGCAAAGCCGACGGGACTACTGAATACAGTCCTGCAAGTTTTTGCCCGGCAAACCTGTCGTATCCAGCAAAATTCTCATCCCCGCCATCGCCGGTTAACACGACTTTCACTGTCCGCGCGGCCACCTGCGAAACAAGATATACGCCCACGCCGAACGGATCCGATGGTTCATCCATATGGTAAACCATCTCTGGAATCTTATGAATAACATCCGCCTCAACGATTTCTTCACGGGCATCCAGCCCATACCTACTGGAGATCATCCGTGCCCACGGGAGCTCATTTATGTCTTGCTCTTTAACCCCTATTGAAAATGTAGGAAAGGACCTGCCCGTTATTTTCGCCATCATCGCAGTCACAAGACTCGAATCAATGCCGCCGCTTAAAAATGTTCCCACGGGAACATCGCTTAAAAGATGTGTACCTACAGACTCCAAAAGCACACTCTCAAGCCGGTCTGTAAGCTCCCGTTCCGATCCGGAGATCTTATTCTTGAAAGTGTTAAGCCTCCAATACCTCGATACGGAGATTTTGCCGTCCTCGTATACTGCACAATGCGCAGCCGGCAGTTTGATTACTCCCTTGAACATCGACCTGTTATCAGGCACGTATCTGAGCGACATGTAATGCCAAATTGCGTCAATATCAGGACGACGATCCAGGATATCTGAAGCAAGTATGCTTTTAACCTCAGAGGCAAATGCGAAAGTTCCCCCGCTCCCAATTGCATAGAACAAGGGCTTTTGTCCCATGTGATCGCGAGCCATAAGGAGACGCCGGCGTGATTTGTCCCACAGAGCAAAGGCAAACATTCCTCTCAGATCAGAAACCAGACGATCCCCTTTTTCCTGATACAAATGCAAAATGACCTCAACATCTGTATTAGTTTTGAAAACGTGCCCTTTATCTAGAAGCGCTTTTCTAAGAATCGGACTATTGTATATTTCCCCGTTGCATACAAGAACCAAATCTCCGCTTTCATCGGTTATAGGCTGACGTCCGCCTGACAGGTCAATAATACTGAGCCTGCGCTGAGAAAACGCAATCCCCGGTTCTTCATAAATTCCCATGTCATCCGGACCGCGATAAACCATCGCCTCCGCCATACGGACAGCCTTCTCCCTGGCGCCGTCACCAAAAAAACCTGCTATGCCGCACATCTCACCGATCTCAATCTATTGGCTCTTCTTTTTATTAAGTCTATCGCGAACGGAATTCAACCGCTTTCGTATTGATGCATCGCTGACAAAGGGCAGCTGCATGACCGCGTTAGAAAAAGACCCGTCCGCCTGCGACCGCAGATACAGCTGAGCAAGCATATTCCTGTTTACTGAACTCCATGGTTCCTTATCAACTACTTCACTTTGCCAATAAGATATCGCGCCATCCACAGAGTCTGTTTCGGCAATCACACGAACCCGGATATCCCTCGAACCTTCATCGTACGGATTCAAAGAAACCGCGCGAGCAGAAAAAAAATCCGCTTTGTCCATCAGTTCATCGAAAAGCTCCAAGTCCGAAGACCGCAATGCAGCATCAAAAGCGCATCTTGCCGCATAACTGAAAAAATAGTAGTTGTAGGGATAATGCAGGGACGATTTATAGCACTGGTTCCACAAATTCTCTCCAGCAGACTCCGGAGGCGTACAGAACTGCGTTCCACGAAACACACCATATTTGCACGCGTGATATGCGGTTTGCGATACGGACGCCCTTAAAGAAAAAACGGCCCCGTACAAACCCGCTAGAAAAAGCAGTCCAGAGAAAAACAAAACAACGCCGTTTCTGGCTTTTCCGTACAACTCTGGCATATCCCCCGCCTCCGGCTTCCTACAGCCAGCGTTCCACTACTTCCACCATATCGTTCGGCAACAGAACCGGATCTGGCTCACGTCCGCTCTGAATCTTTGATATGCTGTATGTGGTAGTAACCCCATTTCGCACAAGCTTTACTTTGTCGCTCCCAAACGGCGTTCTGTCTCCCGCGGCGACAATTCCCTGCCAAAGCGTTATGCCATCCTTATATGGGAGAGAACCTTTACGCACTACCGCGCCGGTAACGTAGATTACATACTCCTGAAGCATGTTTTTGCAGACAAGAGTAACGGAAGCCTTCTTGAAATACTGCTTGGATACATACGCTTCCGATATTGCCTTTTCGGCTTCCGACGTCGTCAATCCTCCGACGGAAAATTCTCCTAAAAGCGGAAGCGTAACACATCCCTCGGTATCAACGACATCACTTGTCTGCATTGGAGCGGAAGAACCGGTCATTACTATTATATCCACCACGTCGTCGCTCCTTAATGGACGAGATCCGGTTGCTGCGCTTTCAATGCTTACCTGTGCAGGTACCGGAGGTCGCCATGAATTTGAATTGGCGTGAAAAGAGCCGTCAAAGACCGACAGGCACCCGCACATAAGATATGAAAAAAATAAAACAGGAAGTGTCTTCTTTGTGATGTTCATCATTTAATGTCCACCGCCATGATAATTACAGGAAACAGTCCTCACGCCTCAGCATCGTTTTGATATGAATAATAGTAGTAGTATTGGCTATTGTAGTAATAAGACGAATAATCTTTGGAAACATCGATGTTGTTGAGGACACACCCAATGAGATTGCCTCCCATACTGACGATCGTGTCCTTGGCCCGTTTGCAAAGGGAACGCGGATATTTACGATGTTGAACCACCATTATTACCCCGTCGGAAATACGAACTATTTGAGAAGAATCAGAAACGCCTACTATAGGCGGAGCGTCTATTATCACTCGATCGTAGTTACTCTTTGCAAATTCCAGAACGGAACGCATCTCATCCGTATCAACAAGACCATATACGCCAACTGTAGACAAATGGCCAGATGAAATAAAATCCAAATTCTGCGCGACGCCCTTGTGTATCGTATCGTCCAGCTCGGACTCCCCGACAATTACATTGCACAACCCAGGATCGCGCGGGAGATTCAAGATTTTGTTCAGCCTCGGACGATGGAAGTCGCAGTCAATAAGCAAAACCCGTTCACCCATCTCTGCACACACATACGACAAATTGAATGCCGTCATGCTCTTTCCTTCACCGGCACCGGCACTCGTTATCACAATGACCTTGCCGTCACCAAGCGACTTCGAAGATTTAAGGTTCATTCTTACTATGCGGTAAACCTCAGAATGTTTCGTACGCGCCGCGGGATCATTCAGTGATCGCATCTTTTGCGGGACAATGCCTATGGCAGGAACAGAAAGATATCTCTCAAGATCCGTAACCGACTTGATCGTCGTGTCAAGATATTCAACAAAGAACGCTATGACAACACCAAAAAACAAACCGATGAAGAGGCTCAGCATAACATTCAACGCGAAATTCGGACTGACAGGGAGCGGATTCTCCGTATCTTTGGCCGGTTGTATGATCTGGACACTCGTAGACACCGCCTTCATCTTCATCTTTTCCCGGACAAGACTCTCTTCGAGCATAAGTTTGCGTTCTTTGAGCGCCTGTAATTCCGTCATCGCCTTCTGAAAATCGAGAGATATACCAGATGAAAGCTCCCTTTCTGCATCCTCCATTTCCTTGAGTCTTCCGTTTATTATGTTCACTTCCTGCTTAGCAATTTCATAATCCATCCGCAGCGCCTGCTTAATCTCGTTGACACGCTCTTCTATCTTACCGTTCACAGCCGTCAGCAACGCCTTCGTCTGAACAACTTCCGGATGGTTTTCCCCATATTCCTCTGCGTTCTTCTGTTCTATTATTTCCAGACGCTGCTTCTCTGAAACCAATGGAGACAGGGATGAATCATTCAGTATGCTGGTAATCGCCGCCACAGCTTCATCCGTAGACAAATCAAAGATACGAGAATACTTAGCCTCTTTGATTTTTGCCGTCATTTCCGCGCGAATACGCTCCGGCATAAGCTGCGAGATCTGCGAGCGTACGGACGCAGTACCGGCGTCAATATCTGACAGCGCAGTAATTCCGTACTTTGCACGCATCTCCGCGAGTTTGTCCTCATTCTGAGAAATTTGCCTGTCCACCTCCACAATCTCTTCGCGCAAGGTCTCCAGCCCTTGCTCCTTCTGCTCAAGCCCGCGCTCATGAGTCCAGTTCATGAAAACCCTTGCAACCTCATTGACCAGTCTGACAGCATATTGCGGAGCCTCATTTTTCGGCTCGCTTAATTTCATCGTAATTGAAACAAGCTGAGTATCTCGCAAAATATCGAGCTGCAGGTTCCCCTGCACGTACTTGACAGTTCTGTCGAAAACAGCCGCTTGACTGCTGTTGGCGCTCCATCCCGTCGCAGAACCAAGTATTTCATCGAAACGCAAATTCCGGACCACCTGCTCAATAATCGGATCAGACTTTATTATCTCAAACTGGGTCTTGAGGAAAAACGGATCGTACCTTGATATTGTAGTTCCGAAAACATCAAGATTCGTTGTTTCTCTCTGAATTTCAACAAGCGTGCTTGCCGCATAAACCCTCGGCATGCTCCTCGTTATAAAAATACCGGAAACAAACATAATCAGAGAAACGGCAATGACTATTTCTTTTCGTCCATACAACATCTGCCAATAGTCAAGAAAATGTACGCTCTCCGCCTGCTCATGAACGCCCGCCTGTACGTTCAGTCCGCCGTTCTGACCAATATTCTCCGCCATATGCCTTTACCGTATCTAGAACAACTAACGTCTGTTTAATTAAACGATGCCGCAGACAGATGCAATCCTGAGATTACACGTCACCGCGGCATCATATTTACCCAACTGACGCCGAAAACACCACGGCGTCCCATATGCAGCAACTTTACAGAAACTTGTACGAGAGCCTTACACCAAATATGTTCTCGTCATATTCTGAACAAAAATTAGAGTCCACGCTCTCATGAGTATAAAACACTGTCGCATCCATTGATGATGTTATGTGACAGTCCACGTAAAGACGAAGCCATATGCTGTCACGATTAGCATCTCCATACCGCGACGCAAGTTCTTCCCGGGACATATAATACTCCGAAACCTCTTCCACATCCGGATCCAAGTCTTCAAGGTCATAATCACGCATGCGGTATTCAACCTGTCCGCCGACGGCAAACCTATTGTTGCTGCCAAGGATATACCTTGCTGTACCGAAAACCGCGAGCGTGTCCTCAGACGTAAACGGATAAGTTGTGGAATACACATTTCCGTACCGCAATCCTACGCTTCCTCTGAATCTTGTCTGCGGTGTAAACACAAGCTCAAGAGAAGAATCACCGAGCATGTCCTTGTCATCCATGTCGCTGTCATCATACGACATCATGTTGTAGCCGATGCTGCCATTGATGACCAGCGCCTGATCGCCGAACACATCATAGCCACCCTGAAAACCCACAGTGACATAGTCTACGCCAAGATCAATGTCATTTACGCTGTCCTTGTCAAACATCGTGTAGTCAGCAAATATGCCAAGCTGGAAAAACCTGGAAAGCTTGCGCATCAAAGCCAGCCGAACATTGAACTCATCCTCATCATTACTGCTCGCGACCTCGCTGTCGTCGTAACGCTTGACCCTCCACTTGGAGGACAAAACCGTGTAGTCCACCTCGGAGAGGTTATAAACCAAGTCACCGGAAAAACGATTCTCGTAATAGTCATCGCTTCTCTCAGACCAGGAATCGTCCATATTTTTCAGATACTCGTAATCATCACCGTAGTACCAGTCGCTGTTGCCGCTCCACCAGTAGTCGTCTTTCAGTGTTATGCTCGCACGATCACCCCAGAAATAAGTAAACCGGCCGTTGAAATTGTGCGACCACTCCTCCTCTTCGGAATTCGGACGCGGATTATCGTAATATGTGTAGAATGGCTCATACGACAACTTTATCATGTAGCGTCCGGGCAGCATGTGATCGTACGAGATCTTGGCAGACACCGAAATTTCGGTGTCATCGTCCTTTTCTATGCGCTTGTCATTTACTATAATCCCGTCTTCAATCTGATCGCGATTGTCGGTTCTTAAAACACCGACACTGACGGACAAACCGAATGGATTGTTCGAAGACTCCGCCAGAGCTATCGCCAAAGACGAAGATACTGCCAAAGCCAAAACCGCAGCAGCAAAAACCGAGACATTGATTTTTTTCATTGGCTGATCCTTAAACCTGATTCGTTCACTACGAATACGCCGTTTGAACGACAATTTAGCAAAAATGCGCACACTCGGTCAATCATAAAGTATTCTTCAAACATAAACGGTGAAATGCGAGTTGAAAGGAACTGTTTTCATGAAACCATGCGGTATGACTGTACAGCTGTTATTTCGTTCATCGGGAAGATCCTGCGTGTCGAGTTGATTAAGTCTCAAAATTTCGAATGGCGCCGTGCGGGAGTTCATTTAAGACTGAGCCTTTCGGGCAGAAGTGCCGCAACATACAGTTGGCGTTTTCAACGTAGCAAAATTCCCGTGCGCCGTAGGCGTGTAGTACAGTTCATCCCCGGGGTGGGTTCTTGCGAGCAGTTCGCAGATCTCCTTGCGACAAAGTAACCCGCACACGTTATCTGCGGTGATTGATTTCCCGCACTTCACATCTCCGGAGAGAAGCATGCCGATGGCTGAGAACACCGCTGCGTGATTTTTTTAGTTTACCCGCGATGCATACCGTTCTGCGTTGACATCAAGACACATAAAGGTGTATCGTCGTGCGGATTTGCGTGAATTCGTGTGTTCGGTGTACACATACGGTATGTGAGTTTGAGAAATAAACGTGAACACGATCAATGACCTGACGCCTGGGATGCAGGCAAAAATTGTTGGTTATAGACAAGGCAGCGCTTCTTACCGGGCAAAACTTCTTGCTCTGGGCATGACACGAGGTACTGTCATAAAGGTGATAAATCAAGCTCCGCTTGGTGATCCGGTTGAGATTGAACTCAGAGGATTTCACCTGTCTCTGCGAAAAACGGAAGCGTCTGTTGTAGAGGTCAACGTTATATGAGCAAGGACGGCATGAATAAACGTACGATAGCACTTGTCGGAAACCCCAACTGCGGAAAAACAACGGTATTTAATGCACTCACCGGAGCTAAACAATATGTCGGCAACTGGGCTGGCGTAACGGTTGAAAAAAAAGAAGGCACCTTTACGACGCACGACAACGAGGAAGTGAACGTTGTCGATCTGCCAGGCATATACTCACTTATGCCATCAAGTGAGGACGAGAGGGTTGCTGTAGAGTACATTCTGTCGGGCAACGCAGACTTGTTTGTGAATGTTGTGGACGGCACAAACATAGAACGCAATCTGTACCTGTCTTCCCTGCTTGCTGAACTGGGAAAACCTATGGCGATGGTCGTCACAATGATGGACATCGTTGAGGAACGGGGTCTGGCTATAGATTTGGGACACTTGTCCAAGCACATAGGATTCCCGGTTATAGGCGTGAATGCGAACTCGCAGGGACCCAGTGCACTGACAAAATGGTTCAACGAGCTGCGCGGAACAAATGTTCATGAAGCACCGGCCAATAACATCGGCAATGTAAACGACATGATAATGTTCCTGGAATCCTCCCTGCAAGCGCCGACGCTGCCGCAGTTCAAAATCGAGTATCCCAACGAAGTGGAATCTGAGGCAGAAACGCTTGCAGCCAAATGCTCAGCAGCGGCAAGGGATATGCACCTCCCGGAACGCATCTTTGCACTGCGGCTGCTTGAAGGCGATCCTATTGCATGTTCAAAAATTGAGAAAGATGGCTCTGTATCCGCTGAGGACGTGTCGGCGGCGAGACACCGAATCGAAAATGTCCTCAAAGAATTTCCAGACGAAGTCCTTGCAAATTCCAGATACGGAGTTATCAACGGATTGTGCCGCGATGTGGTATCCAAGGCCAGAAAACACGAGTTCTTTTCACAAAGAGTGGACAAAGTTATCTTGAACAGGTGGCTTGGAATCCCGTGTTTCCTTCTGGTAATGTACGTTGTGTTCTGGATAACACAAGTCGTTGGCAGCGCGTTCATTGACTTTTTCGACATTCTGGGCGGCACTCTGTTTGTGGACGGCACGAGGGAACTCCTGCGTTCAGTTGATGCCCCCGGATACGTTGTTGCCCTTCTCGCAGACGGTCTCGGAGCCGGACTGCAGACTATGGGAACATTCCTTCCGACTATATTCCTTATGTTCTTCTGCCTTTCCATTCTGGAAGACTCAGGATATATGGCACGAGCGGCTTTCGTCATGGACAAGTTCATGACATGGCTTGGCCTGCCGGGAAAATCTTTTGTGCCGTTAATCGTCGGCTTCGGATGCTCCGTCCCTGCAATAATGGCAACGCGTACCCTCGAGAGCAAACGCGACCGGTTCCTCACTATATTCATGATTCCATTCATGTCGTGCAGCGCAAAAGTGCCGGTATGGGTCGTTTTCGCAGCTGCTTTCTTTCCTGAAAATCCCGCTAAACTTATATTTTTGATGTATGCAAGCGGAATAATCATAGGCGTAATAACCGGGTTAATTCTTAAAAAAACGCTGTTCTTCGGCGAGCCGTCACATTTTATAATGGAACTGCCTCCATACCACATGCCAAGGATGAAACATATAATTCTTCATTCCTGGGACAGACTGAAGGTCTTTATATTCCGCGCCGGAAAAGTCATTGTGCCAATGGTATTGATATTGGGAGTGCTGAACACCGTCGGAAAGGACGGCTCCATCGGAAATGCCGGCACAGAAAACTCACTGCTCTCCTGCGCCGGAAAATTTATCACCCCGGTTTTCGAACCCATGGGTGTGGAGAAGGACAATTGGCCTGCTACTGTAGCGATTTTCTCCGGACTGTTCGCTAAGGAATCGGTAATTGGCACATTAACAGGACTTTACGGGCAAAATGACGCTTTTCTGTCTCCATTGGCCACGACGGACTCGAAAGATTCAGAATACAGTCTGCTTAAAGGGATCGGCGATGCGATGCGCTCCGTTCCCGAAGGGATTAAGGGAATTTTTACGCATTTTACTGCGAAATCAAATGTAAGTTCTGCCGCTTCAAACAGCAGTCAGGACATTCCCGATGACGATGTATCGGTGTTCAGCAGTATGCATGACAAATTTCCGCGGGGAAATCTCCAAGTGTTTTCGTATCTTCTTTTCATACTCTTGTATATGCCGTGTCTTGCCGCGATGGGAGCGGCATTCAGGGAACTTGGGAAATTGTATGGTTTCGTACTGATGACTTATCAGACAATTCTCGGGTGGAGTGTCGCCACACTGTTTTATCAGATAACGGTAAACCACAGTCTCCTGTGGACAGCATTCCCAGTAATACTGCTTGCGGCTGTATTCTGGAGTTTTCGAATCATGGGGAACCACCACAAGATCAGGTTCATGTAAAAACGACGCTTGCGAGCGGGATGCGTGCGCCAGTGAAACATATGGTAAAATCTGCGTCAAACATTCTGTAATACGGAGATGACTTTCCCTGCTTGCCAAGTATGTTGCAGCGGCCGCACGTTAAGTTGCCGCCTGTTAAGTTTTTTTAGTTCGGTCTTGGGAAATCATACTGTTTTCCGTGCCTCAACAGGGGAAGCGTTGAAAAACCGCACCCAAGTCAATGCATAAGATGCAACCCGCCGGCAAAACAACGGCGCTGAAGCATAACGCTAAAAAAATTGCTGCGATAAATCGTCTCACTGACAGAAACAACGGCAAGTATTAAACGACAAAGTTCAGCCGTCAGCTCGATCTTGCATATGTGAGCGCCCACCATATACAAGGCATCCCGCCGCACCATGGATAAGGTACGATGTTTTTCAACTCTGGACTTCTCCCGAGGTTTTCCGCCAGAACAAAGATCGACAGGGGAAGCATCAAAACATGTCTTAGGAAAAGGTTCTACTGAATGGAATGATAAAAGAATTGATGCGAAGAAGCGCAGAAAGAACATTTATGAGATGCAGGATTCCCGGATGGACAATTTGACTCAGGATTCCGGATACAAGCGCAAAGGACAAAGGCATGACGGCAGCTCTGCGCGGTTACCATACCTGTTCGCCGCGGTGTACGGCCGCGACCCTGAGCCGGAGCGCACTTTACGCGGCAGCTCTGCACGTCCCGCCGTCTCAACAACAAACTGAGCGCCCCAAAATCATTGTGGTGCAGCTGCCTGTTTGACAAATGGATATGAGGTAGTTGCACGGCCCGAATACCGGGCAATAAAGCCGCGCAGTTTCAAAAAAATGTTCCCGGCAAAGCGCCCATGCTTTGCATGCCGAATCAATAGCTCAAACGTTCAGGCTTGCGACCCCGCCCATACGAGACAATAACGGCGGCAATCGGAGAAGCCGCGGCAAAAAGCAGCATCGTCAGCGATATCCGGGCAAGAGAATCGGACAACTGAGGTATAAGTATCAGCACGGCAGATTCACACAAAGAAATCGGGATCGTGAAAAATAAATGCCGAAAATTACCGCATGCCACACGGCATGTTGTGAAACAGCCCATACCCACACGAAATGCCGCGACGAGAGTTAATATTGGCAGACAGTGCGCATATGACGAGTAGCTTTTCCAAATCGAAACAAATCGCATCAAGAAAGGGCCTGCAAAAAAGAAAAAAACGGCCACCGCAGCGCCAGACAGAAATGTCACAAAAACCGACTGGCGCATCTCTGAATTCGGAATACCGCCGTTTTCATATTTCGCAGAGGCTATCGGGAAGAGAACGAACATTACGGACCCTCCCATATACGTCACAATCTCAGAAAGTCTCGTTATGTGATAATATGCGGCGGACTGTATTTCAGGCAGGCCCCTTATAGACCACATTTCAACCATGGTCTGCGTATTAAAAACAACTGAAGACACTGCCACCGGAATCAGCCATCTTATGAACATCATTTTGTCGTCATGAGAGTACTGAGCATATTCCGTATTCCGGAAGTACTTTCGGTAAAGAGCGGCACTTGACGACACAATTGAAAACAACCCGGTAGCCGACTGCGCGGAAAAATACCCGGTAATACCGCGAATTGGCAACGTAACGAGCATAATTAAGAGACGCAGTACTGATTGCCCAAAAGACACCGCATATATCGTACCGAAAGATCTCAACGCCTGCAGCGCTGTAGTAAAGACGGGAGACAGGGCACAGACAATTCCTGTTATGACGACAAAATACGCAAGACGCCCATTCTCAATACGCATACGGCTGATTATTTTCGGGAGGAACACAGCCGACAGAATTGATGCCGCCACGAAAACAACAAAAGAAAAAACTAGGGTATCCCTCAAGAGGCGCTTTACTTTGCCAAGTTCATTTCTGACCGAGAAGGCATTCAGCACCTTTCCAAACGGATAAATCAGCACAGAGACCGGCATTCCGATAATGACGCTCACCTGAAGAAGCGGCAACACGGCGCCAAGCTCATCCTTCGGGACATACCGCGGCACAAGAAACAGCGCAATGTAAGCGTTTATGACATCTCCAAGCCTCTGCACAATAAAGAGGATCGAAGAATAACGCCACAAAGGCGAAAGCTTTTTGTCCACCTTAAACAGCTTGTTCATCCCTGTTCTTCAAACATGCCACTGCATGACGTCCACCCGGTCTCCGGTTCAGGATAACTTACGGTTTCACCGTTGTTGCCGGTAAACACGGTTCTATCTCCTGTTCGCTCCACAATATACTGCGGCAGCAGCTCTATCTTGCCGGATTTCCCCGGGAAGTCCACAGCAAAATTCGGAATCGCCATACCGCTGAGACGTCCTCGCAAATTTCTCATAATGTCCAACCCCGTGTCGAGTGGAGTCCTGAAATGCTCCACCCCTCGCACCAAGTCACATTGAAAGAGATAATACGGACGAATCCTGTTATGAAAAAGTTTTCTGCACAAGGCCTCAATTGCCCCCGCCGTATCGTTTACCCCGCGCAGGAGCACCGTCTGATTCGCCACGGGAATTCCGGCGTCAACAAGTTTTGAACAAGCTTCAATGGCGCAATCTGTAAGCTCATTGACATGATTAAAATGTGTATTCACATAGATTGGCTTAACCCCGGACAATGCCGACACCAATTCTGCGGTAATACGCATGGGAATGGTCACTGGGGCGCGTGTAGCAATGCGTATCGCTTTCACAGAAGCCACCGATCTGATGCGTTCAAGGATCATACAGATGACGCCGTCTTCCAGCAGCAGCGGATCCCCTCCAGACACGAGAACATCATCTATCTCGGGATGATGCTTCAGGTATTTTGCACATTCATCAAGTTCCCGTTCGGTTATATGTGGCGCCGTTCGTGATGAAACGCGTTTTCGAGTGCAGTGCCTGCAGTATGAAGCACACTCCGACGTCGCAATTATCAGTGCCCTGTCCCTGTAACGATGCACCAGTCTGCCGGCTATGCTGCATGGTACCTCTCCAAGCGGATCTTCCGTAAGCCATGGCGGATTGTGCAATTCGTACCCTGAAGGCATACACTGAAGAAAAACAGGATCCGTCTCCACCGGAAAGCGTATAAGAGAGGCATAGTATGGCGTTACTGCCATTGGAAACATTCTGGATGCGGCAAAACAACCCGACGAGGGACATGGAATACCGAGATATTCCGCCAGATCGCCCGGCGAAGTAATACGCGAAGCATACTGCCGGCGCCAGTCATCCATTCCCGTCATATCTTGAAACGAAATGCGAAAGTTATGAAAATCACAACTATCAGTGCCGGCGCTACATATTTTGTCATCACGACAAAAAGCCATTTACCGCTGAACCGGCCGCCGCAGCGCGTGACTTCCTTTTCTACGACATCCGGTTTTATGACCCATCCGATGAACAAGCATGTAAGAAGCGCGCTTATCGGCATCATGACGTTATTGGAGACAAAATCAAAAAAGTCCAGAAACGCCATGCCGCAGACTTTCACAGAGCTCCACACCCCGTACCCCAGCGCGCTCGGGATCGCCATCATTACCGTAAAAACAAACATTATGGCACACGCAACGTGACGTTCAAGTTTGAAAATATCATGCAGTGATGCAACGCATGTTTCCGCAAGAGATATGGCCGAAGTCAAAGCCGCAAACAGCACAAGCAGGAAAAAAAGAGCGCCGACCGCAAACGGCATCTTGTTGAATATGTTCGGAAGCGTCTCAAACATCAGCCCCGGACCGGCGTTAATCTTGTCCGCTCCAAAAAAGATTACAACCGCGGGAATAATCATGAACCCGGCGAGGAACGAAACCGCCGTGTCAAAGATCTCGATTCTCCGCACACTTCCCTCCAGATCGTCCTCCGGGCGCATATACGAGCCGTAGGTTATCATTATCCCCATGGACAAAGACAGAGAATAAAACATCTGCCCCATCGCCCCAACGACCGTCTTGTATGAAAATTTCGAGAAGTCAGGAAGAAGGTAGTATTTGATTCCATCCATTGCACCGGGGAGTGTGACAGTATAAATGCACAGAGCAATAGACATCAAAATCAAAAGAGGCATTATTATCTTGTTGCTCATCTCTATACCCTTCTGCACGCCGAGGAGCACGATACCATAGACGCAAAAGATAAAAACGACAGAATACAGAAGTATCGGACCGGGCGCTCCTCCGATAAATCCTTCGAAATATGCAGCCGGATTGGAAACAAACAACCCGGTATCAACGCCCTCGCTTCCCGACATCAGCAGCACATACTGATGCAGGTACTTCGTTACCCACCCCCCTATCACGCAATAATATGGAGTTATTATGAGCGGAATCGCAGTGAGTATCCACCCTATGAATACGTATCGCGATTTGAGCTTGCGAAACGCCTCTATCGGACTGAGACCTGTCATCCGCCCCAGAGCGACCTCGCCTATCATAAGAGAAAACCCGAAAGTGACAACTAGAATCAAGTATACAAACAGGAAAATTCCCCCGCCATGCTTGGCGGCAAGATACGGGAACCGCCATATGTTGCCGAGGCCGACAGCTGACGCAGCAGCGGCAAGCATAAAAGCGATCTGACTGGACCATCGCGAACGTTTTCGACTCTGTGTGCCCGACATCACAATCTCCGATACTATCTGCGCCGTCTTTCCTTCAAAAAAGCTTTATGTCTTTTCAAAAACTCTTTCCCGAGATCACGATACGCCGCAGCAACCGGCGACGAAGGCGCATACTCGACGACCGGCATCCCGTAGCTCGGAGCCTCTCCGGCCCTGACACTTCTCGGGATCATTGTAGAGTAAACAACATCAGGGTAATGTTCGCGCACCTGTCCAACAACGTCCTCCGATAGGCGCGTTCTCGTAAACATTGTCATCACGATGCCCTCGATATCAAGCCTGGGATTAGCTCCTGAATTTTTGATCCGGTTCACAAGATTCGTTATAATGCTCAGGCCTTCCATCGCATAATATTCGCACTGCATCGGAACGATCACGGAATCTGATGCTGCCAATGCATTCGACATCAAAACACCAAGCGACGGCGGACAGTCTATCAAAATGTAGTCGAAGACTTCAGATTCCACAACCTTGGCAAGTACACCGTCCAGCCAGTGCAGATGATCCGCCATCCGCGCGAGCTCCACTTCCGCACCCGCAAGATTCACTTCCGACGGCACAACGTTGACTCGCTCAAATGCCGTTCCGGAAATAATATCAGCGATGTCTTCATTTCCGGATACGGCGGAGTATATGCTCACACCGCTGCGCGGCTCGACCCCGAGTCCCGAGGTTGCATTCGCCTGCGGATCCAGATCGACAACAAGAACCGTCCTCCCCATGTCCGCCAGAACGGCGGCCAAATTGACAACGGTCGTCGTCTTGCCGACTCCACCCTTTTGATTTGCAATGGAAACAATATTTGTAGACATGTAATGAGAGACGTTCCGTAAAATCAGGATTTTATCATTCCAACTTTTCTGGCATACCCGAACATCCCGCCCGCCTCCACGACAGGAGCAACGGCGCCTAAACTCTTCAACGGGAAGACCTTGCCATCAGACAGACGCATGAGAGTGCCAGAACCGACATCCAGCTCGGCCTCATCCCCGGTTTTAAATTCTGAAACAAGCGAAACCGGCGTCTCAAACGGATACACCTCTCCCGTCGCAACCGAATTTCTGAAGAAAATACGCGCATACGACTCTGCGATCACAGCCTTGCACCCGGCAGCGCCAAGAGCCACCGGGGCATGCTCACGCGACGATCCGCAGCCAAAATTGCGCCCAGCAATCATTATGCCGTACGGAGATTTCCCCGTCGCGCTGTCAACAAACGGGATCGCCGTCTCCGGGAGCCCTGCCATAGCGTAGGACCCCAGTTTGTCATACTCTGACTTTATCGTAGGTACAAGATTGAGATATTGAGCCGGAATTATTTGATCCGTATCTATATTATCCCCCAGTACGTATACCTTTGCCTTTATTTTCATAATGATAAAACCATTTTTGTGATTTTCAGATGTCTCTCGGATCGGTTATGCGGCCGGTTACAGCCGAAGCCGCAGCTGTCAGCGGAGAAGCGAGATATATGGGTGCATTTTTGGAGCCCATACGTCCGATAAAGTTGCGGTTCGTCGTAGAAATGACAACCTCTGAACCATGCGTACGGCCGAATGTATCAACCGGACCGCCGAGGCAGGCTGCACATGACGGAGGCGGAATCGGGGCGCATCCCGCGGCTTCAAATATATCCACAAGGCTCTTCCCGCCGATTTTCACTGTTTTCATTGCATCAGCGATCTCCATAGTCGCAGGGACAATCAATGTCTCCGCCTTGACCTTGCGGCCGGCCAGAACACTGGCAGCCATGATCATATCGTCAAGTTTGCCGCCGGTACACGAGCCTATGTACGCACGATCAATGACCACGTCCGAACAATCGCGCGCCGCCGCATAGTTGCTCGGTATATGCGGTTTAGCGACGCAGGGAACAAACTCCGAAACGTCGTACACATACTCCTTCATGACAGGCGCGCCGTCATCACCGTAAACCGGGACAAACGCCTTGTCCGTACGCGACCGCACATATTCGAAAGTTTTTTCGTCAGGAGGAATGATACCGTTTTTGGCCCCGGCCTCAACCGCCATGTTGCAAATGGTAATGCGTTCGTCTATCGACAAATCCCTGACCGCATCTCCGGTGAACTCCATAGCGCAATACATTGCCCCGTCGACGCCGATATCACCTATAATGCGAAGAATCATATCTTTTGCAGATATGTAATCCGGCTTCCGTCCGTTAAGCACAAACCGTATAGTTTCAGGTACCTTGACCAGCATCTTCCCGGTTCCCATAACGAAACCCGCGTCCGTATTCCCCACCCCCGTGGAGAATGCACCCAGCGCCCCGTGACTGCAGGTGTGCGAATCCGTGCCAATTATGACTTCTCCGGGCCTTACATGCCCATGCTGAGGCAGTCCGAGATGACAAACTCCGCAGTATGAAGGCGTTCCCGGCTCGTAAAAATACGGCAATCCCTGCGCTTTTACAAATTCGCGCAGAATATCAACGTTTCTGTGCGCCTTTTCATCCGCCGTAAAAATATAGTGATCCGGAATTATTACGACGCCTTCCTTACTGAAGACCTTGGCGTCTTTTCCGAACTCTCTGTGAAAAATGCCGATTGTGCCCGGACCGCATACATCATGAGTAAGCAGCACATCCACATTGACCCATATGTTGTCACCGGGTTTTACACAATCAAGTCCAGCCGCGCGGGCAAGTATTTTTTCTGTAATAGTCATTTTCATGATACGTCATCCTGTAAAGTATCCGCAAAACAGCAGCAATCAGTGGCCTATTAGAGAGAAAAAGCGATCCTCGTACATAGGAAACACCTTGTGTCTTTGAAGCAGAGCGCCGAGATCTTTCACAAGAGACGGATCTTTTCCAGCCGCAGCGAAAGCTCTCTCTATCTCCTCGTGCACCTCCGGAGAAATCGCAGCCCTCTTGTCGAACATGTGTTTCTTCGCCATGTCCATGATATTCTTCTTGGCGGACTGGCGCACCATCACCCAGAACAATTTCACAAGGCACACGTCCCACGGGGAATCCACGCCTGCCACGACAGCCCTGTACGGATCTTTCTTCTCCTCAACATCCTTCTTTACACGCTCCAGAACTTCCCGGAAATCGCCGGTCACCGTCTCCTCAGAGAAAGCCTCCTGCTTCAGCGTATAGCCGTAACGCAGAATATGAATGTCGTCGTTATGCTTCTCGAGCCACTCAACATAACGCTGAGCCTCCTCGCCAAACCCTTCAAGGAGCATCTTGGAATAGTCCGACGGAGCAATAATCTGCGGCTTGAGAAGCTGCATGCGCCCGGTTCTGATGCGGCAAACCCCCACCTCATCCATTGACTCGGAAACAAGGCTGTAGTTGACAATCGTGTTGCCGAACGTCTCAAGCTGTCCCGAAGGCGCAAGAATGATGAAGGTGTTCTCAACCGCATAGTGGAAATCAAATTTTCTGTCAGCACTCATGAGTTCGCTATGGTACCAAAGTACACCTGCAAATAAAAGCACATAATGAAGAACGCCGGGGCCCGGCGCGCACCATGCGCCGCGCATTTATACCCGGCGGCGCACACCAGCCGCACTGCCACGCGGCAAAACCCGGCCGCCGCGGCCGCAGAGGCATCACGGCTGCCGGAACAGCGGCGAAATACCGATGTACAGTCTGGAGCCAGGAGGAACTTTTTTGCTGTACCCGTTGGAGAAATCAGAGCCCTTCATGATATTCTGTCTGCCCTCGGGACGAACAAGAAGCAACCGCAGTGCACCGCCGTTTCCGGTAGCCACAAGCGGACCTTTTTTCATGGAAATCACTGTGCCCGGCAAGATATCAGGTGGACAATCCGCAGGTCTCTGTTCAACGCCGGCCTCATAAACCTTGAGCAGCATCCCAGGCGCCGAAGGTGGCGCTCCCGGCATCGGCGGAAGAAACGTCTGACAGCACGGAGCAGGATTGAGTGCTCTTATCTGCCGCTCTATCTCGTCCGCAGAACGCGTCCATTCTATAAGAGACTCCTGACGTTTAACCTCGTACGCATAAGTGGCTTGTGAATCGTCCTGCGGAGTCCGGACCGCGGTGCCGTCTCGAAGGCTCCTCAGCACCCTAAGCATCAGATCAGCGCCTTCCGGCGCGAGCTTCTGCCTCAGAGTACCCAGCGTGTCAGACGGCAGAATCGGCGTGCGGACGGCACCCAGAATATCACCGGTATCCATCCCCATGTCCATCATCATTGCGGTTACGCCAGTCTCCGAATCGCCCGCCATTATTCCGCGTTCCAGCGGACACGCGCCCCTGCGCTTCGGGAGCAGCGACATGTGCAGATTAACGCATCCGAGAGGAGCGGCAGAAAACAAAAGCCGCTCTTTCAAAAACTGACCGTACGCCATGACGACAATCACATCCGGCCGAAGTCCGCAGATGTAGCCGACAGAGTCTTCCGCGTTTACTTTCTCCGGTGTAAAAAAAGGTATGCGGAGATCCATTGCCAAGCTCTTCACCGGCCCCGGCAAAAGCTGCATATTACGGCCTTTTCTCCGATCCGGCCGCGTCACGACCGACACGACATCCATATCCGGAGCTCCCGCCAAAGCCTTCAGGAAGGCACACGACAAATCATGTGCGCCCATAAACACCACTCTGAGTCTGTCTTGCTGGTTTTCTACGGCACACCTCCAGTCAGGGAAAAGAACCTCATACAGGAACACCCACAAACGCGGTAATACTACCTTTTCCGAACAGCATTGTCCATCAATAAATTGAGTGTAGTACGAAGACGTTATGCCCCCGGCGGAACCTGCAAGCCCCGGCTGACACCGCTCAGCGGACTTTCAAAACAAACAGTATCAAAAGGGGCATAACAAGCATCTGCACGAGCATGAATCTGACGAGAATCTGCGACCTCGACCATCCCTTCTGCCTGAAGTGGTCATGAAGCGGGAAACGAATCTTGTTGGCGATTCTCACTATGTCTGACTTCTTCTTTCCGCCCGCGCCTGCACTATCTTTGCTTATATCAAACCCCATTTTTGCGAACAGCTTAAGCATCAAAAGCTTGAGAATACCAGTTCCTCCGTTTATTACGACAATCGGCGCAACAACAAAAACCAGAAAAGGGTTTCCAGACGCCATAACCATCACTCCGACAAGCAAACCCAGAGGGCGAGATCCCGCGTCCCCCATGAGCACGGAACTCGGCTCGGCATTATACCACAGGTATCCGGCAAGAGCCCCTGAAACCACGCCGCATAAAATGGCCCAGCGGGCGCCGTCCGGAGTGTGGGGAATCAAGAGATAATTTGCCACCACCTCATGTCCAACCACCCCATACAGGATCGCACCCATGGCAGAAAGCGACACCAGAGTCAGAGACCCGGCCAGCCCGTCCACACCATCGGAACAATTTGTGGAATTCACGGTGATTATCATCACGATGGTGCCTATGGCCACATACTGCCACCACGAAACTACAAATGTGCCTTTGAAAAACGGAAGCCATAATTCCATCGACTGGAACCTGCACAGAACCATTGCGGCAACGACCGATATTAAAACATCAAAAAAAAGCTTCCTGCGCCTGTTCCAGGCCGTGCTTGCTTTGTCATCCAGGAAACCCACATACATCGCAAATACCATGCACAGCACTATCATCCACTGCCTGTTTATCAGCAGAAACCACTTCTCATGGTGTACAATATAGTCCTTTACCGTTGAAAAAATTGCAGAAAGGCTTGCAGCTCCGCCGGCAGTCTCAACTCCGGAAGGAATAATTGGAAGGACAAGAAACAAAACGGGCAATATCAGAACAAAAAGAATTATGCCGGCGCCTGTGGGTTTCCCCTTGGAACGATCTCCATCCGGAGTGAGCGATTTCCCCCGATCCCTGGGCAGCCGGTCCCATAAACGCGGGAGAAAATAAAAAACAAGACAAGCAGACAACAACGTCCCCATGCAGAGCAAAATCAAATGTGACCCCGCCATGCGAAACGGACCGTACGCATTGGACATATACTGCAGAAGATATAGCATCCTGTTCCTCCTGAAATTGAATCCCGGAATCATATCACCGGGGAGCACTATTGTGTAGCAAAAACACCGAGACCCGGCCCGGCCGCAGGAAAGAGCCGCAAATCCGGCTCATTTTGAACGGAATAAAATCACACACTGCACCCCGCCGCAGCAAAAGAAGTCTCTGATTGCTCAGCGACCCTTGCAGCATGTCAGACAAACGGCCTGAAGAGAAGACCCATCCGCCCCCGCAGGCCCCGCACCGCGGGAACCTGTCGCGCACGTCAGCAGTAAGCATCCTGATGCCGCCGCACGGACAACTGCGTCCTCCGCGCGCCCCCATCACAATGGACGAAAGACCCTTCCCTCGCCGCCATGTTCATTGCTTGAGCTGCGCAAGCAGCTGATACTCCCGCAGACGTCAAAAAAATCTCAACGGGGGAGACAGCCGTAAATTTCCCGTTCTAAATACTTTTCTCAAGCCTTCCACGGAGAAATCTTCCGAGTCTGTCTCCGTCCAGACCACTCCCAGATCCTCTATATTGTGCGCATCGGAAGATCTTACACACGCCGCGCCTGACAGTTTGCCGCGCCACACCGTTTCATCCGCGGTGCGGCTCAGCTCCATGGCATCAAACCCCTCATCTCCCGCCGGGGCGCCAAGCTGTGAAAAGATGCTGGAAGTGGATCTGTCGACATGGCACGCAATAAAAAGCCCGTCCAGTTCCTTCACTCGCCTGCCCACCTGATAAACATCGCGTTTTGTCGGGGTTCCGAGCATTCTCCATTCCAGTTCCTCTATTTCATCATCCGCATTGACGACCGGCTGATCTCCGAATACTTCCGGCTGGTTGACGCGCTTTATCAGCGCATCGTACACCCAGTCCGTCATATTCAGGGCCTGTTCTACCGTATCGAACAGTGAAAGCACGTGGAACTCCTCGGAAGTGCATATCTCCATTCCAAACAGGACCTTGAGCCCCAGACGCCCGCAGCATTCATTGAATGCCGGGGCGTTCTTTGCGCTGTTGTGATCCGTGACGGCTACCGCATCCAGCCCCATGTCCACAGCCCTCTGCGCAATGGCAGAAGGCGCCATGTCCAAAGACGCACATGGAGACAAACATGAATGAATATGCAGATCAAATCTCAATACGCACCTCCGGAAGGAGACCGTGTCATGAAAAAAGCGACTTGGCTATACCCATTTCCAAACCGCGCAGCTCCGCAATACCGCGCATACGCCCGATGCACGAATACCCGGGGTTTGTCTTTTTGCGCAGATCGTCTATCATCTGGTGCCCATGGTCGGGACGCACTGCAATGGATACGCCGCGTTCCTGTTCCACCTCAAGAAGCGCCCTCATAACGCCGTACATATCCACATCGCCTTCCAGATGATTGGCTTCGTGGAAATTGCCTTCGCTGTCTCCCTGAGTGCTCCTCAGATGCACAAAATCAATCCTGTTTCCGAATCTGCGCATCATGCCGGGCAAGTCGTTGTCCGGTCTTACGCCGAACGATCCCGTGCAGAAGCACAGCCCGTTTGATCTGTTGGGGACGGCGTCGATGATCGCCTGAAAATCACCGGCGGTGCTCATTATACGCGGAAGTCCGAGAATAGGATAAGGCGGATCATCCGCGTGTATAACCATGCGCACTCCGGCCTCATCGGCAACAGGGCAAATCTCTTTCAGGAACTCAATGAGATTGGAGCGCAGCGTATCCGCATCTACGTCCTTGTACCTGTCGAGAGCCTTTTGAAACTGTTCTACAGTAAAACTTTCCTCAGAACCCGGAAGTCCGGCGATAATGTTGCGGGTAAGCCTGTTGCGGTCATCCTCGGACATCGATTCATACCTTGCCCGCGCTTTTGAAATCTCTTCGTCGGAATAAAGCTTTTCTGCCCCCGGACGCTTCAAAATGAACAGCTCAAAAGCAACGAAAGCCGCCTTCTCAAACCGCAATCCGCGCGAGCCGTCGGGCATCTCATAAGCCAAATCGGTTCTCGTCCAGTCCAGTACCGGCATGAAGTTGTACGTAACAGTTTTTATCCCGCACGCTCCAAGATTTCGGACAGACTGCTTGTAATTGTCTATGTAACGCTTAAACTCACCTTCTCGCGTTTTTATGTGCTCATGAACCGGAACGCTCTCCACAACGGACCAGCGCAGTCCGGCTTCCTCTATGAGCGCCTTCCGTTTGAGTATTTCGTCGACAGACCAAACTTCCCCATTTGGTATATGATGCAGTGCGGTTACTATCCCCGTCACTCCGGTCTGCCTGATATCTGCAAGCGTCACCGGATCCGACGGCCCATACCAACGCCACGTTTGTTCACAAAGAATCGGCTTCATCTAGTCTCCTGAAAAGTTGTTAATACACATAAACATACAACAAAAAATCACATAACATACTGACACATGCGGACAGCGGCACTCCCCCCCGTCCAGCATCCGCCGGGCTCACAGACCCGGCCGAACCATGATTGATGCGGCGCTTAATTCGCCCCGCGCCTCCGGTGATTTACGAAAAGAACGCACCGCACCGCCGGAGTCAGCAGCCGCCCGCGCATCCGGACCCGACGGAATGTCCGCCGCAGCCGCCACCGTCCGAATCATGTCCGCAGCTATGCCCATCGCCATGATGATGCCCGCACCTGTAGTCCGGATTCGTCTCAAGATCTCCGCTAAGAAAAGCTTTCACAACATCCTCTGCGCTTCCGGACGCTCCGGGAACCACCTTTATGCCGGCAGAAGAAAGAGCAGACATAGCGCCGCCGCCGATTCCTCCGCAAATAAGCACGTCAACCTTGTGTTCCGAAAGGAAAGATACCAGAGCCCCATGTCCCGCGCCGCCGGAAGAAATATTCTCGAACACAGGCTCTCCGGCGTCTGAAATCGAGACCATCAGAAACTCCGGCGTCCTGCCAAAATGCTGAAACACAGTACCGCCCTCACTCGCAACCGCAATTTTCATTACCTTTCGACCTCGCATCGGTAGATTTGCACCAATAATCCGCATTCGTTATCGGCGTGCGCTGCGTACGGATCAGCCGCCGTGCGCATACGCGCGCCGCCGGCCGTCGTACAGACGCTCGCAGACACACCGTCCTCCGCATCGACATGCCAATCACGCCGCTGCGGAGAAGCAACACCCCAATGCTACCATCGGTAACCCGGCCGTACAAGTTAAAACAATCGGGTTCCCGCAATTCGTATGTATCACAGCACACGACCCGGAAGCGCGGCACAATGCGTGTAAACCAGTTCTTTCACGCCGCCGTTGCATCAGTCAAAAAAAACACAGAAAAATTTTTCCGGGATGGAGAATCATGTTCCTGCGCTCAGGCCATGCAGACCGGCGCTGCCCCAGCAAACCCGTGCCACGGGCGTAGACCCGTGCTACGGGCGCAAACCCGGCGCCATGAATCGGATGAGACGATGGGGACGCCGCTGTGCCGTTTCACAATTGTTTCAGACGTGTCTTCCTGCATCAAAACAATGCGGTTTGCCATTCCTAAACGCCCGCCAACAGCACATTGCAGGACTTTTCAGCGGTCCCGGCCTATGTTTGCTCAGATCAGACACGTATCGGCGGCGTCAAAAGCAAACCTCCTGAGCGCCCCCGGCGGAATCCCAGTTCTGCGCACGATCTCTGCGCATGTTCTGGCATCGTCAAACGCTTCATGGTGGTTAAATCGTATGCCGAAATAGTCCGCCATATTAGATAGAGAATGACTTGTCAGCTCCGGAAAACATTTCCTTGAAACAGACAAACTGCAGACATATTCAAACTCCAGAGAACTCAGGCCGTAAAGCTTCATCACTGACCGCAGCTGCCCCAGATCGAAAGGCGCATTGTGAATGACAACGCACCCTCCGCATCCCACCAGCGCACAAAACTCATCCCATATATCCGGAAATTCCGGCGCATCCCGCAAATCGGCATCCCCTATGCCATGTATCTGGAAAAACCGCCAGCTCACCCAATCCATGCTGCGATGCGGTCGAACCAGACAGTTCATTCCCGCGGCAAGCGTACCGTCAGCGTTAAGACATGCAATGCCGACAGAGCAGATGCTCCCGCTGTTGAAATTCGCTGTTTCAAAGTCGAGCCCGATAAGCACGATATACTCCCGCAGAGTAATAAGCCGCAGAAAACGCCTCGTCAGAACACCGCCGCCGGCTGATGCAGGCCAGTGCCCGGCAGGACAAAAGACACGCACCGGCAAACGCACCAGAACGCGAAGCCGCCCGGACGGACGGGCGGACGGAGTGGCACATGGCGGCATATGTAGAGCCCCGCGTCAGACGCAAAACCACAGCCGCGCCATGTGCTTGATGCCGTCTGCATGCAACTGCAGCTATTCGGACAGCACGCTGAAGTCTGCGAAAATCCCGTATATCACTATTACGAAGATTATCAGAAACAGCGACACAGGGACGGTCCCCTTCCACGGAGTAATATCCACATCACCGCTGTATTTGTGCTGCCAGGCTTCTTTCAGGGGCCAAACCGCCGTAACCGCAAACATTGCAAGCACGATGATTACAAATGCCGCGCCCAGGAAGTGATAAGTGCCAATTCTGCTGACAATATCGAGAGCCCCGTCCTTTGCAAACGCCTTGATCAAATAAAACACGGAAATGAAAATGACGCCTCCCACCAGACCGACGTTTGCCGCCGCCTGCGGCACACGCTTATGAAGCAGACCGATGAGCACCACGGCAAATATCGGGATGAAATAAATCCCGTTAACCTCCTGCAGGTACGTAAAAATGCTCTTGGTCGCCGCCAGCTGCGGAGCCACGAGCATCGCGCCAACCGCAATCAGGAACCCGAAATACTTCCCGACGCGCACAGTTTCATTGTCTGACGCATCCGGCTTTATCAGCCCTTTGTATATGTTGAGGCTGAACAGCGTACATGTGGAATTAAGCGCAGAATTGAAACTCGACAGCACCGCCCCCACCATAACGGCCGCAAAGAATCCTGTAAGGCACTCCGGGAGAACATTTCTGACCAGCGTACCATAGGCATCCACGGAGCGCAGCGTGCCGTCTCCGCCGACGTCAAGATTTCCGGTGGAGTAGAGGTAGTATGCCATAATTCCCGGAAGAACGAGGTAGAGCGGCCCGATAAGCTTAAGGAAACCCGTCAGCAAAACGCCCTTCTGCCCTTCCTTCAGAGAACTGGCCCCGAGCGTACGCTGAATTATCTGCTGGTTGGTACACCAATAGAACGCGTTTATCAGAAAAACGCCTGTAAAGATCTGCCAGAACGGAACCGGGTCTCTCGGGCCGCCTATGGAATTGAGATGCTCCGGAACATTCTCTTTCAGCGCCGTCAGCCCCGCCAGAATCCCCTCGCCACCGTTCGCCATACCGCATGCCCTCAACCCGAACCATGTAATCATCAGGCCGCCTGTCAGAAGACCGATGCCGTTGAGCAGGTCGGAAATAACTATCGACCTCAATCCCCCGAACAGCGCGTAAATCATTCCGATCACACCGACAATCCATACGGACATCCACAGCAAAGTCGACTCGTCTTCTATCCCGGTGAGCTTTGTCAGGTCAAGTATCCCGGTAAGTCCGACAGCTCCCGTGTAAAGAATTATGGGGAGCAGCTGCAGCATGTATGCGAGAAGGAATATCACACTGCACACAATTCTGGCGCTTCTGCCGAACCTTATTTCGAGAAAGTCCGGAACAGTCGTTATTCCCGATTTCAGAAAACGCGGGAGGAAGAATAGCGCCATCAGCACAAGCGTAATCACGGCGACTACCTCCCACACCATCACAGACAAACCCGCCGTGAAGCCGTCGCCGTTGAGCCCCACAAGCTGCTCCGTCGACAAATTCGTCAAAAGAAGCGACGCAGCGATGAACGGGAACGTCAAAGACCGTCCTGCGAGGAAAAAACCTTCATTTGAGCTTATTTCCTTGCCTCTTGCAAAAAACCATGTCAGCACGCCCACCAACGCGGTAAAAAACAGGAAAGAAAACAACGCTAATGACACATTCATCTGATCACCTCCGCCAACTCGTTAACGGCGCGGCCGGCAGCACCGCGGGGTCTCGCCCGCCGGACACCAGCTCGGCCCGCCGCAGCGCAATCTGCCGAACTCAACAGCCTCTGCCCAATAGGGTACCCCACAACAGAACGCCTTTCAACAAAAAAAATCCAGAACTTTCGCGCCTGCATTCGTCAGGCAAGCATCCGGCCAACGCGGAACCATACAGGATTATAAAGCCGTTTTTCCGTATGGGGCCTGTTTTTATGGCGCAACGCGTACATATTGCCGCAGGTGAATTGCAGAAGGAGCGTCAACTAATTTTTACAGGGACGCATATTGGTATTCAGGCAATAAGTGAGCGATACTCGGTGGGGCACTTTCCGCCGAGGGATATCCCCGGCATGCTGTTGATTATATCTTCCGATCGTCTGCGTTCTTCGCCGCTGACGCGGACGAAGTTTGTTCCTTTTAGGGAACCGTCTTTTTAAAAGGCGAGAGCAGTTCTCGGCCCCGCCGTTCTCATAAGGGGCGCAGGCACGCGTGCAGTAGACCTTTCACTTTCCAGCTGACTGCCGTCATACATGTTGATAAGGAAACCGGTTTGCTGTACAATCCCGCACATGAACAGCGACGAAAGAGCAGCACAAACGGAGGGTGGCAGCGTCCAGACCGAGCCGCTGGACGGCGGCATTGCCGGCAGCTTGAAAACCGCAAACAGCATGCAATGCAGCTTTTCATGGCAAAAAGCGGCCAGATGGATTTTCTTCCTGGCGGCAGCTTTGCTTATTACGATGCTGTACCGCGATTTCGGCACAGATTCTGAAGTAATAGGAGAAGACCGCTCAATTTTCGGGTGGGTAATGCTCCAATGGGGTCATGAGAATTTCAAATATAACTGGGTTATGCTTATTTTTTCGGCCTACCTTATCTGGAAAGACCGGGAAGAGCTGTCCGGCACCGAATCCTCATATTCGCTTGCCGGCGCCGGGATTGTATTCGTATCGATCCTCGCGCATATATTCGGCTACAGGACGCAGATGCCGCGAATATCCCTTGCCGCTCTCGTCGTTGCATACTGGGGGGCAGTCTACGCCGCCTGGGGCAGACGCGTCGCCGTCCGCCTGATATTCCCGGCAGGCTACGCGCTCCTTTGCTTCACATCGTCGCTTCTCACCGAAATCACATGGCCGTTGCGCATGATGGCGAGTCAAATATCTGTGACGCTGCTCCACGGCGCCGGCATCGAAGCCGCAAGGCAGGGAACTATCGTTTACAGTTCCGCCGGCGGTGGATTTTCTTTTAACGTCGCGGATGCGTGCAGCGGGCTTCGCTCTCTCTCCGCGATGGTGGCGCTCGCGGCCCCGTACGCATATCTGACTATGCACGGATTCTGGAGCAAATGGATACTCTTCGCCATGTCCATCCCCCTCGCGATGCTGGCGAACGCTCTGAGAATTTTTACGCTTGGCCTCATCGCCGAATGGATCGGCATGGAGCTTGCAATGACGCTCTATCATGACCTGTCGGGATTCCTCGTCCTGTTCATTTCCCTCGGCCTTCTCATGCTAACCGGATCCATCATCGAGAAAATCGAAAGGAGATTCGGATGAACGCCGGAAAAATATACGCCGCAGCAACGGTAGTGCTCACTCTTGGCGTTGTCGCCGCAGCCTACTTCCTGCTTTCGCGCCCAAGATATATTTACGGAGACCCCGAAGGGGAAATCCCGCTGGTAATGCCGGACAACGTGGATTTCTATCGCGGACAGAGGCTCTTTTTCTGTACAAACGAAAACTGCGCAAGGTCTTTTCTTGAGCAGAAACTGACAGAGGAACAGCTCCGCTCAATGAAATGCCCGTCATGTCAGGAGGCGGATCTTTCCGAAATTTCGATAGGCGAGAGAAAACTGCTCCCCGACAATACGCCGATCTTCAGGCGTGTATATAAGGCGGACACCGGACCGGCAATACAAACGACATTCGTTTTCTCCGGAATGGAGAGAAAGAGCATACACAGACCGCAGGTATGCCTCGTGGCGCACGGCAACAAGATAAACGACGAGTATTCGTATGACGTAGACATAGGCGGCGGACGCACCATCACGGCCAAGGTTCTGGAAATTTCCCAGACATTCAAGGAACCCAACGGAAATCAGGAAACCATTTTTTCCGTCTACGTATACTGGTTCTTCAACCCGGAACATATCACGGACAGCCATCTCACACGTTTCATGTACATGATGTACGACAACGCTGTCCACAACTACCGCCCGAGATGGGCTTACGTATCGCTATGCATGGAACGCGACCCTAATCATCCGGACAACTGGAAATCGGCAATCAACGATTTCGTGCCCAGACTCTACCCGGTAATTGAAACTCTCCGAAAAGATCTCGGCCGCAACCGCAGTGTTAAGAAGTTATACTGAAAACAATGAACGCCAAACAGAAACTCCCGAAAGTATTCGTCGTCGCCAGCGGCAACCCCCACAAACTGCGTGAGTTCGGACGTATTCTCGGCTTTTCAGGCGTGGTTTTGAAATCCGCAGCAGATTTCCCGGCAATCCCTGAGCCGCAGGAAAATGCACAGACATTCGAGGGGAACGCCCTGATAAAAGCGCGAGCCTATGCGGCGGGTACGGGACAATGGACCATCGCGGACGATTCCGGACTTGAAGTCGACGTGCTGGTAGGGGCTCCGGGCGTGTTGTCCGCACGCTACGCCGGACGGCATGGCGATGACGCCGCCAACAACGCCAGACTGCTGCAAGAGCTCTCTGCGTTCGCTGATCCGGTCACCGCGCACTTTACATGCGTGATCGCCCTCGTATCCCCAAGCGGAGAAGAGTACACTTTTCGAGGCGAATGCCCGGGACACATCATCCGTGAACCCGCGGGACACAACGGTTTCGGCTACGACCCTCTTTTTGTTCCGGATGGACAGTCCATGACGTTCGGACAACTCGGCAGCGACGTGAAAGACGTAATATCGCACCGGGCGCGTGCCGCCGTCCTCCTGAAACGGAAAATAAGCGAACTTTTCACATTCCAGCGACAAATACAGCAGGAGAAGTAAATGAAACGCAACGTATCTCGGTTACGGCGCGAAGGCGGACGAAATGCGACAAATACAGCAGGAGAAGTAAATGAAACGCAACAACTGGAATCTGATTCTCGGAATAGTCCTGATAATTGCTGCAGCCGCGCTTTACGTGCGCGATATGAAAGGCAGCGCCGTCAGAGAGGCGGGAGCAAAGATGATAAGAGCTTGCGCAGAGGACAAAGATTCTGTCTCAGGCGTTTTCGTTTTTCTCGACACAAAAGGCGAAGCCCAGCCGTTCGCTCTGCTTTGCCCCAAAGATGCCGGAGACGCGATCATCAACGGGCTCGCGTCTGCGCAACCTGCAAAATTGCCGCGTACGGAGTGCGAAGCTGACGAATACATTATCATGATCGCCTACACAAACAACACGCAAACGATAATATCGTCCGTCAGGCGGCACGACAGCGCCAACGACCTCTTCGTATGCAGACGCGTCCCGGGAGAGATAAACTCGGAGAACAAGGTTACTAAGTGGGTGTATTCTCCCCCTGCCCTCGTACCCGGACTGGGAGAAACCATGAACACCCTTGCAACCAACTGGATTCCAAAACTCAGGGCGAATGCCAGACAATACAGCTCCATGATCACAAATATGTTCAACTCCGCCGCTGCAGCCGGAACGGAATCCGCGAGCAGCAATCCTCCGGAAACTGACGACGGTATCGAAACCTCCGGGGAGGAGAATAACGGCCAGCCCGGCGACGGGCCTGACGATACGGACACCGATCGCGCCGCCGCGCCGGGAAGCGGCCCGGCAGCCCCGACTAACTCACTTCCAGAAGAACAGGAAGAAGCCGTAGATACGGCCGGCGCCGCAGACATAGAAGTGACGGCGCCTGACGGTTCCGTCTCAAACGCGCCTGCTGCCGGGATTTAAGCGGACGCCGGCGCTGATTCAGTATAAGGTACAGCTCTAAAACACAGTATTCCACACAAATGAACAATCAACAACCGAACACCCTCCGCAAAACGCACCTCGTCATCGTATTTGCACTCACATTCGCAAGGGCCCCGCTTGTTATCGCAGCTGGCGCGGCATCCATCATCAACGTATTTTATCCGTCCCCGGTTATCGTCACGACGACAATTCTGCTCATGTGCGCCTCCGCGCTTACGGACCTCTTCGACGGCAAATACGCACGTAAATGGGATGTAACAAGCAGACTCGGCGCTCTGGCAGATCCGCTCATGGACAAAATCTTCTACGGCATCACCCTGCCGGCCGCTACTTTTGTGGCTCTCGTCAACGAGGATTTGCCTCACGCGATAATCCTCCTCCTTCTGGACGTCGTTTCCATAGTCCGGGATCTGTGGGTAACGTTTATGCGCTCCGCCGCACTTGAATACGGAGCAGATATAAAAGCCGGCATGATTGGCAAAATACGCACAGCCTTCGGCTTCCCGGTCATTGCCGCCGCACACCTCTACCTTGGAGCTCAGACGCTGTCCATGCAGTGCGAAAAATATGAGGGTCTCACACTGTTCCCGTTCAGCGTGCTTGCCGCCGCTGAACTCGTATTCCTGGCGCTCACCGTCGTTTCCGCAATAGTTTATACGACAGGGTACCTGCCATATCTGAAACGCGCCGCCTCCACTGCCAGGCAGAAACAATAAGCCGTTGCTGTGAGCCGCACGTACTGAGGAGCCGTAAGCCGTTGCCGGGAAACTCGGCCTTTTCAGGAAACGGTTTCGATGCATATGCCGTTGTTTTAGAACCGGCATGTTACGAGCCACCGAACCTAATGGAGTCTTCATGGCATTCTCTGGAAGCACGGCCCGCATGAGCATCCGCGGCATCACGGTTCATTCGTGCGATATTATCAAAGATAATCCGCCGAAATTCCGGTGCGGGAGATCCAGAAACCATACGGAAATTCTTTTTCCTACTTTAGTCGGCAAATAAAAAACTAATTTCGTATACTGGAGATTTTATCGATGCGTTGTCGATGGCATTCACGTTTCTTTTCTGTTCAGCGCATGCGTCTTTCGGCCTATTGGGAACTGAACGTCATTTTATGTTCAGGCAAATTGCCCGAACGGAGCAATGCTTCCATTTTAGAACTTTTTCATTGCGGTCCCGGCCCTTGCAGGCATGTAACTTGCACACGCAACTGTTTTTGCACGACTGTTCGAAGGTACCCGTATAGCCGCATGACCCCGCGCGGATTGCTGTAAGTGGCGGCTTAACCGAGAAAAAAGACCTCCTGCTCTTGCGAACATGGACGTTTTGCGGCTTTCATAGATCACCGGACACGGAGCAGACCGGACAATGTTTGCCGGATGAGTCATTATGGGCCGTATTATTCCGTTTTATGACGCTCAGGACAGAAACTGCAAAGGGGCATTTCAGAAAAACGGCACTGTTTCACGTCCTCAAAGGCATACCCCGCCACAATCTTACAAGCCTGTTTTTGCGTCAGCCGCCTTTACGATGCCGCACCGTACGCAGTCACAATCTGCACTTGGGGAAACGTCTCCGCCGGTATAGCTTACGAAACCAGCCGGATGAGTACATCCGCATGCACGTTCATTCACATGAAACCGCGTCTTTGACGTCAGCCCGTTCATACCATACGCGCCACAACACGAGCCCTCGCGCCGGAGCAGTCTCCACTCTGGCTGTCCTGACGCCTGAAAGCATTATCTCCCTCACTGCGCCGGGACGCTCTTTCCCGATGCCGACAGAGAGAAGGATGCCGGAAATACTGCGCACCATTTTGTACAGGAAACCGTCTCCGGTTACTCTGAATTCCAGAAAAGGGGCTTCCCCTGCAATCTCTATGGAATAGACAGTCCGGACGGTCGACTCTATCTCTCGCGACGGATTCGCGCTGAACGCCGCAAAATCGTGCTTTCCAGTCAGCAAAGACGCCGCTTCCCGCATCGCTTCCATATTCAGCTCGCGCGGCATGTGCAGCATGGTGCGCCGGAAAAGCGGATCCATTACCGCGGCATTGTACACAAAATACCTGTATTCCTTGCCGGCCGCAGAATGTCTGGCATGGAAATCCGAAGACACCGCGGCCGCATCCACCACACGCACGTCCTCTGGAAGCCATCCGTTCAACGCCCTGCGCAGCTGCGTCCCCGTCATGCCCCTGAATAAATCAAAATGCACGGTCTGACCGCGTGCGTGCACACCGGCATCCGTTCTACCGCTCGCATGTGCTGTTACGCTCTGTCCGGAACGTGAAAGCCGGCTTAGCGCCGTTTCAAATGTTTCCTGTACCGTTCTGAACCCCGGCTGGCGCTGCCAGCCGGCAAAATCCGTGCCATCGTAAGCCACCACCGCTTTGTAACGAACAGGTTGTCCCATTTCGCCGCACACAACACACACTCCCTCCGCACATCGCCCGCAAACCACCCATTGGGATTCGAACGCTGATTCTATAACACACCGGAATCTGATTCCAATACAATTCACAATGCCGCATTTCTCCGCATAACGCTTTGGGGGATGCCTGCAGGACTGAAAAGAAACAAATGTGTTTCCAATTTAAAAAAACGGATCGGGACGGACTCCGAGACGCCTCAGCTTTCCCAAAGGGAAAACCTCGTTTAACCATCACAAATTGCTGTGCAAATATAACATTCTGATTTTTAATGAGCTATACCACACACATCTCTGCACGCACGAAACCGCAGAGAGCAAACAGGCCATATCCAATCTCCACCGAAGTATTATTGCTCTGCACTGCCGCGCAATATGGCCGCCTTAAACTAATTTTGCAGCACAACACTGAAATGCATGGCTTCAGATATGAAGCCATGTTAAGAATGCATGGCGAAATACCAGTCCCGCACATGCCGCCGCCGTACTAAAATGCGTGAACTGCTGCTCCCGTCGAAAAAAACTTGCGCATACACAGCCGTACGATGAGAGACGCGGCTTTACCGCAGACCGGACGGCGGCGCCGCTCCCGAAGACTACGCTTCCGTGAACCGGTACAGGTCTTCTTAGTTATCGAACAAACGCGGCCCCGCGGCCTCACCGCTGCGAACGACGGATGAAGCGCCGTAAATGTTGAAAGTCTTCAACAAGAAAACGCCTCCCGAACTAGCCACTGTCAAACGGTTATCTTTGCCCTCGCGAAGATCGCAGCGGACGGCAGCCGGGGCATTGCTCAACTGAAAGACAAAATCCTGAAGCGCCTCGAAGCAACCGCGCCGGAATATGCACTCAGCGAACAATAACAATGGTCGTGAGTATCGGATCACGCGGCGGCACCCAACGGAGGACAAAGCACTTGTACGTCCCCAATGACCACACGGCAAACGGTTTCTGTTCCGAATCCGGGAAATTTTCTGCGAAAACGACAAGTTCATCGTCTGTAGGCGCACTGAAGTTTTCCGCGCCGTAATTTTCCCAGCTCTCCCTGCCGGCAGGAATGTATACGGCAACGCCGTAAGAGGACTTTCCGCCGAATATGTTGACGGATATTTCCTGAGGACATTCTCCGAGAAAATACACGCTGTTCAACTTTGAACTGATATCGTTGCCGTATCCTGAAAACGCCTGCGTTTCTATAGACGTCGTATATTCGGACACTATTATCGTTTCCAGATTTGTGCAACCCGAAAAACACCCGTTGGGAATCAACGGGACATTCCCGCTCAAATCAGCGGAAGTAATCCCCGTACAGTAAAAAGGCCCCGTCGCCTGATTATTGTTGTGCGGGAGGGATACAGCCTCGCCACCGCTTATGATGAGAGGAATAGCAAGACTCCTGCATCCGTAGAAGGCTGATCCGCCGACATTTGAAAGGCTCTTCGGCAAAAACGGAACGATGTTGGTCAAGCTCGTGCATCCTGAAAAAGCGCTTCCACTTATGGTTTTCAGTCCTTCTGCCAAAACAACATCAGAGAGCAACTTGCAATTCGAAAACGCAGACGTCGATATTATGTTAGTGGTCATGATCTTTGCAGAAGTGATCAAACTTCCGGTGAACATTCCGCGCCACCCTTGATTGTTGTTGTTATTCATCTTCAATGAAGGATTCAGGAGCTCCAAATCACCGGAAAGATTCACGCAATTGTAGAACGCAGAAGCTTCAAGTTGAATCAAACTTTCCGGAAAAAACGGTTCCACAGACTCGAGTTTGCAGCAAGAATCGAAAGCGCTCTGCCCGATCCGCGTCAATGTGTCGGGAATACGCACGCTTCTCAACTCTCCGCAAAGATCAAACGTATTTGCGGGTATAGTCGTGACATTCCCTGTAATTTCCGCCGATGTTATAAGCGTTTTTGCAAACGCCCCGACACTGCCGCCATGCCATGTCTCACTGAAAACCACATCCGGATTGGTGAGCCGCAAATTCCCTGCCAGATTTGTACAGCCGTAAAAGGGACTGCGCCCAACCGTGGTAAGGGAATCCGGGAGCAGCGGCTCTACAACACAAAGACGGGAAGAATTGTAAAAAGCCTGTCCCTGCAGAGTCTTGAGAGTATCCGGCAGAAACACGTGCGTAATATTTGTGTTCGACATGAATCCACTAATGGAGACAATGGAGAAAGACGCCCCGCCATCCCCGGAAACGGGAGACCTGAAATCCAGCACGGAACTCGCGCCGTTCGTCAGCACACTGGATACCGACACCTCCTCCCCTCCCGCGACCGTCACTTTCAGCACCCAGTCGCCATTGTCCATTGTGCCGTTTTTGCTGTCCTGCATCGAGAGCGTCCACGGAGACGAACACACTGCAAAAACGGCCGCCGGTTCTGTCACACTCGCAGTAAACGACACGGAAGTTTCGGAACCAGCCGGAACATCTCCCGTCCAATACGAAAACACCTTTCCAGATGCGGGAACCACAGAGACATTCACTTCTGATCCTGCAGAGTAGTACTTGGAAACGATGTCCGGTTCAGGAGAAACGGTAAAAGAACAAGAATCCGGAACAAGAGCCGACACATCTAAACGGTACCCGACAGGTTCATAAAGCCACGTAAGTTTCTGCATTCCATCTGTCTGGGAATAACTGTAGGCAGAAACACCCATGTTCGTTACGGAAGACACAAGGTTCCAATCCTTGTCAAACTTGTCGAGAACGTACCCCGCACATCTGTAATAGACTTCTTCTCCCTCAACGTCGTACGCCGAACAAATCACCGGTTCATCGGTTCCGATGTCACTATAAATCCCCGCCGCAGGAAAACACTCGCAGATTCCGCCGGTATTGGATCCGACGCTCAGCATGCCGTCGGAGGCCGCAACACCGAAGAACTCAAGTTCCATGAGACCGACCGTCCACGATTCACCAGAACGGTTCGACTCCTCAGGCACAAATTTGAAAGCCTTGCATGGCGCTACAGATGCAACTTCAAATTCTTTGCTTGATGTCTCCTCCGACAAGGACTTGTCCCACTCCACACCTGTTCTATTGTCGAGAAGTATCCACTCATCGGAAACATTCAGTCCGTAAATGCTCCACGCAGTAGGCGAGCGTTCCCATGCATACGAACCAACGGAAAGTCCATGCAGCTTGTACGAGGACAGTATGACAGGCGGATACTCGCCAGTATCCGGCCAGGAGATCTGGAGAAAAGTCCCTTTTGACATATCTCCGAGCCAGCGCATCGATTCATCACTAGAATAAGTCACACCGTCGAACGCCTTTTCCGGCCCATACGAGGAATGGTACTGCGCACCAGCAGACCCGCCAGAAATCACCGGAGTCGCCCATGTTTCTGATACAATGTCAACTATGCTTCTGTGAGTTCCATTGTCCGCGCCCAAGACACGTACGCTCAGAGCGCACAGCGATACAAAGAAGAATACCGCTAAACCGAAATTACACGCCGACCCAAACACTCTTTTCATATCGCACTCCTGTTTTCATATCGCACTCCTGTCCAACACCCGCAGGTTCCCCACCGGCCCGCCGGCCGCATCTCCTCCATCCCGTACACCGCGGTCAACCGCGTTACACCGCAAACCGACCACTGATTACAACGTCATGATATCACATCTAAT
>CASEAR010000043.1 GCA_949285835.1 uncultured Verrucomicrobiota bacterium | reverse complement strand
AGAGAGGCGTTCGTCAGGCGCCGGGCCGAACAGCGCGGAGCAGCGTTTGCTTCACGCTTCTCTGACGAACACCACCGGCACAAGCATTATCACAGGCCGGCCTTCCGCCGTGATCTCTATCACGCCGCGGCACGATGAAGAGACAGGACTGTCCGCCTTGAATGTGAAACTCACTTCCGCCGGAGGCGCGTAACACGGCTGAAGGCTCAGCGCCAGTACCGTCCCCTGCGGACTTACCGAAAATCCGTCAGGAGGCAGGCAGCGCACGGAGAAATTCGCCTGGGTCTTGTACTTGTTGTGTATGCGCAGCGTGACCGTACGGCACTGACCGTCGCGTATCGCAGGGTTGCCGTCGCCGTAGTCAAGGTGTACGGAGAAGAAGTCAAAATCGTATCTGGGCCCGTTGAAGCCTCCCCATATCGACTCACCGTGATCCGACGCCTGCCGGATTGTTTGAGGTTTCCCGCACACGCTGAGTACGCCGGGATTTATCCGTTCTGCCAAGCGTACCGTCCTGTCCGTCAATTCATCCACCGTTGAGGGGAGCTGGTCTCCGAAGTTGCCGAGTTCTCCCAGATTCAGGCACACCGTACGTATACCGCGTCCGATCGGGTCTATCCACTTCTGCGGGATGGCATCCGCCCCATGCATTATGCCCCACACCGAACCGGACGTGGCCGCAGAGCAGTCAGTATCCTCCCCGCAGTTTACACAAATGCACTGCACCTGCGAAAAATCCTCTCCGCCCCAATACAGCCCGATAAGCGTGATTGCGATGTTGGACGGCACGTCGCATCCCAGAGGATAAGTCCCGGTATGCCCTTCTTTTTTGTCGTAGTCGCTCACGGCAGCCCAGCTCATGAGCACTCCGGAATGAAGCCGCAGCACTTCGTCGCGAGCCTCAAGCCAGGACATCCCGGCAGCGCGGCATCTGCGAACCGTCGCCACGGCCTGCGCCACCCTGCATTCCTCCGGAATACGTGCAAGTCCGGCGTCGACACAGCCGTCAAGCGTGGGGAGCACAAATGCGGCGCTCTCCAGCGACGCCATGAAAATCTCCGCATACACGCCCTCTCCGTTCCCGTGGTCGATGATCGCATCCTCATAAGCCATACGCGACGCGCCGTCCGGATCGCCTGGATTCAGGCACGCCCATATCTCGCTGCGTATGTACGAACCGCAGCTGTTCTTGAAATCGTTACGGTATGTCCCGCACAACGGAGGAGGGAGCCCCTGACGCATATTTGCCTTGGCGATGCCGTACTCCGACCAGTGCGGAGTCACGAACATCGTCCAGTACTCCGCCAGACGGTGAGCGTTTACGGCGACGCCGCGCTCTTCCATTGCACAGAGCCATAGCAGCTGTATGTCAAGGTCATCATTCGGCATAGGGCTGCCGTCCAGATCCTTCTGCGCATAAAACGTTACGTTGTTTATCTGCCGCTTCCACTCAAACGGTGCACCGATCGTTCCGCCGATATTCTTTCCAATCCAGCACCCAAGCACCCTGTCCCTGTATGACGTACCCATTTCTCCTCCAATCATGCGCCGCATTTTCACCCCATGCCGAAGCCGCGGCCCGAGCCTCCGGCGACGCGGGCGCCCGCCCCCCAAGGCGCGACTGCGCATGTCCGCCGTAAGATTCTTCCGGCCGCCGCCCCGCATCCGACGATTCCATGTTACAATAATGGAACCTTCATATCAAACACATTCAGCCTGCCGCCGGTTCGCGGCGCACGGGGAAGGACACTATACACTATGAAGATTGACGACCGCTTCCTGAAGGACAATATGATGGGACCGAATGCATGGCGGATTGCCGAAGAACTGACACGCGATCTGCACCTGCATCAGGGAATGCGCGTGCTGGATCTCGGATGCGGGAGAGGGCTTTCCTCTATTTTCCTCGCAAAAAAATTCGGTGTGCAGATTTTTGCCGCAGACCTGTGGATATCAGAATGCGAAAATTCCGCGCGCTTTCAACAGGCGGGCGTGTCCCGCCTGACTGTCCCGGTCAGATGCGACGCATTGCATCTTCCTTTTGAGAAAGGCTTCTTTGACGCAGTGCTGAGCATAGACGCGTATCACTACTTCGGGAATAACGACGCCTACTTCGAAACGGCGTTGAAGCCCATCCTGAAGGAAAATGCCGCCGTCGCCATCGCAATGCCCGGCATGAAATATGAAGTGCATGAAAATGTTCCGGAAGAAATGAAAACGCTGTGGGATCCGGAAGCGCTCGAAAAATGGCACTCCATCGGCTGGTGGAAGCCAAAATTCGAACCGCATCTGAAGAACTTCAAAATCGCGGAAATGGACTGCTTCTCCGCGGCATGGAGCGATTGGCTGTCGTGCGGCAGCCGGTATGCGAAAGAGGACCGGCTGATGATCGAGACGGACGGCGGAAGATACATGAATCTGATAAAACTCACGGGAAACGTCCGCTGAACGCGTACATTCAAAAAAGTTCCCGCGGCATTATAAGCGCCAGCCCAAAGCGCACCCCGCAATTCCTCGCAACCCTCCCGGCACAAAGCAGCGCGCCGCGTTTCTCAGTAAAATGTTAAACCCAAACGCCAGACGGCTCCGACATACCGAGCGGACAAAAAAGCCGCCCGGCATTTTGACGTACGCCCGCAGAACCAGCTGCGGCAGCTCCTCCGGACAGCGGAGAAATACAGCGTCTTGATCAAAAAAAAGCGGCACGCCTCAAGCCGTGACAAAACGCTCATACGCGTCGCCGCGGTGCGCTCACCGTCAGCGCCTTCCGCGGCCTCCGCTGAAAGTGCCCATCATGCCGCGCATCGAGCGGCCTCCGCCGAGTTCGCGCTCCACATCCATCAACGGGCCGAGGCCGCTCCAGTCGATGAGAGATCCCACATCCCAGCCTCCCTGATCTTCACGCCATCCGTCAGGAAGCACTTTGTCGAGATTATCGTACGCGTCCACGACCGCGGCTGAAATATCGTACATTATCCTGAGCCTGCACTCCTGCGAAAAACGCCCCTGTTCCCTCAGGTATTCCGCCCACGAGGCGGCTATTTCGGAGACTCGCATATTCATCTCGTCGGATATCGCAAAAATTTTCTCCTGCTGATCCTCTCCGCATCCGATTCTTTCCGCGAACTCCAGCGTATTCGTCTTGGCGCGTTCCTGATTGCGCCTGTTCATTTCGCTGAACCATTCGCGCATCTGCTCCTCCGAAGGAGGCTCGCGCCTGCGCGGAGCGGCTGGAGGAGATGCCAGTTCCGGCTGGTCTGACACCTTGACCGGCGCCGCGGCAGCCTCTTCCTCGACGGCGTCACCGCCGTCGGAACCGTACGGTTCCGGAAGCCCCTCAAAATCCGCTTCCGGCCACAATTCCCGGCGGGCAGGCATTGAATGAACCGGCGCTACCGTCTTCATCGCGCTCAGCGCGTTCCCCGCCTCCGCAAGCTGGCGGTCCAAATCCCCCAGCCTCATGCAGAAAGGCACCGCCGCCGCCAGCGCTCCAACGGCGGCTCCGACGCAGAAAAACAAAAAACTCTTCGTTTTCAAGACCACAACCCGTCCCGGGAAAAAAGCCTTCTTCAGTATCAGACGGACGTTTCGGACAATCCGGCACTGCCCTCTTCAAACGCCCTTATGTTTATGTCCCGTATCTTCTCCGGCAAACGCGCCTTTATCGCGTCCACCCAGCACTCCCCGGGGATGTCAAGCATCATGGAAAGCGCGCCCGCTATCACCATATTCGAAGTACGCATATTTCCAAGTTTCCGGGCCACGGCGCACGAATCAGTATAGACCGCGCGCCCCTCGTATAACCGTGCCAGCACCCCGTCCTGATCCGCCACCGGAACCTGCTGCCCACTGGACACCGTCACTGGCACTATCTCACGTACATCCACAAGCGCCTTACCGCCCGGCGACAAAAGCGCAAAACACCTCACCGCCTCGAGTTTCTCAAATGCGACAAGGACATCTGTCTCGCCGAACGGTATTACCGGACTGTACACGTGCCTGCCGAAACGCACCTGGCTCGTAACGCTCCCACCGCGCTGCGACATGCCGTGAACCTCGCTCTTTTTCACGTCAAAACCGGCCAGCGCGGCAGCCCTGCCGAGAATCTCGCTCGTAAGCAGTATGCCCTGACCTCCCACGCCCACAAGCGTCACATTCACCGTATCCTTCATCGAAAATGCTCCTGTGCCATGTTTACGCCAAATTACCGGCAGTCTTGCCGGAACGTATCGCGCCGAACCTGCAAACCTGAGAACACACCCCGCACCCTATGCACGCAGCGGGATCTATTGACGCCTTGAATCTCTCCCCGACTTTCTCCCCGCGGACAATCGCGGGGCAGCCGAGCTTGAAGCAAGCCCCGCACGCCTTGCACGCCGCGGAGTCCACAGAGTCCGGAATTGCGCCAACATTTCGTTTCGAAGCCAGCACGCACGAACCGAACACGACCACCACGGACGGCTCGTCTGTCACATCAAGCTCCTCTTTCAGCGCAGTCTCCAGCGCAGGAATGTCGTAGGCGGAAACCTCGCGTACACGGCGCACGCCGAGCGCCCTGGCGACTTCCGCTATGCTCGTCTTGACCGTGGGCTCCCCGAGCAGCGTGCGCCCGGACCCGGGATTGTCCTGATGCCCCGTCATTCCGGTTATGCGGTTGTCAAGAACAACGACGGTTATCCCGCCCTTGTTGTAAACCACATCCAGGAGCCCCGTCATTCCTGAATGGAAAAACGTGGAATCTCCTATCACCGCGGCCAGACGTCCGCGAAAACCGGCCTTGGCCATGCCGAATGCAGCCCCGATGCTTGCGCCCATGCAGATTGTCGTATCCATGGCGGAAAGCGGCGGCACGCATCCCAGTGTGTAGCATCCGATGTCACCGGACACCGTGGCCCCAAGCTTGGACAAAATGTAAAAAACTCCCCTGTGCGAACAACCGGCGCAAAGTACCGGCGGGCGCGTGGGCAGCTGCGGAACAAAATCCGGCAGGCTGCGCTTCGGAGCCGGGGCGGCAGAGCCGTCTCCCATTATCTCACGGCGCAGTTCGCGGAGCCTGTCCGGGTTCAGCTCCATCATCGAGAGCTCGGTTTTGAACCTATCCGTCTTCACCCCCGCGCACTCTATCGCGTCGCGCAGCACATGATCCAGCTCCTCCACCACGTAGAGCCTCTTCACCCGCGACGCAAATTTCCTCACCCTCTTTTCCGGCAGCGGGTTCGTAAACCCGAGCTTCAATATGCTGCAGTCCGGGAAAACCTCCGCCGCATACTCGTAGGCGACGGCCGAAGTCACAATTCCTATCTCAGAACCCTCCGCTATGAATTCCCTGTTGAATTCGGACGCCTCGGATTCGGCAAGCAGCGCCTTGGAGCGTTCCTCCGCCCGGAACCGCATAGCTCTGGCGTTTGCGGGCACCGACACGTACCGCGTAATGTCCTTGACATACCCGCGCGAACCGGCGTCCCCGTACTCATAGTCCTCTCCGAGATCGACAAGCGACGAGGAGTGCGACGTCCGCGTAGTCATCCGCAGGAAGACTATCGCTCCGGTGCGCTCGGATATATCGAACGCGGCGCGCGTCATGTCGTACGCTTCCTGACTGTCCGAAGGCTCCAGCTGCACCGCTCTGGCAAATTTCACAAGCACGCGGTTGTCCTGCTCGTTCTGCGAGGAATGCATCCCGGGGTCGTCGGCAGAGACCACGACCAGACCGCCGTTCGTGCCTATGTACGTGTAAGTCATGAGCGGATCCATGGCCACATTCAGCCCGACATGCTTCATGGCGGCAAGCGAGCGAACCCCCGCAATGGAAGCCCCGACGGCCACCTCCATAGCCACCTTTTCATTCACAGACCATTCGCAGTCTATGCGCCCTCCGAATTTCGCAATATTCTCCAGTATCTCCGTGCTGGGAGTTCCCGGATACGCAGCGGCAACGGCACAGCCGGCCCTGTAAGCGCCGGCGGCTATCGCCTCATTGCCCGAAAGTAGTTTTACGTTTCCCATCTGACAGTCTCCATCCAGTAAGAACGCCGGATTGTATCACACCAACCCGGTTCACTGCAATTCCGGCAAACGCCCGCGTTACGCCCAGCCGGCCGCACAGCCGTCAACCCGCCGCCGGGTACTTCGCGGGAACGCTCCCGCTGCCATCGCGCGCGCGGCGCTTAACGCATTCGACTGCCCGTGCAGAGGAAAATGACAGCGGTATTACACGGCATCGAACACACGCACATAGTCTACCTTGAAACAATCCGGCAGCACTGCCCCGGACAACGCCTCGGACGGCTTGTCCATGTTCCCGCTCCTATATCCCTGACACTCCGTAGTAAGCAGAATAAACTGCTCCACCTTGGAAACGTATTTTGAGGTACGCACCGTCTCACGCCCGTCACAGTAGAACACATACCCGTCTTCGCTCCAGTCGACCCCGAACCTGTGCCAATCGTCGGGGCCGCCTTCAAGTTTGTAGTTTATGCGGGCGTCCTCCCTGAACTGACGGCCGTATCCGCCGAAAATATTGCCGCTTGTGACCTCCCCTGGAGTAAAACACTCCATTATGTCGCACTCAATGCCGCAGTATGCCGGCTCGTAAGCTGTGCCTATGGACGGCGACTGCAGCCAGAACGCAGACCACCAGCCGGGCTGGCGCTGAAATTTGCACCTCACTTCGTAATACCCGTACCGGTGCATGAAGCGCGGCTTCTCTATGTCGCCAAGAGGCCATATATCGTGCTGGCCCCACGGATTCTTCTGCCTTACGCACGGCGCGTCAAACGAATTCGCTCCGGTCTGCAGCTGCGCCGAAAAAAAATCTCCATCCTTCTCCAGCAGATGTATTTCCACATTCCCTTTGCCGTCGAGGATTACGCCTTGATCAGTGTACGTCTTGAAGCGGCGTCCCCAGAAATTCAGCCGGAAGCCCCATTTTGACGTATCCAGCTCAGTCCCGTCGAACTCATCGTTCCACACAAGCTTCCAATTTTTGCCAGCCGGCAAAAGACTCGGTTCATGACCGTCAAACAAAAACGTCTCAACACTGTCCCCGGACATTTTGCACTCCCTTCGCTTAGAACAAAAACCAGCGCGCCGTACGGCGGTGCACTCTCCAATGTAGCGGTATAGTGGCGCACTGATCCGAAAAAGTCAAGCCTGGAAGCGCCAACGGACGCGATTGCAATGCAGTGGAATGCAATGCGCAGTTTGTCAAATAGAAAAGACACCGTAGCATTCAGAGACCGTTTTCTATTGTTCATTTGCATGGACACCGAATGAAATGAGTGATGTGGACGGAAATCGGTTGTTCCGATTACAGGATTGCTGACGAGTAACGATT
>CASEAR010000042.1 GCA_949285835.1 uncultured Verrucomicrobiota bacterium | reverse complement strand
AAAGTTGCAGAATGTAACGTCCATACCCAAGGAAGGATTACAGACATGAAAAGAAACGCCCAAAAGAGGTGCATCCGCATTGCTGCCATGCGGGCGGATCATTCTTTGAAAACAGTGATGTTTCGCTTTCTGCTGAAATGGAACCTGCAGCAAGATCCACGCAGAAAGGAAACATCATGGCGGAGTATAGCAAATATTCTCATCCCCGGGCACATCTTAAGGCTGAAGACCGTGCAGTTTTTCGGAATATAGTGACCATGCAAAATCAAAAACCTGGTGTAAATGTGCGTTCAAACGCAGGACCGGTTTGTCCCCATGTGGGTGAGTCGCCAAAATTAAAGACATGGTCCCAATGAAGTGGAGATATCGCCATCCGCGTGGTGTGCCGTTGCATACTGACGTTTATTTAACTGTAACAATTTAAACGCGTAGAAGATTGTCTCTGTCAATGGTATGCTTGAAATCTCCCGGACGTAATGTGTCCGGATGATTACTATTCGTCTGCCGTTGGTGCAGCAGAAAAAACGCACAATTTAAATGGACGCCGCTCCAGTCGTCCTCTATGGTATGGCCGTGGACGCGGAATATATCTTCCATATCATGCCGCCACGCATGAGTTTGTGCTACACTGAAGATATCAGGAGGAGTTCCAATATGGAATCAAAGAGACAATGTCCGGGAGAGAAAGAACAAGACACCATTGCCGAAGAAGAACTTAAGAAATGGATCGAACGTCTTAATGATGAAAACATTATGGTCGAATACAAAAAAAGGACTCAAAACATAGAAAGGGCAGACGTCGACAGGGCACTGAAGGAAGAAGGCAGGATAAAAAGGCTTGTAAGAAACTCCAAACCGCTGTCCAAGTTTCTAGACGATGTTGCGTTGTTCTTCAATCTGATTCGTGACTTTGCCGCGAACAGGTATACGGACATTCCTTTCGGTGCAATAGCGGGCATTGTTGGAACCCTTGTTTACATACTTACTCCTGCGGATATGATTCCCGATTTTCTGCCTGGAATCGGTTTTCTTGACGATGCCGGCGTCCTTGCGTTTTGTCTGTCCCTTGTGGGCGCCGATATAAAAAAATACGAAAAATGGAAAAAAGCGCAGAACAAAGAAAACGACAGAGAGGACTCCTGTCTCTCAAATAGCGAGGCGGATTAGTTTCCGTATTACGCGAGGAAAGTCTCTGCATCACTTCCGGTCAAAAGCCGTCTTTAATCGGGCGGCAGCTCTCCGCCGTCAATGCTGCTTTATTCCTTCTCAGCATGCCGGCTGCGGGCTGCCGCTGCGATTGCAAAAACTAGAGCCGAAAAATTACTTCTGTTCTTAAATTTTATCATGGCAGTCCTCGCATTGTTTTTCTGCGGACGCGCTTACAACAAATGGTCACACAAAAGCACTCTGTGGAGAAGCAATCTTTTCCCGTCGCTATTTCGCGCTGTCTAGTCCGAGTTTTCGCGCTGGGCAACGGGAGTCAAGACCGCGTTGCCCAGCAGCCAGCGTATGCAATACACTTGGGGTCTGCAATAAGCAAACGTTTTTGTGCGGCTGATGTTCGACATTGGAGAGCGCCGGTTTCCAAAACTTTCGGGCCTGCATTTGTCGTCTGAAAATCATCCGCCCGCAGCAAAACCGCATTCAGAGGAAACGCCGCGAATTTCGGCGGTTTCATGGATATGGATTCTGCTGAAGAATTTTACTCAGCATATATACGAGATTTTTACGGTTTCTGCCATGCCCATACGGCATCGCTGTAGATTCCGATTCGGTCGTCTTTCCGCAAAGTCAAATCATCATATGCCGCGTATGCCATGAAGAGTTCTTATGAAGGGCCCGGCATACAATATACTGAAGTCAGTCCAAGTCTTTCCATCGGCATATTGAGATCGGTGCGAGATATGCAAGTGAAGTTGAGAATCCGGAAGAAACCTTGCGGCATTAGTAGAAAGCACGATCGAAGAGGATACTGCTTTATGTGAGTTGAAGCGCAGCCTCGCAACGCCAGTTTGGCAAGTTATAGGTGACGCCGAAACGGCGATGTAACTTCCCCGGAGATTTGAATTTGCGTTTTCTATTGCCAAATACGCTCCTGCCAGTTGAATATTGCAGGCTACATCAAGAACCGAGTGCTTTTGTCCTTGCCGGATCAAGTCTCTCGAAATTGATGCTGATCGTATTCCTCCCGACGATGCTGCGAGAGACTGGATTCCGCAAAAAAATCTTATCCTCAGTCACGCATGCCGTACAAATGTGTGGGGTTCTGTTAAGACTTGGACTTTTGTCGTCAGTTGAATCTCGATTTTTTTTTTGGAATGCTGAAGCAGAGCGTGATGGAGGGCTGCAAACGCTCATTGAAACGCATACGGACTCAGAAGACGGCAGGGATATCAAGCAGTTGCAGATTACGGAAGGTCGCTGTGTCATCTGAAACGACCCGTCAGGTTATGCTGTTGTCTATTTAAACTTAATAGTCGCTTTTCTGAAAAGCCGACAAGCCATCTCATGCGGCTTTCACGTCTGCGGTTTCAGCAAGCGAGACGCCGTCTCGGGTGATGGGGGGATGGAACACCTGACCATGATGTTTTTGCTTCTGGTTTGGGATCGACGGGATTTCCATTAAACAATTTGGAAAGTGGAACGTCTTTTCTGAAGGTATATTCAATGCGGAGCGGTACAGCCCATACTTTGATCGGTTTTGTCTTTTTGGGTATGGACATTACATTCTGCAACTTTGCTTTCAAGCGTTTTGTAATTTTCCGTCTTGACTTGCTGTTGCCGTTGGTATAGAGTACCCACCCGTCGATTCGTACTTGTGCGAACGGGTACGTGAGATTACGGGACGTTAGCTCAGCAGGTAGAGCATGTGACTTTTAATCACAGGGTCCCGGGTTCGAATCCCGGACGTCTCACCATTCAAAAAAAGTATTGCGTCGGGCGGCTTCCGGGTGGGAGACGCTGGTAGGGCGCGAAGCGAACGCCGGAACAGCCGGCAAAGCGGATTCACCGCAGCGGGACAATACCGCGGAAAGGGTGCATTATGTCAGAGGAGCAGACTCTGTCCGGACTTACTGTCCGTGATTTGATTACGGCCGGACTTCATTTCGGTCATCAGACCAAGCGTTGGAACCCGAAGATGAAGAAATACATCTTCGACAAGCGCAACGGGATTCACATTATCGACGTACACCAGTCCCTCGGACTGCTTGATGAGGCTCTGAAGTTTGTCCATTCCCTCGCGGAGGATGGCGGCAAGATTCTTTTTGTGGGAACGAAGAAACAGGCGCAGCAGGTGATCAGGCTTGCTGCGGAGAACTGCGAGATGTTCTCTGTGACGACGCGTTGGCTCGGCGGTACGCTTACCAATTCTCAGACGATACGCCGCAGTGTGCGCCGTATGCATCAGCTGCAAACCGCAGAGAAAAACACAAACGGCGTCTTCTCAAGTCACAAGAAAGAGGCTTCGACGCTTCGCCGCGAACTGGCGAAACTTGAGCGCAACCTCTCCGGTATCGACACTATGGAGCAGTTGCCGAAGGCTCTGTTCATTGTCGACATTGTCCGGGAAGCGAACGCAGTGGCTGAGGCCAGAAGGCTTGGCATACCGGTGATAGCGATCGTGGATACGAACTGCAATCCAGATCTTGTGGACTATCCGATACCAGGCAATGACGATTCGATTCGCGCAATAAAAATCATTGCCGACACGATTTCGCAGACGGCCAAGTCCGGGGCCGAGACTTATTCGCACAAGGCCGCTGAGGAACAGCGTATTGCCGAGGCTGAAAGGGCGCAGCGCCGCGCAAGCGGAGAGGCTGTGGATTCTGCGGACAACGAACGCCGCCGTAGGGCCCGTTCGGACAAGGGCGGACGGTCTGAAGAAGGCAGACCTCGTCAGAATTCCGACCGCCGCAATGCGGCTCGCGCCGCCGCCGCCGCAGTGGCGGCCCGCGCAGCGGCTGCAGCTGCAGCCGGAAGCACACCGGCTCCTGAGGCTGCAGCAGCTGAGGAGCCCGCTTCGGCGGCTCCTGCTTCGCAAGAGTGATGATATACGCAACTTTTTTCTTAAGGAGTTTACAAAATGGCACAGATCACAGCTTCAGACGTCAATAAACTGCGCACCATGACTGGCGTGAGCATGATGGAATGCAAAAAAGCCCTGGTTGAAACCGACGGAGATTTTGATAAGGCGGTCACCATACTTCGTGAACGCGGTATCGCCGTGGCGGCCAAGCGTGCGGAGAAAGAAGCCAATCAGGGATTGATCGCCGCGAAGGCATCGGATGATGGTTCTAAGATTGCGATGGTAGAGGTAAACTGCGAGACTGATTTTGTTGCAAGAAATGCTGATTTCGCAGCGTTCACCGCGAAGGTTGCGGAAACTGCGCTTAACAACGACGGCGATGTTGCGGAAATCATGAAGGATGAGTTGTCCGCCAAGATATCCGCGATCGGTGAAAACCTCAAGATCCGCCGCAGTGAGAAGTATGCTCTCAGCGGGTGCGGCAGGCTTGCCTCATACATCCATATGGGCGGCAGCGTGGGAGTGTTGCTCGAGGTGGGATGCGGGAAAGCCGAGACAGTGAACAATCCTGAATTTGTGGAGATGGTGAAGGATATCACCCTGCAGATCGCAGCAATAGCTCCTCGCTGGCTGGATCGTACGTTCGTACCGGAGGACATTATCGCGTCGGAGCGTGAGATCTACAGGAAACAGATGGAAGGGCAGAACAAGCCGGCGAATATCCTTGAAAAGATTATCGACGGCAAAATGAACAAGTTCTACACCGAAAACTGCCTTGTAGATCAGGTTTTCGTAAAAGACAGCGATCTCACAGTGTCAAAGCTGATCGACCGTGTCGCCAAGAAACTTAACGATGCGATATCGATCAAGCGTTACACGAGGTTCCAGCGCGGAGCCTGAGCCGGTGTAATGCCGGAAAACGGTTTTACACACAGAGGAGGCAGGCACCGGAATCGGGCGTCTGCCTCTTTTTGTTTGTGCGCCCGGCATGATGTACGGCTGTCGGGTTAAGCCCCGAAGAGTCCTGACAGGGGATGGCTGCCGCAGCTGTACAAGGGTGTCTGCCGCGTGGATGAATCAGAATGAAGTCCACAGCAAAAGCATAGACCCGGCGGTCAGGAAGCCGGTATGCGGCATGCAACGCGGATGAGATGGCGGAAGTCATCAGAGTACGAAACCTGTTCGGAAACGTTTCATGCCGATCAGACAGGCATAAATGTGAAAGCCGTGCGCATTGTCCGGGTAGCTTTGCATCCCTGTTTAAGCTGACGCGGCAGAGGTGCCGTGTGCCGAGGGCGCAGAAGTCAGCTGATGGCATGGCATCGTGTCCTGTTCGCGTAAAGATCTGAACCGGTCATGGTCAATTGAGTCATAGGTTTGATGACAGTGAAAGAAGCAGGATTTCAATCTGAAAAGATCTAAACCAATCGGGATGGAACGGCGGCGGAACGCTGGTGTGGGAGAGACTACTGTCACGGCAGTGAAGTGAACTCTGTGGCATTGTGATCAACTTCTGTCATAAATGGTCAAACGAACCGACACGCAGCAAGCGTATCGTCGTGTAGCCAAGAATCGCATCGATGCCGCCGGGGCTGACGGAATGAGCGCTGCGGAGATGATGGGCTATTTTGTGAAAAACTGGCTGCGAATCAAATAATTGCTGCTGAAGGGGAAATATGGCATTTCTGAAACGCGGCTTTGACGATTTGGTCTGGCGTATTTACTGGATGAGAAGTTGAAAAGCTGACATGATTGGAACCTGCGGATACGGAACTGTACGTCCGATGGTGTGAGGTGACGTGGAATTTAGGAAAATCTTTTAATTGCCTCTACTGTTTGATAATGAGCACAGTATACCTTTCTGCTGCGCAGTCTTCTTTCTGTTTGTGAGCTTGCGCATACGTTTGTAGGCAAGACCATCATGCGCGCAGGCACGGACCGTCGTGATAGACTGCGTGAAACAGCATTTATTTTTGATCGTCCGATCGTGATTGTTCGTTTTGGCAGTAAAAATGCAAAATTTTCGGGCAAATGACGCGTTTTCAGCACTTGTGTGAAATCAGCTTGCAGGGATGGAAAAAGTTAGGTGAGAGTTCTTTTTTCTGCTTGCAATGCATTCAGTTGCGCAGCGTTATCATTCGGCATTCAGGGTGTTGTCCGCAGTCCGGATTTATACATTAACCCGGCAGAAAATATGTCTTAGGAGTGCGGTATGCCCGTTGCAGGGGTGCAATACCCGGAAAACAATACGCCGTCTTTGTGACAAGTCAAGCTGCGCGCTTATGGCGGAGCTATTCTCAAAGGGGCCGTATGCGTAGCCGCGTTTCTGCAAGAAAATGTGTTTTGTGTCTGCGGTTTTTACTTTCAAGGTTATTTTGCGAAGATTTCGCGTACGCGGCGTCTTTGCCTCTGCGGAAAGAACATACACAGCCTGCGCAGCGTCTGCGGGTTCACTTGCGGGAACTTCACAATGCAGGAATCGCACATAAGGTCTCTGCGGCTCTATGCGGCGTCCCTTTGAAAAGGTGACTCTGCAATAGGAAAAATTGAGCGGCTGGAGTAATTGAATGACGGGGTGTGGTCTGGCATTTGCAGCTCCTGTACTGCGTATGTTTTGCGGAATTCCAAAGTATTGAATTTTAAAGAAACCCTTATTGACAACGTTTGATGTATGTGTTAGCTTCTCGAAGAAGATGCGGGCGCGGCTTGACGGCCGCCAATGCGTTCGGACTTTTCCGGATGGGGCTTTAAGTCGTTAGGAAACGTTGGCGGGAATAATATGAAAACAAAGAAAAGAGTGTTTAATTTTGCCGTTTCATTTTTTCTGTGTGCTGTTTCAGCTTCGGTGTGTGCGGGTAGCGAAGGCGTTGGGGACGGTCTTCACAACATAGCTTTGACGACACTTGGGGCTACGGCGAAAGGTTCCGTAAGACCGTTCAATAAAGACTGGCCGGCGCAGAATGCGCTTTTGCCTGGAGGAAGGCGCGGCGGTACGATATTCGGAGCTCCTCTGAAGGATGCAAGGATAGACATCAAGCTCCTGACGAAGGCGGATATAAAGGCGATGGCCGTCACGCAGCTCGATTACCGTGGGACCAAATGCCCCAGCAGCATAGACGTGTATTTTGACGGAGAGAAGGTCAAGACTGTGGAAATCCCGCATCAGCCGGGCAAAAGGTTTCAGTTTCCTGTCGAGGGCGAAAATGTGGGCAGCGTATCCGTCGTGGTGACCGGGGAATATCCCAACGAAATCCGCCCTGACGGGAAGAAGGGCCCGGATTGGGGCGGATGGGAACGCATCGAAGTGCTTTCAGAAACAGATTTTGAAGCCTACATGATTCCTCCGGACGATTATTCCGTAAAGCCCGTTGTGGATTCGATAGCCGTGACGGACGACGCTGTGAGCGGGAAGGAGACGAAAGTTTACGGGGAACCCCGGGTGAGCAAAGGGCATCCATGCACCATATGGGACTCGGAGGACGTGCAGCACTACCGCAGCATGATGAAAACATCCACGGTGCTTGCAGAGCAGGTGGAAGCGATGTGCCGTGGGTTGGACGAAAGAATGAATGAGCCTGTGGGAGTGCCACCGCCGCGCAAAAATGACAAGGGGGAATGGGTTCATGTTTCGGACCGCGAAACCGGGACGGTTCACAACAGGCTTGCTGTAGACACTGCAAATCTGGGCGCGGCTTATGCGCTTACAGGTGAAGAGAAGTATGCGGAGTTCGCAAAAAAGATACTGCTGGCCTACGCGGATGTTTTCGACAAGTACGCGCCGGGAAACCGCCCGGGCTTCTCTCATGACGCAGGAAAATGTTTTGATCAGCGTCTGAGCGATGCTATCTGGCTTATACAGCTGGTGCGCGGCTACGATTTGATTTACAACATGCCCGGGATGACGGAAGAAGAGCGCAGGCATATTGAGGAAGATCTGCTTATCGCGTCCGCCGAGTTCATAAAGGCGAACCGGCATGTTCTCGGCGCCGGTACGAACTGGGCGGCGATCTGCACTGCGGCCGTGCTTATAACCGGTTACGCGACGGGCAGGGAAGATCTTGTGAACACGGCAATGTACGGGGTTAACGGAACCGCTGAAAAGCCGACGGGCGGAGTGATTCTTCAATTTTCGGAGAAGAGCATTTCGGATGACGGCATGTGGGCGGAAGGCGCGATGGGGTATCAGTTCATGGCCATGCAGGCGCTTATTACCGAGGCGGAAATACTCTGGCATCACGGTGTGGATATGTACAGATACCGCAATGGAGTGCTGAAACGGCTGTTTGATTCTCCGATCCGCTTCGCATATCCGAATCTTGCCACTCCCGCGATACATGATTCTAACAGTACTTCGATTATCGGCAGAGAGAGCTATCTATACGAGTTTGGATACCGGAGGTACCGGGATCCAAGGTATCTTGATATCCTCAACCGCATCAGTATGCATATCGCGACGCAATACCAGCAGTGGCCGGTATCTGTGCTGTACGACAGGGATTTTGAAGCCGAGGCGGAGCCGTCGGAGTGGGAATCCGTGAACTTTTTCAGCGTGGGGTACGGTATTCTGCGCAGCACAGCCGGCGAGTCCGGCACGAGTTTGCTGCTTGATTACGGGCCAAATCGCTCGCATGGCCATCCGGACAAACTCAACATAGACCTCTGGGCGCTGAACAGGCGACTTGTACCGGATCCGGGAATGGTCTGGTACGAACAGCCTCTGTACCGCAGCTGGTACAGCACCACAGTCGCGCACAATACGCTGTGCGTCGATGAGTTGAATCAGGCGAATACTGGAGCGGAACTGCTTACGTATTGTCCCGGCATTTCATTCGGGTTCCAGAGAGGACGTACTGATACTGCGTATTCCGGCGTCACGATGGACAGGTCTCTTTTCCTTACGCCGGAGTATGCGGGAGATATTTTCGGCGCATTTGCCCGGCTTCCAAGGGTGATGGATCTGGCATGGCATATCGTCGGGGACTTTGAAACAGACGCGGGAATGTCCCAGTTTCAGTTTTCACAGCCGCTGAACCCGGGATATTCGCAGCTTGCCAATGCGTCAAGCATCAATGCCGATAATTGCTGGATGGCTTCCTTTACGCAGGATGACGGTAAAAAGGCGCTGTTTTTCAATGCAAACAGCAAAAACGACAGAACAGAAATCATCGTAGCAGACGGTATATTGCACATGCAGAAGCCGAAGACAGTGCTTCTGCGCAAGAGGACGAAGGAAGCAGTGTTCGGTTCTGTGCTGGATTTCTCGGAGGCCGACGGCGGTTTCGTGCGCAACGTGGAAAAGCGGGGAGGTCTGAGGTGCGGCTGGGCTGCGCTTGAAATAACGACAGAGACGGGATCGGATATCTGTTATGCGGCGTTCGACAACGAGGCGCATGAAGCTTGCAGCATTAAGACCGATGCAGTGCAGGCGTTTTTGCGCAGGACGGGAGGCAGTATCGGCGCCGCCTACATCTGCGGCGGCACGTTTATTGGGACAGAGGGATTTGCGATGTCGCGTTCGTCCTGCGGACTGCTTGGTTTCGAGAAGGTTGGCAACGGGTCATACGTTCTGAGCAATCCGTCAGTGTCGAATACGGCTGTGAAGGTCGAGTTTCCGTCTCTGCAGGGAAGGATTGTGTACAGCATTGATACGGACGGCGTCAGAAGCGGCGTTTGCCGTTCTATGAAGAATCCCGGGAATGGCGTGTTTGAAATTGAGCTTGAAGCCGGATCTTCAGTGGAATTTGCAGTGGAAGGCAGCATGGATGTACATGATTTCCGCAAGAGCATTCTTCAGGAACGAAAGGCCGCTGCCGAAGCCGCCGAACGCGAGCAAAAAGAGGCTTTTATGACGCGGGAAAGAGAGCGGCTGGAGTTTGCATCTGAGAACCCTGTTCCCGCTGGTTTTTCCGAGGTTGTACAGGCCGAAGATTTCAAGCTGCAGGGCGGAGACGGAGCGGTTCTGACGATGGACAACAAGGTAGGGGCGTCCGGCAAGAGCATTTGCAAGTGGGACAATATGGGGCATTGGCTGGAGTGGGAAGTCGGCGTTCCGTCCGATGGGTGTTACAACATTACGCTTTGCTACTGCGCTGAGTCTGCGGCGGAGCGCCGTTTGACGGTAAACGGGGAGGAGCAGGAGCCTCTGGCCGTATGGAACCTTGAGGCTTCGGGCGGCTGGTCGAATAATTCAGATGACTGGAAGCTGGCGACTCTTCCCAATCCGTACACCGGGAAGCCTCTTCTCGTGAAGCTCTGCAAGGGGATAAATAAATTGCGCCTGACGAATACAGGCGGAGGCGGATCGAATCTGGACTACATCATTATTTCGTCTCCGGATGTCGTTCCGGCAAGAGAGATGGCGGGTTCCTCGGCGAAATAAGTGCGTTTCCCCGGCATACTTCGGTTTGCGGGAGGGGCAGGCAGCGTGCCGGTGGGGGAACCGGTTTAAAAATAGTTCTTTCTTCATGGATTCCACTTCTGTTCGGTTATTCCGGGCGGCTGCAGGTTTTCAGATTTAAGAAACGCCGGGGATGGTAACATCTGGTATGCCGCATTCCCGTGATGTTTCCTTTCTGTTTCTCATAATGTTTTCTTTCTGCGTGGATTGTGTTGAGGTTTCAACTTCAGAAAAAAGCGGAACATCGCCGTTCCCGAAAATGATCTGCCCGCATGGCGGCAATAGGAAAGCGCCTCTTTTGGACGTTTTTTCATGGTGGCTGTGTTCCCATGGGTATGTACGTTACATTCTGCAATTTTCAGCCGATGCGCCGGAGCGTCGCACAGATTGGATTTTCCCGACCGACAAAACACTGTAACAGGGCGCGTGGGCCGTGCAAAGCATGTGAAATGAATCAGTCCGTTCAGTACATGCGATTCAACTGGCGCAGCGCGCGTCAAACTTGTGCGCCGCCGGAAGGCAATTGTCGGTGCAGGCTTTTTCGCACATAGCCGCAGTCCTGCGGCGTTCCGGCTCTGCATTCCGCCCGTCCGTTTGACGTCCGATGTATGTACGCATTTTTCTTCACCGCATTGTTTCGCATGGCTTGGTAAAAAGCTGGATGGCAGCCGATGCGTCTGTCTGCGTCAACGGCATGGCCAGAGTAAGCTTTTATGCAAATTGCTCCGGCCCGGTTTGAGTGGGCAGTTGATGCAGCGGAGATGTGTATGACGAGAAATTCCCCCAACGGCCTGTTTTCGCCAGACAGGAAGTTCTCGCATACGTGAGCCAGAAGACTGCCGATCCCGTGGAATGCGTGGCCGACGCTGAAGAAGTTTTGCGGCAAACGCCGAAAGGAGGCGGCAAACGGCGCTTTGACGAGGACCGGGGGCGGCGTCAGCGTATGGCTGATATCTCGTTCTGATAGGCCTCCACCACATCGTTGTGCGATATTATGCCTATCGGGACCGGCGGAACATCATCAGAGACGGCCAGGATCTGATCTGCGTCTTCGGCATCCAGAGCTCCCAGCACGGTTTGAAGCGAGTCTTTTGTGACGACGCTGCGGTGGCGTTTCAAGGCAAGATCGCCCACAAGCATCATTTTGTGAAGCGATGGATCGGAGGAAATGAGCGGAGCCAGATCCGTGCGCGTGACAATTCCGGTAACGGCCCCGTTGGCGTCGATTACAGGAAACACGGATTGCGTGCCGTGAGCGATCCGCGATATCGCTTCAGCGAGAACTGTGTTTTCGTTAAGGGAGAGGAAAGTGCGGGAATGCGCCTTCACGTTGAGCAGATCTTTTACGGTAAGGTTGCGGAGCACTCCCGAAATCATGCTGCCCCTGTGTACCGGCGCTTCGAATCTGTTCGGAAGCTGGCTTCTGTACAGGGAGACTTTGCGCGAAAGCATGTAAGCGATGATGCATACCCACATCGACGGTACCAGCAAGTGGTAATTGCCAGTCATTTCGCCCACCATCAGAACCGTGCTTATCGGGGTTTTGGCCGCACATCCGAAAAACGCCACCATACCTACAAGCGTGAAAGCTCCGATGGGGACGTTCCACGATGGGAGAAGTTCGCTGAAAATTATGCCGCAGGCGCCTCCGAGAGCTCCGCCCACCACAATTGCCGGACCGAATATGCCGCCAGAACCTCCCGAGCCGACCGAAAAAGCGGTGGCAAGTGTTTTCAGGAAAAAAACGCCCAGGAGGACAGAAAGCGTTATGTTCGAGGATGTGTCTGCGTCATATGACAGGGCCTGCTGTATAGTGCCGTATCCGGACGCAAGCGCCGGGAGAAAAAAGAAACCGATTATGCCGGTGAGCATTCCTCCGGCGGCCGGGCGCAGGAAGTGCGGTATGCGCGACTTTGAGAAAAACTCATGCACCTTATAGAAAAAATACGTGTAAAACCGTGCGCCGTATGCGATTATAAAAGCCATAATGAGATAAAGAATCAACATCTTGGGACGGTAGAACATGCTGTACGGAGTCACAAAGAGCGGGGTGAAGCCGAAAATTTTGGAAAAGACGGCATATCCGCTCACCGATGCGATTATTGACGGCACGAGGACTTCGTATTCCAGATCCAAGTCCCGGTACAACACCTCCGCGGCGAAGAGGGCTCCGGCCATTGGAGCATGAAAGAGCGCGCCAACGCCTGCGGCCATGCCCGCGGCCATGAAGATGCGTCTTTGCGCCACTGAAAGCCCAAGCCATCCGGCAAGTACAGAACCGAATCCGGACCCTATCTGGGTAATTGGTCCTTCGCAACCGGCAGAGCCTCCTGTGCCTATCAGGATGGAAGTGGCGATGGCCTTGACGGGCGGGACGACGGGCCGCACTTTGCCGCCGCGGAAGTGATATGCTTCGATCGCCGAATCCGTGCCGTGGCCTTCGGCTTCGGGGGCAAACTTCAGAACAAACCACCCCGTAAGCAACCCGCCGAATGCCGGCAGGAAAAGGATCGCGAGCCGGTTTACTCCGGACGATATGGCCGGCAGGTCGAACATATGCGGCTCTCCTCCGGCCGGAACCGGCACATATCCGCCGATTTTTCCAAGAAACAGCCATTCGGATAACTGCAGCATGGACACCAGCGCAACTGCTCCCAATCCTGCCACTGTCCCGACGACGGCGCTGAGAACGAGTGTTCTGACCATGCCGAGCCCGACGTCCTGAGGATCGTTTTTGAAAGAGTAAACGGCGGCCGAAACCTTCTTCTTGAAATTCATATGCGCAAATGCCTCAAACTGTTTCAATAAGTTCTTCCGGAAGCTTTTTTATAAGATCGCGCGCGGCGTCGACAGAAGCTTCCTTCTTGTTGTGTCCGACGCCGTCCCCGGCATAATCCGTGCCTGTGATGACAGCCCTGACGCGGAACTCTTCATCCGCGCCGGACGGCTCTGACGCCCGCACGGAGAATTCGTACGAAACGCGTGTTTTAAAGAATGTTTCGGCTATGTGCTGTGCGAGGCCTTTGGGATTGTTGTCCCAGATATTAGACTTGAGCTTGTCCATGTCGCTGTCGAAAAGCCTGTGGAAGACGTCTCGTGCGGCATCCATTCCACCGTCGAGGTAGACTGCTGCGATTATGGCCTCCATGGCATCGGCGAGATTGGACTTGCGCAGGCCTCCTCCATTCTTTTTCTCTCCGTTCCCCAGAAGGAGGAACTCTCCGGCATTTATGAGCGCGGCCTTTTCCGCGAGATTTGCCCCGGAAGCGACAGAACTGCGCAGGACGGTGAGGGTTCCTTCGTCGACGCCCTTGAATCTGACGAACATGGTTTCGGCCAGAAGGAATCCGAGAATTGCATCGCCCAGGAACTCAAGCCGCTGGTTGTCGAAATCAAGTTTCTTGTCGCTTCTGTATGACGGATGGGTGAGTGCGGCCGTCAGGAGTTTTCCGGATTTGAACCGGTATCCGAGCGTTTCTTCGAGGGCGGAAGTGTCGTGCGGTTCGCCGCGGTCCGATTTGTCTTTGACGTTCATTTTCTACGCTCGCGGGTGGAATTTGGAATGCAGTTCGCGCAGTCTGGCAGAATCGACATGGGTGTATATCTGCGTAGTGGATATATCGGCATGTCCCAGAAGTTCCTGAATTATGCGTATGGACGCGCCGTGCTCCAGCATGTGTGTTGCGAACGAATGCCGGAACCAGTGCGGAGACACGTCGGGAGGCAGGCCTGCTGAAGCCACTCTGGATTTGACCGCTCTCCACATACCGCATCTGCTGAACGGCCTTCCGTTTTTGTTGAGGAATACGTGCTTTTCCGATGGGTCGGGATGCAGCCGTGGCCGTCCGGATTTAATATAAGATTCAAGGGCGGTTCCGGCACAGGACCCTATGGGAACAATTCGGGTTTTGAAACCTTTGCCCGTACATCTCAGAAATCCCTCTTCAAAGCGCAGGTCGTCAAGCTTGAGTGCTCCCGCTTCGGAAATGCGCAGGCCGCATGAATACAGGACTTCAAGAAGTGCCAGATCTCTGAGGCCCAGAGGGCCGTCTTCAACGATAGAGAGAAGCAAAGAGTTGACGTTCTGCTCGGAGATTGTGTGCGGGAGTGCGTCGGCCGTCTTGAAAGATGCGAGAAGCGCCGCAGGATTACCGTGTGCCCCGCATTCGGATTCGAGGTAGGAGTAGAAGCTCCTCAGAACGGATATTCTGCGGGCAACGGTCTTATCGGAGAGCCCTGATTTAAGGCAGTGTTCACGGTAGAGTTTCAAGTCCGCCGGTGCGGCTGATTCCGGAGCTGTTCCGGCGGATTTTGCGTTAAGGAACGATACGAAGCCGGACATGTCTGACTCATAGGCCTCCAGTGTCTTCCTGGAAAGGCCCCGCTCCAGCGCCAGATAGTCCAGAAAATTCTTTACAGCATTTCGCAACCGAATCACCGTTTTTCTGGGAACTTGTTCTTTTCGACGGCCCGGTAGGGACCGGCGTCGAATCCTGCCTGAGAAACAGCGAATTCAAGATTTTTCAAAGCGACCGACATTGAATCATAGGTTACATTGACGGTTCCGTTTTGAAGATCGCATTTCACTTCGAGGAATTTTGCGCCAGGGAGTTTGCGCAATTCGTTTTCGATTGCGCTGCAGTCGTCTTCATCGGTCATCCCGCGAACGTTAATGCTCGCAGTTCTGATGTCGCTCACTCTGCATCCCTGCAGCAGAAAGGCTGCAAACAACGAAAAAAAGAAAACTCTTCTCACTTTACCTCACTCCGTCCGTGGGGCAGAATTCTACCCTACTTGGCGTGCGGCAATCAAGCAAAATGGTAGAAGCGGCACCGTGAGGATCGCCGTGAAAGGCATCGCCCTTTCCCGGGGAAGGCTCCCGAAGGAGTGTGTTTCGAATCCTCCTGCGGCGGAGAATCAGGAAAGACCGGCAGCGAGGCCGGACGTGCAGAGGATAGTTTCCGGATGCGGTCTGTCGAAAGCTTATTGTTCTTCTCTTGGCCGTGGGTGGAATCGCACAGTGTCATAACGGATGCCGCTCCAGAGGTTTTTCTGCTCATTTGAGCACTGGGCCGAACGTTGGAACTGCATTGCGTCGCAAAAAAACGGCGGTACCTAGGCCCCTTCAATTTAGGGAGCTCCGAAAGAGATAGAAAGTACAGCGCCGTGCGCGTAAATGCGTATTTTCTTCACTTTTGCATCAGGAGTATGATATGCTTACAAACATGTCGGTATTGTCAGTGGCAAAGACGGGTGTTTACAGCGCAGCGGGCGTACGCGTTGCGCTTGGTTTTTTTGTGCTTTGCTGCAGTGCCGCGGCGGTGTGCGGCGCGACGTACAGCTATGAACGCTACACGTCGATTTTAAGCAGGGCTCCGTTCGGTCCGCTTCCCCCGGATCCGGACAAAGAGGCGGTTCAGGAGGCTGAGGCTGAGGCTGATCCTGTGGTTCCGGAAGAGGTGCCGCCGGGTTTGGATTCGGTGAAGGTGGTGCTTTTGACCCGATTTGGCGGCAAGCCTGCGGCGGGGTTTACGGATTCTGCATCCGGTACTGTGTGTTACCTTATGGAGGGGCAGTCGTGGGAAGATTTTACGCTGGTCAGCACGGACATGGAGAATTTGCGCATTCGGCTGCGCCGCGGTGAAGTTGAGGCGGAACTTCCGCTGTGGATTAATCCTGCCACTACGAACAGCGCCAATCTTGCGACATTCGGGATGACGCCGGAGGCGCTGGCGAAGGCTGCGTCGGAGGGTTTCCTCTCGCCTACGTCAGTGGTTGCTTCTGCTGTGTCCGCGGTCGGTGGTGTGGAATCGAAAGCGGATGACGAGCTTGAGAGAAGGCGCGCTGAATGGAGGGCAAACAGGGAAGAGGAACGCCGTAAGCGCAGGGAAGAACTTGCAAAAATGACGCCTGAGGAGCGCAAACAGTATTTCAGGCGCATAAACATGGAGATTATAAAGACCGGCAGCGGGCCTCCGCTGCCAATAGAGTTGAACGAGTCAGAAATGCGCGAGTTGGCGGAGGAAGGCTTTGCCGTGCCGGGGTACAATGTGCCTCGATCTGAGAGTGCCGAGTCGACGGGTTCCGCGCGTCATAATCCTGTACGGAACGGAGGGGATTGAGATGGGCATTGAGTCTGCTGAGTCAACGGACGACGCCGGTTACAAAGTCAGGGTTTTGCTGGGCGATTCGGTCAAGTATGTGGAGCCCGGGATGTCTGTCGCGTCGGTGCTGCCCGGAAAGTCTTCGGATGGGCGGGTTTTTATCGGCGCCTGCGTAAACAATGACGTTGTGTCTCTCTCGATGCCCATCACCTACGACTGTACCTTGCGGGGGCTGACGGCTTCGGATCCGGACGGGTGGCTGATAATACGCAGTTCTATGTGCTTTCTGTTGGCCATGGCCGCTTCGCGAGCGTTTCCGACGTGGCACTTCAGGATACATCACACGGTGGCGTCAGGGCTTTTTTTCATGCTTTGCGAAGACATAAACGTGCCGGTGACTCTGCCGTCCACAATAGAGAAACTCGGCTCTGAACTGCGATCCATCACAGATGCAGATATGCCGATTGAGCGGCGCAAGGTCGGCTACGAAGAGGCGATTGCGCTTTTTGCTGAGGATGGGCGTCACGACAAGGTAGGCATTCTGCGGCACATCAACAAGCCGTCCGTGGGCGTAATTACGTGCGGCGGATTTACTGACCTGCATCACAACCCGGTGGTGTCCTCCACCGGGATGCTCAAGGTTTTCTCCCTTTGCCCGTACGAAGACGGGTGCGTGATGAATCTGCCGGACAGGGGCAATCCGTCTGTGCCGATGCAGTTCAGGGAGCAAAAGGAGCTGATGCGCGTGCACCGCCAACACTCTCGCTGGGGGGAAATTCTCGGGGTGCGCAGCGCCGGAGAGCTGAATCAGGCCGTCTACGAAAGGCGTATAGTCGACATAATCATGATGTCGGAGGCTTTGCACAACCGCAACCTTGCCGAGTTGGCAGGTCGGATAGCGGCGTGTTCAGACCGGGTGCGCCTGGTGCTGATTGCCGGGCCGTCTTCTGCCGGCAAGACAACGTCCGCGAAGAGGCTTCAGACGCATATGCGTGTCGATGGGCTGAACCCGGTGATGCTGTCCACTGACGATTATTTTGTGGGGGACGACAAGAATCCTATCGGTCCGGACGGACTGCCGGATTACGAGCACATTGACGCGTTGGATCTGGACGAGTTCAACAGGCATCTGGGCATACTTCTCGACGGCGGAACGATCAAGCGCAGGGTATTTGACTTTAAGGCAAAGCATCCCGTGACGCTTGACGAAGACGTGACGCTCGGGAAGAACGGGATTCTCATAGTGGAAGGAATCCACGGACTCAACCCGCAGCTCACGTCCACGATCCCGCGGGAACGCAAATTCATGATTTATTTGAGCGCCCTCACGCAGCTTGGCATAGACAACAACACGTTTGTCTCGTCTTCGGACAACCGTCTTGTGCGCCGTCTTGTGCGCGATCACCTTTTTCGCGGACACAGCGCCAAGCAGACGATACGCATGTGGCCGGGTGTGAGACGCGGCGAAGAGCGGTGGATTTTCCCGTATCAGGACAGCGCGGACGTTTCCTTCAACACTGCGCTGGATTATGAACTTGCGGTGCTGAGGCCGTTCGTCGATCCTCTGCTTGCGGACATAAAGCCTGCCGATCCGGAGTATGCCGTGGCGAGGCGACTGCAGGGGACTCTCAAGTACTTTCATCCGATTCTTCCTACGGCGCTGCCTGGAGATTCCATTCTGAGGGAATATATCGGCGGCAGCCTGCTGAAATATTAAAAACGACTTGAAACAATGGAGTTCTGAAAATGAATTTAAGAGTGGTAAACTGGTCTCCGGCGCGCCGTTCGCGTACAGTGGAAGTTTTTCTTCAGAGACCTGCATTTGATGCAGCCGCGGAGAAAGCGGCCGCGGAAATCTTGTCCGACATTCGGACGCGTGGGGAGCCGGCTGTGCTGGCTGCCGTGGCCAAATTTGAAGGCGTCTCGCTGAAGTTGTCGGAGCTCAGGGTCTCACAGAGGGAGTTCGACGAGACGGCCATGCAGGTGGAGCCGGATGTGCGCCGTCAGATAGACGAGGCGCATCGCCGTGTATACGAATTTGCGCGCCGGTCCATGCGTTCAGACTGGTTTATGGAGACGGGGAACGGGGGGCGTCTGGGAGAGGTGTTTACCGCGCTTGACCGAGTCGGCATCTACATCCCGGGCGGCACGGCTCCGCTTGCCTCCACAGTCATAATGACCGCCACGCTGGCACAGGCTGCCGGGGTGAAGGAGATAGTGGCTTGTTCTCCGGCCGGGGCCGGGAAGCGGCTGAGTCCCGCAATGCTTTATGCGATGAAGGTCTGCGGGGTGACGGAAATATACAGGATAGGTGGCATACAGGCTGTGGGCCTGATGGCGTACGGAATAAAGCATTGCAGGCCGGTAAGGAAGATCGTAGGCCCGGGCGGGACCTTTGTCACTGCCGCCAAGCGTATGGTTTACGGCACGGTCGCTCTTGATCTTGTGGCCGGTCCCAGTGAAATTGCCGTTCTGGCGGATTCGTCGGTGAATCCCGAGTATGTTGCGGCGGATCTTCTGTCGCAGGCTGAGCACGGCACCGGGCATGAGAAGGCGCTTCTTGTCACCGACAGCGCGGATTTCGCTGCGGAGGTGGCCCGAGCCATAGCGAGGCAGGTGCCGCAGAGGTCGCGCCGCAGTCTGATCCGCAAGGTTGCGGACGCCAACGGCATATTGCTGGTGGCCGCACCGAGCATTGATCTCGGGCTTGATCTGGTGAACAGATTTGCTCCGGAACACTTTGAGCTTATGGTGAAGGATCCGGATGCGCTCATACCGAAAGTCAGGAACTGCGGGGCGCTTTTCGTCGGTCCGTGGACTCCGGAGCCGGTCGGCGATTTTGCCGCCGGGCCGAGCCACGTTCTGCCTACGGGCGGTGCGGCCCGCATGTTCTCCGGCCTTACGGTAGAGGATTTTCGCCGCCGTACGAGTCTCGTGAAGTATACGAAAGAGGATCTGCGTCAGGCAATGCCGGTGATTGAGATGTTCGCGCGTATCGAAGGCTTGGACGGGCATATGAATTCCGCTGCGGTAAGAATGTCGCAGATATAGGAAAGTGGTCTCTGCGGACTTTGTTGGTCAGAAGTCTGCGCGGAGACTGTAATAACACAACAGCAAAGGAAAACTTGAATACAGCAACGACATTTGTCGCCGAAACCGTGTCCGCCGACGGCGGCTCCACGGGAATGCATTTATTGATAATCTTCATAGCAATAATGGCAAACGCCTTTTTTGCGGCGTCGGAGATAGCGGTAATTTCGCTTAACGACGCAAAAGTCAAACGTGATGCAGAACACGGAGGGAAGATAGACAAGATTCTCTACCGTTTTGTAACGGAACCCACAAAGTTTCTGGCCACGATACAGGTGGGCATCACGCTCGTCGGGTTCCTCACTTCGGCGTTTGCCGCCGTTACGCTTGCAGATCCTCTGGCTTCGTTCTTTTCGAAGATAGGGATTACGGATAAGATCCCGCCGCATGTTACAAAGTACATAATGACGATTCTGGTAACTGTGGCGCTGTCCTTCTTTACGCTCATATTCGGAGAGCTTGTCCCGAAACGGCTCGCGATGAAAAACAGCGACAGACTTTCGCGCATGGCGGCGGTGCCTCTGCACTGGATGGCGGTTATAGCCAAGCCGTTTGTATGTCTTTTGAACTTCTCAACTAACAGCGTTTTGAGAATGCTCGGGATTGATCCGGAAGACAAATCGGATCGTGTATCCGAGGAAGAGATACGGATGATGGTCGACATAGGCGGCGAAAACGGTACCATTGAAGCCGATGAGAAGGAAATGATCGAGAACGTGTTTGAGTTCAACAACACGGTCGCTTCCGAGATTATGGTGCACCGCAAGGACATCGTGGCGATAGCGAGCGATTCCACAGAAGACGAGTGCCGCGAGATAATGCGCCAGTGTTCGTATTCCCGCATTCCCGTGTACGAGGGTACGATAGACAATATCAAGGGCATATTGAATACCAGAGATTTCCTTTTGCGTACGATGGACAACACCCACGTGGACTTCATGCAGATACTGCGCAAGCCGCTGTTCGTCCCCGAAACGATAAGAGCCGATATACTCTTCTCGCAAATGCAGAAAAACAAGATATCGATGGCGATTGTTCTCGATGAATACGGCGGGACTTCCGGGCTGATAACGCTTGAAGACCTGTTGGAGGAGATCGTCGGAGAGATATACGACGAGTACGACAAGCCGGAGGACGCCGAGAAGATCGTGAAGCTCTCCGACGGGAAGTACCGGGTTCCAGGGGATATGGATCTCGAGAGCGTTGCCGACGAGTTAAAGTTCCAGATGCCGGAAGACGAGGATTTCAACACGTTCGGGGGCATAGTGTTCGACCGGATGAAGACGGTTCCCAGCGTGGGCAGTTCGGTTGAACTTCCCAAGCTGCGGGTTACCGCGACGATAGAAAAAATGGACGGCAACAGGATTGCGAGCGTTATTGTGGAGAAGATGCCGGAACCGGAGCAGTCTGAAGACGAAGAGAAGAAGGAAGAGGAAGCTGACGATTGAATACGGGAGAACTTCTAGTTGCGGCGGTATCGCTTGTGATGCTGTTTTTTTCGGTAATGGTGCATGAAGTGGCGCACGGAGCTGCGGCGCTTCTGTACGGGGATCGGACGGCGCTGTATGCGGGAAGGCTAACTCTCAATCCCGTGAAGCACGTGGATTTGTGGGGCACGATTATCGTGCCGCTGGTTTTGTGGCTGTCGAACAGCGGAATCTGGTTTGCCTGGGCGAAACCGGTGCCCATAGACTTGAGCCGCATGAGGAACCGGCGGGAAGGTTTGCTCGTCACAGCGCTTGCGGGGCCGGCGTCGAATCTCCTGCTTGCGCTTGCGGGCGTGCTTCTCCTCAAGACCGGCATATTGCCTGAGTATGCTGAGCCATTTGCCGTGGTTTTTGTAGCCATCAACGTTATGCTGATGGTGTTCAACCTTATACCCATACCTCCTCTTGACGGCTCACGCGTTCTGGCATCGCTGCTTCCTCCGGAGGCGGCGATGAGGTATTCGCGTCTTGAGTCTGTCGGGTTTCTGCTGGTGATAGTGCTCGCGTCCACAGGGTTCTTCTCCGAATTCCTCCGCGGGGTGCTGACAGGTTTTTTAAGGGTGTTCGGTTTGCTGCATTGAATTCGGGTTTGCTTTACCAACATACAGCGGTAGGTGCAGATATGGCGGGAGCGTTCAAGGCATATGATATTCGCGGAGTGTACGGCAGGGACTTTGATGCCGGAACCGTGTACCGGGTGGGCAGAAGGCTGCCTGAGCTTCTTGGAGCGGACACCGTCCTTGTAGGAAGGGACGTGCGCAAAAGCTCCGGCGAGATATTTGAGGCTCTTGCGGAGGGGCTGACCGATTCCGGCGCCTCGGTGGACGACATGGGGCTGTGCACCACGCCGATGACGTACTACTTTACCGGCGCGAAAGGCTACAGGTGCGCGGTGATGATCACCGCTTCGCACAATCCCGCGGAGTACAACGGGCTTAAGATTTCCCGCAGCGGCGCGCTTCCGGTGGGGGAGGATTCCGGCCTGAAGGAACTGGAGACGGCGGCCTCGCGTCCGGCTCCGGCGAAGTCTCCCATTCGCGGGAAGGTGCGGACTGTGGATTTTTCCGGGGAGTATATCGGGTTTCTGAAGTCGCGCCTTCCGGATTTGTCGGGGCTTCATGCTGCGGTGGACTGTTCCAACGGTATGGCGGGACTGCTTGCGCGCGAGGTTTTCGGCGGCGCGGCGGAGTATATGTTCGACATGCCGGACGGCGCGTTTCCGAATCACAGCCCCAATCCGATGGAGGCGTCGTCCACTGCGGCGCTGTCCGAAACGGTTTGCTGCGGTGGTCTTGATCTGGGTGTGATATTCGACGGAGATGCGGATCGCGTCATGTACGTGGACGAAGAGGGCCGATTCATACGTCCGGATCTTATAATCGGCCTGCTTGCCGGACGCGCGTTGTCTGCGGAATCCGGCGCAAAGGTTCTGTGCGACATTCGCACATCGCGCGGCGTTACGGAAGCGGTGGAGCGGATGGGCGGCACGCCGGTGATCTGGAAGGTCGGGCATGCGTTTGCCAAGGTGAAACTGCGCGAGACCGGCGCAGCGGTGGGCGGCGAGGTGGCCGGACACTACTACTTCCGGGATTTTTTCTGCTGTGATTCGGCCATGCTCTGCGCGTGCGAGGTGCTCGGGTGCGCGTCGGCGGCTGTGCGCTCCGGCGGAAAATTTTCGGATTTGATTTCGGAGTTCGATGTTTATGCGAATTCCGGAGAAATCAACTTTACGGTGGAGGATAAGGACTCCGCGATGAAATGCGTGGTGGGCCGCGCTCTGGATAAATTCGGCTCGCCGGAGCGGACACTTGATTTTGACGGTGTGAGGTGCGACTGGCGGGACTGGTGGTTTAATGTCCGCAAGTCCAACACGGAGCCGTTCCTGAGGCTTATCGTGGAGGCGGCGGACTCCGGCATGCTGGAGTCCCGGCTGGGTTTGATCAAAGAGTGGCTTTCTCCATTCATATGCGGGGGAGGGGGAGATGTCAGATAACGATGGGGAAGTGCGCATAAGAAACGCCGACTTGTACGACGCGCGCGAGATATTCAAAATCATACAGGAAAACACGGACAAGCTCGTTCCGCGTTCCGTGAGCGACATTGTGCAGCACATAGACAGGTTCCTTGTAGCGGAATGCGGGGATGCCGTAGTCGGCGTTATCGCCTTTGAGATTTTCCCGGAGATAGGCCTGCCTCTCAAGTCCTGCATTGAACTGCAGTCGGTTTGCGTCAGGGAAAAATACCGGATGCGTGGTGTGGGCCGTATGCTGGTGGAGGCGCAGATCGCGAGACTGAAGCCGCTGAAGCCGTACCAGATTGTCGTCCTGACGTACGCGGACGGTTTTTTCGGCAGACTGGGCTTTCGCGAAGTGCCTAAAGCCTCCCTCATGCACAAGTTGTACATCGGATGCATAAACTGCACCAAGCATGAGTCTCCCTACACGTGCCCGGAGAAGGCTATGGCGCTGTTTTGCGAGCAGGGGAGCGGGAGAACCGGCAATGCCTGATCCTGATGCGGGTAAGATTCTTCAAACGATGCGTTCCGGGCGCGTTCATCTTGCCGGGGCCGGCGGCGTGGGCATGTCTGCACTTGCGGAGGCTCTGCGGTCCAGAGGAATTGAGGCAAGCGGATCGGACCGCGCGTGGGACGGCGGCGGCGCGGGCGTTTTCGGCAAACTGGCCGGAGCCGGAGTGCGGATGTTTCCTCAGGACGGATCCGGGGTTTGCGGAGCCTCCGCCCTTGTCGTGTCTTCTGCCATTGAGGCGGACAACCGCGATCTTGCCGCCGCAAAAAGTTCAGGAATTCCCGTATTTCACCGTTCGCAGGCGCTTGCTGCCGTGCTTTCCGGCCACAAGCTGATAGCAGTGACGGGAACGTGCGGCAAGTCGACGGTTACCGCAATGATCGGGCACATACTGTCTTTTGCCGGTCTTGATCCGTTTGTCGTGAATGGAGCCGCTGTGGCCGGATGGGATGTCGGGTGCGGACGCACCGGCGCGGTTTTGCCGGGGTGCGGGGAATGGGCTGTTACCGAGGCGGATGAGAGCGACGGCTCACTGCTGAATTTCGTCCCTGACTGCGCCGTGATAACGAACTGCTCGGCGGATCATTTCTCTCTGGAGGAGTGCAGCCGCCTTTTCGACAGGTTTGCGCGTTCGTCACGCGGTGGTGTCGCGGATATGCGCGGTGCGGACGCAGGGAAGCTTCCGTGCAATGTTTCTGAGGGCGACTGGTCGGTGTCGTTTGAGCTGGGTGGCAGGGTGTTCACTCTGCCGCAGCCGGGGACGCATAACGCGCAGAACGCGTCGGCCGCGGTTTGGGCGTCCAGTCTGGCGGGCGTTCCGGCGGATGTGTGCGCGCGGGCGCTGGCTGTGTTTCCGGGGGTGCGCAGGCGTCTGGAGATTGTCGGTATCCGGCGCGACGGCGTGCGGGTGGTCGACGACTATTCTCATAATACGGAGAAGCTGCGGGCGGCGCTGCGCACGCTGCGGGCGAGGGCCAGGCGTGTGGTTGCCCTCTGGAGGCCGCACGGATTTACGCCGCTTAAGAAGATGTTCCGCGATCTGGCGGAGATGTTCGCCGCGGAATTCGTTTCCGGCGGCGTGCTTTTTCTGCTGCCGGTGTATTACGCGGGCGGCAGTGCGGAGAAATCGGTTTCTTCTGAAGATCTTGCGGTTGAGCTTGTTTCACGCGGCGTTGATGCGAGGTTTGCGCCGGATGGAGAATACGCGGTGCAGGCTATGTCGGAAGAGATTGTTCCGGGAGATGTGGCGGCAGTTTTCGGTGCGCGCGATCCGGAGCTGCCGGTGATTGCCGGAAAGCTTGCGGCGTTGTAATTTTGAACGAATATGCAGATTGTTTCGGGCGGGAGCGGAGCTCCTTGTGCCCGGGAGGATGTAGGAGATGTTGACTAGACGAATAATTCCGTGTCTGGATGTTGTAAAGGGGCGCGTGACCAAAGGGGTGCGCTTCAAGAACAACGTGGACATGGGGGATCCGGTGGAACTGGCCCGGAAGTATTACGACGACGGGTGCGACGAGCTCGTGGTTTACGACATAACGGCGTCTGCCGAGGGGCGCGGGACTGACCTTGAAATGGTCGCTTCGGTGGCCGCGGCGGTGCACATTCCGTTCGCTGTCGGCGGCGGGGTGTCATCCCTTGAGGACATGGCTGCCGTGCTTGATGCGGGAGCTGAAAAGGTTTCTGTTAACACTCTGGCGGTAAAGAAGCCGGAAATAATAGGGCAGGGGGCCCGGAGGTTCGGCTCGCAGTGCATAGTTTTGGGGATGGATCCTGTGAAGACTGAACGCGGTGGGGCATTTCCTTCCGGGTATGAGGTGACGACGCACGGTTTCCGCGTGCGTTCCGGGCTTGACGCGGTGGAATGGGCGAAGCGCGCCGAGGCTGAAGGCGTGGGTGAGATTGTTGTGAATTCGGTTGACGCCGACGGCACACACAAAGGCTTTAATCTGGAGATAACGCGTATGATTGCCGATGCCGTGAGCGTGCCGGTGGTGGCTTCCGGCGGAGCCGGGAATCCGGAGCATATCAGGGACGCTTTTACTGAGGGGCACGCCGATGCGGCGATTGTGGCTGGCATTCTTCATTCCGGCGAATACGGGGTCTGTGAAATAAAGGCGCGTCTTTGCGAATACGGCGTGCCGGTGAGGATGTGTTATGCTTAAAATAGGGTGTCACCTTTCGAGTGCGGGCGGGTATGCGGCAATGGCGCGCACGGCGCTGTCGATCGGGGCGAATACGTTTCAGTTTTTTACAAGAAATCCGCGAGGGGGAGCCGCTAAAGCCGTTGATCCTGACGATGTCAGTGAATTCATCTCCATCTGCGGAGCCAATGGTATCGGTCCGGTGATTGCACATGCGCCTTACACGCTCAACGCGTGCGCTGCGGACGCGCGAGTACGGGAATTTTCATCGGCAACGATTTGCGATGACCTCGCCAGGATGGAGTGCATTCCCGGCAATCTGTACAATTTTCACCCGGGGTCGCACGTCGGGCAGGGGGCGGATGAAGGCATACGTCTGATTGCTGAAATGCTCGACAGGGCCGTGCCTTCGGCTCCGCACACCACGGTGCTTCTGGAAACCATGGCAGGGAAAGGAAGCGAGGTGGGGCGCAGCTTTGAGGAACTGCGGCGCATAATCGATACGGCCGAGTGCGGAGAAAGTCTCGGTGTGTGTCTCGACACGTGCCATGTCTGGGACGGCGGGTATGACATTGCGGAGGACATGGACGGGGTTCTAAAAGAGTTTGACTCCGTGCTTGGGCTTGACAGGCTTAAAGCCGTCCATCTGAACGGCAGTCTGAACACACTTGGGGCGCACAAAGACAGACATGCGAAGCTAGGTGAGGGATTTTTGTCTCTTGACGCGCTGATCCGCGTGGTTACTGATCCGAGACTGTCGGCGCTTCCTTTCGTGCTGGAGACGCCGAATGACCTCGACGGGTATGCGGCTGAGATAAAACTGATTTCTGAAGAGTACTCCCGCATATGCGGCGGGGCTTCCGGGAAGACTGACGAATGAGCTGCAGGTATGAACTGGGAGCCGATGAGGCGGAAAAGGCTCTGACTGAGGCGGCGGAGGCTGCGGTCAGCGGCGGGCGGGCGGACGCCGGAGCGGTGCTTTGCGCTGCTGCATACGCGCCTGTGGAGAAACTGGCGGAAACCGCTGCCGCTGTGACGTCCAAATGCGCGTCCAGGCGCTTCGAGATGTGTTCGATAATAAACGCGAAAAGCGGGGCATGCCCGGAGGACTGCAAATGGTGCGCCCAATCGGCACGGCATGGCGCGAATGCTCCCGTGTTCGGTTTCGTGGGGGCGGAAGAGTGCGTTAAGAGGGCGGCGGCCTGCGCGGCGCGCGGGGTGTCTCGCTTTTCGATTGTTACGAGCGGCCGGAAACCGTCTCCGAAAGATCTTGCGGAAATTGCACGGGCGGCGGCGCAGGTAAGGGAGAGGACGGGCATCAGGGTTTGCGCGTCGCTGGGGCTGCTCTCCGCTGGTGAGCTTGCGATGCTGCGCGATGCGGGCGTGGATCGTTATCACTGCAATGTTGAGACGGCGCCGTCGTTTTTTGCGAACGTGTGCGGCACACACACGTTCGAGGATAAGCTGCGCACGCTGGAGGCGGTTCATGAAGCAGGGCTGGAGCTGTGCAGCGGCGGTATTTTCGGCATGGGAGAAAGCCTGCGCCAACGCGTTGAAATGGCGGAAGTGCTGAGAAGCCAGGGGGTTTGTTCCGTGCCGCTGAACATATTATGCCCGATTCCGGGCACCCCGATGGAACATTTCGAACCGATGCCGGGATCGGAGTTCGTGCGTACGGTCGCGGCGTTCAGGCTGATGATGCCGTCCGTGCGTCTTCGTTTTGCGGCCGGGCAGGCAGCAATGTCCGGAGAGGTGCGGGCGGCGGCGCTGAAATGCGGAGTGAACTCCGCGATTGTTGGGGATATGCTTACGACTCCGGGGTCGGTTTTCGACAGAGATGTAATGAATTTCCGAGCCGCAGGGTATCTGTTATAGTGGCCGGGAGATGGGGCCTGAGCCGGTGCAGTTCGTGCGGGTTCGAGGCCGGACCCGGCCGGTGCGGCTTGTTATTCGTCCCTTGCCACGTCGACTTCCTTCGGGGACAGCAGGGAACGGATGACCTCAGGGGATATCCTGACGAAGAGTCCGCGCGCGCCGCCGTTTATGACTATCCAGTCCAGATCGAAAATGGTTTTCTGGGCGTATATGGGAACCCTGCGTCTGAAGCCGAAAGGACTGATGCCGCCGACGAAATACCCGCTGAACTTCTGTGCTTCCTGCACGGTGCACTGTTCCACGGCGCGCAGGTTGAGGATGCGTGCGAGCTGTTTGAGGGAGATTTCCCTGTCGCCGTGCATAAGGACGATGAACGGGGACTGCGGGGCGGATTTCAGCACGATGGTTTTTATGACGCGGTGTTCATCGATGCCGAGCTCCCGTGAACATTGTTCTGTGCCGCCGTGTTCCTCGTACGCGTACTGCGATGCGGTGTATTCAACGCCGGCGGATTTGAGCTGCCTGATGCCCGGCGTCATCGGTATTTCGTGAGTCTTTGACATAGTTTTCTCCGTACGCATTCACGTCCGCCGTGCGGGCTTATGAACATACGCGGCTTCAAGCGGCCTGTACGTGCGCAATCGGATGACCGGCGCGTGCGGTTCGCATGTTTTTTATGGACTTCGTGCGTATTTTGCGCTATTATATTTACGCGCGGTTTAAAAGTAAACGGCGGTAAAATATGCCATGCGCATGCGGCGGGGAAATACGTCGTGCGGAGCATTAAGGAAACAAATAATGACTGATATGACAGACGATGTCCGGGATACCGCCGCGAACGCGGATTCCGGAGAACTTTCGAAGCGGAAGGTTTCGGAGTACGGCGCCGATCAGATTACGGTGTTGGAGGGCCTCGAAGCGGTCAGGGTAAGACCTGCGATGTACATAGGCGACACCGGTGAGCGCGGTTATCATCACTGCGTCTATGAAGTGGTGGACAACTCCATAGACGAGGCTATGGCCGGTTTTTGCAAACACATTTGCGTGACTTTGAACCGCGATGGTTCGTGTTCGGTAAAAGACGACGGGCGCGGGATTCCTGTTGACATTCATGAGAAGGAAGGCAAGCCTGCGGTGGAGGTTGTGCTTACCAAGCTTCACGCGGGCGGAAAGTTCGGGAACGGCGGGTACAAGGTTTCCGGAGGCCTTCATGGCGTCGGCGTGTCGTGTGTGAATGCGCTTTCGGAATGGCTGGAGGCTGAAGTCCGCAGGAACGGGCACGTCTACCGCATAAGATTTTCGAGGGGGAAGACGACGCAGCCGCTTCAAGTGGTAGGAGATTGTGATCCCTCCGATTCCGGCACAACGGTTTCGTTTTGTCTGGACAACGAGATTTTCAGGATGCCGGACGGCAACGTGTGCCAGTTTGACTGGGATACGCTTTCCAAAAGGCTGAACGAGCTTTCGTTCCTGAATCCAGGGGTGGAGATCAGGTTCATAGACGAGCTCACGCAGAAAGATGAGAGATATCTGCATGCTGATGGGATTTCGGGCTACATCAGGTCCATTAACGAGCACAAGATTCCGGTCAACGAGAAGGTTATATCGATAGAAGGCCGTAAGGACAGCGTTCAGGTGGATGTGGCGATGCAGTATCTGGAGGACAAGTGGGACGAGTCCATATTTACCTTCGCCAACAACATAAACACCGTGGAAGGCGGAACGCATTTGTCGGGTTTCAGAACGGCGCTTACCCGTGTTGTGAACGCATACGCCAGAAACAGCGGCATGCTGAAGGCCAAAGATGAAAACATGACTGGCGAGGATATTCGTTCCGGGCTGGTGTGCGTGATAAGCGTGAAGCTCCCGAATCCTCAGTTTGAAGGGCAGACGAAGACAAAACTCGGGAACAGCGACATAGACGGCGTGGTAAACAATCTGGTGGGTACGAGCCTCTCGGATTTCTTCGATTCAAATCCGAAAGTGGCCGCCGCGATCGTCGAGAAGGCTCTTCGATCCCAGAAGGCGCGCAAGGCGTCGGCAAAAGTGCGCTCCGAGGTGCTTGGCAGCGGCGAAGCGAAGGGTATACATTTCCTTGGGAAGCTTGCGGACTGCACGAGCCGCAACGCATCGGAGTGCGAGCTGTATCTCGTGGAAGGCGATTCCGCAGGCGGTTCCGCTAAGCAGGGGCGCGACAGGAGGACTCAGGCGATTCTCCCGCTCAGGGGAAAGGTCCTCAATGTGGAAAAAGCCTCGATTGAACGGGTGCTCGAGAATGCGGAGATCAAGAGCCTTATCTCCGCGATAGGCGGCGGAATCGAACTGGACGATCCCAACAGCAAGAGCCGCTTTGACGTTACCAAGATACGATACGACAAAATCATAATAATGACTGATGCGGACGTAGACGGCGCCCACATCAGGACGCTCCTGCTCACGTTTTTCTACAGGAAGATGCTTCCGCTGGTTGAGCAAGGACATATTTATCTGGCGCAGCCGCCGCTCTACATGATAAAGCGGAATAAACGCGAGGAGTACGTTGGGAGCGATTCAGAGCTTACCCGCAAGCTCATAATGCTCGGCTGCGAGGATTTTGTGTTCAGGTCTGCGGACGGGGAGCATGTTATCGACGGCAGCCACATGGAGTCGTTTTTAAACAAGCTTGCGGCCTCGGAGAGCCTGTGTCAGCGTCTGGCCAGGCAGAACGTGGACGTGAAAAGGCTGTTTTCGTGTCGCAAAGCGGATACCGGGGAATTCCCGCATTACCGCGTAACGGTGGATACGGACGGAAATCCTGCGGATCATTTTGTCTTTACGAAGGCGGAAACCGACGAGCTTAAGATGCGCACTGCGGAAATCCTAGGGTGCGCGCCGGATGCTCTGGACATGCCGGAAAATCCGAATTATTCGTGTACGGAGATTAAGCAGGGGCCTTCTCTGCGCCGTAACATGGACGCGCTGCGAGAGCTGTACGGGTTCTCGATAGGGGACTATTTCGGTGTGTCCGGCCGCAAGATCGGGGTGCTTACGGATGCGCAGGGAGCGGATACGGAAGTGGAATCTCTGGTGCAGGTGCTGGATCT